>JAJFHT010000231.1 GCA_021775495.1 Hyphomicrobiales bacterium | reverse complement strand
GGAAGACAAAATTGCCGCAATCGGCATTCGCTTGAAAAAGTGGGTGAGCTTCCACGGTGTCGCCATCAATGTCGAACCGGATCTGAGCCATTTCGACGGCATTGTTCCGTGCGGAATATCGGGCCATGGTGTCACCAGCCTTGTCGATCTCGGATTGCCGCTGACGATGCCGGATCTGGATGTCGCCCTGAAGGCCACGTTCGAGGATGTATTCGGTCCGGTCGGTCCGCCTGACAGTTGAATGGAGATGCGTGAAATGATGTCCAACCGGATGATTCGTGTTGCAACGATATCGCTGTTCCTCACGGCAGGCGCAGCACCGCTTGCCGCGCAGCAGGCAGCCGACGCGGTTCAACCCGAAACCGCGACAGAAACCGCAACAACGACCGTCGGTTCGGCAAAGAAACACATGGTCGCCGCGGCCAACCGGCACGCCGCGGAAGCGGGCCTTGAAGTCTTGCGGGCGGGTGGCAGCGCCGCTGACGCGGTCGTTGCCGTCCAGACCGTGTTGGGTCTCGTCGAACCGCAATCATCCGGCATCGGCGGTGGAGCATTTCTGGTCTACTACGATGCGGAAAGCGGGAAACTGACCACATTCGACGGACGCGAGACAGCGCCGAAAGCCGCCAAACAAAACCTGTTTCTCGATGCAGACGGAAAACCATTGAAATTTTTCCAGGCGGTCATCGGAGGACGCGCCGTCGGCGTGCCTGGAACCGTTCGGCTGATGGAGGCGGTTCACAAGCGCCATGGCAAGCTGGAATGGCGCTCGCTCTTTGACACCGCAACCAGTCTTGCTCGCGACGGGTTTGCCGTTTCTCCGCGCCTGAATGCACTCATAACCAGAGACAGCGCCCGGTTGTCGACACAAGAGGCCAGCCGGTCCTATTTCTTTAATGATGCCGGAGCTCCGCTTGCCGTCGGGGCAACGTTGAAGAACCCGGCCTATGTCAGGACCCTTGATACCATCGCATCGAAGGGTGCGGATGCGTTCTATTCCGGCGAGATTGCCCAGGACATTGTTGATGCCGTGCAAAATCACGCTGGTAATCCAGGTCTGCTCAGCATTAAGGATTTCGCCGCCTACACAGCAAAGGAGCGCGAAGCGGTCTGCATCAACTACCGTGAACACGACGTTTGCGGCATGGGACCGCCATCCTCCGGCGCCCTGACGGTCGGCCAGATACTGGGACTCGTTTCACATTTCGAGCTTGCCTCGATGGGGCCGAAAGACCCCGAAAGCTGGCGCATCATAGGTGACGCTTCGCGCCTTGCCTTCGCCGATCGTGGCCGCTACATGGCCGACTCGGATTTCGTCAAGATGCCGACTGGATTACTGGACCGCGACTATCTCGCCGGTCGAGCCAAATCATTGCGCCGGCGCACGGCACTTGGAAAGAGTGATGTCGCGGCGGGAACACCGCCGTGGAAGAAGGCCGAGTTTCGGATTGACGGTTTCAATTACGAACTGCCATCGACATCACATTTTGTCATTGTCGACGAAGCCGGAAATGTCGCTTCTATGACAACATCTATCGAAAACGGCTTCGGATCACGCCTGATGAGCGGTGGGTTTCTGCTCAACAATCAATTGACAGATTTTTCGTTTCTACCGAGCAAAGACGGACAGGCTGTCGCCAACAAGGTGGAATCGGGCAAACGTCCCAGATCCTCCATGTCACCGACGATCATCCTGAAAGACGGCAAACCGGTCCATGCACTGGGTTCTCCCGGTGGGAGCCGGATCATTCCGTATGTCGCTAAAACGATCATTGCGTTGATCGACTGGAAGATGACGATGCAAGAGGCAATTGAGTTGCCTCACCTTGTCAATCGGTTTGGCCAGTATGATATCGAAGCCGACACGGGTTCGGAAAATCTGGCCCTGTCCCTGCAGATGCTCGGATATCAGACCAAGTTTAGGAATCTGAATTCCGGTCTCCACGGCATCACAATTCATGCAGACCGGCTGGAAGGCGGTGCCGACCCGAGACGCGAGGGTGTTGCAATCGGCGATTGAGTTTACCGGCGGCTGATCAGCATTTCCTCATCGGCCTCGCCCGCCGACCTGGTCTCCAGGTCGAGCAGACCGCCGTCTATCCGGCGGCGGAGATGGCGATTGATTTCCTCACGGCGAGCACAGCCGTTGAACGCACCGTCGCAAACGCGTTCTAGAACGGCGAGATCCTGAAACATCGGTGATCCGGGAATTCCGGCAGCGTCAAGCACCTTGGGTCCAAGAAATGCGATGTCAATTGCCGTATCTTGCCGTTCGCCGGGAACCTTTTGGTTGGTTGACGAAATGGAATAGAACGTCCGGTAAGCAAGTGAATCCGTCCGGCCGAGAGCGCCCGCACCCTCGATATCTTCGACAAACGATTTTGTGACGAAAGACTGGTGGTCGCCGTATGACATGACGACCGTTCCGCGTTCGCTGGAGGCATCGCGACGACGCTGGGCAAACGCATTGAAGTCCTTTCGGGCAATCATCAGACGGCGCAGATATTCGGCAACTTCCGGGTCGCCGTGAAACGGTTCCCCTTCCAGTTTGACTTCTGTCGCCAGTTTCTCGTTGTAAGGGGAATGTGGAAGCATCGTCTCGACGACGACAAACAGCGGCCGTTCGTCTTCCCGACGATGTTCTTCGACGATTTTGTCGACCGCCGAAAAATAGAACGAGTCACGCATGTGGTAATGCGGCGCTTCGATCGCCTTGATGTCATAGACGCTTTCGAAACCGATTGATTTGAGGAACGGCCCCTCGTTCACGAAATTGTACTCAAATGGGATCACCGCCACGCTGCGGTAACCGCACTTTGCAAACACTTCCGGAAGAGCGCCCTTTACACGCCCTTCCATTTCGAGCGTCAGGTAAGGGCTGCGCCAACCGAAATCCGTCGCCGACAATCCGGTCATGAGCGACAGGTTCGATATCCAGGACCCGCCTCCGAAAACCTCGACATTGAGCGGATTCAAGTGGCCTTCCTGTTGATAAACCTCATCAAAATCCGGGACACCGGCGGCCAGCTCCGGAAGAATGTTCAGATCGATATGGCTTTCCTCGAGGACGACGAATACATCCGGTCGGGGGCCGCTACCGCATTGCACGCTATTTGCAAATGCCTTGCCACGAGGTGCGTCGGCCAATTGCCGGTCCAGCTCGCTGGCTCCTCCAATGACGTAGTCCAGATCAAGAAATGACACAAAGAACGCAGTCGCGTGGCGGCCCTGCAGGTAGTAGAAATAGCGCTGTTCCACGGCTGCTTCCGACGGGAAAGTGACCACCATGGCCAGGACAGACATCGGGACCGCGGCAAACCGATTTCTCCAGCGCAATTGACTGCGCTGGTCGGACTTGTAAACGATGACACACATGATCAGAACCAGGACCAGCAACGCGGCCAGAATTGCCACGATGTGCAGATATGACGATGCGAGGAACCGAACGACATCGAGGTCCCTGGCAAAAAACACCAGATCATAGAAATGAAGCGAAAAGCCTTTCAGCTTGTATTTCGCGGCCGATATGATTGTCAGCACGCCGATCAGCGCCCAGCCCCCGTAAACCGAGAAGGCAAGCCGGTTTGAAACCGCAAAAAGCAGTGCGGCGAGCAAAATCACGCAGCTGACCGCAAATGGCATGGACAACCACTGGTTTTCCATATTCCTGAGAAAGCCAAAACCCGCCAGCGTCACCAGCATCAATGCAACCGGATGACGAATCCAGTCCAACATTTTGCTGACAGAAATCCCGTATATGCTTCTGCGGCCATGATTTTTCATCACCTCAATTGCATCTGAGTCGGCTAATTTGCAATCAGCGATGCTTCAGATGGTAAACGGATTCCAATTGCGGATTGGCTAAAATCCGCTTTGCTATCCGCTGCAATTGTCCGTGGAATCAAAGACCGTCAGATCGACCAGTTTCCCGGTCATACTGAACTCCCCGTAGTCCATCGTGAGATCACGTGTCACTCCGTTGCGGTAGAGTTTGAAGCCAATCCGGTATTCCGGCAACCCCTCACCCGCACGGGTCTGCTCGTCAAAATATGCGATGGAAACCGGCCAGAACTGTTTTGGCACCAGTGTTTCGGCGGCGGACAATTCCGGATCATTGCCGTCCGAGCCTGCTTTTTTCCCGATGACAATCGTCGTTGTCATCACCCGGTCGGCCTCATCCGACCCGTCAAACAGAGAGGTCTCGTAAAAGGATTCGCCCGAATCCGCCTTCTTCAGCAATTCCAGCATGTGTTGAGTGGGGAATCGTGTCTCCGGCAGGGAAATCTTCTGTATTTCCGGCTTCTTCAGAGCGACAAAAGCACCTCCATCGGCAATGGATGCCGTTCCCTTGACCTCCTTGTCCAAGGTCTCGTCGACAAATGATTTTGTGACAAATGTAAACGTCTTGCCGTCACCATCTTCGTAGGTGCTGGTCTGCTGATCGGTCAGGCGGGACACTTCCTTGGTGTCGATCTGCGTCACGAAGCGAAAGTTGACCGTGTAACCTTCACAGGACGAGCCGTTGAATTCATAGACCATGCGCCCTGAAATTCCGGAAATTCCAGACCGGTCGGAAGCATCCTTGAGATCGAGATCGTAGACCGCGCGATGCGGAGCCAAAATCTGTCCGGCGAAAGCCGTCGTGGCCGCCGCCGGCGCACTGACGCAAAGCGCAATCACGGCAATCACATTCCGATTTGGATTTCTCACATCAGCCTCCGATGAGTCGATATCATAATAGGAAAAGTCGTGGCATAAGCGAGGCATTATTTGCAACCTTCGCGGCAACCATCGAAACCGGACAAGGAAACGTTGATGAGCAGCATGATTGAAAAGCGTCTGTCGGAAATGGGAATTGTTCTTCCGCAGGCAGCTGCACCGGTAGCGAGCTACCTGCCGTTCGCCCGAACCGGGCAGCTGCTTCTCACAGCCGGACAATTGCCGCTGAAAGACGGATCTATGATCGCGACGGGTTTGCTCGGCAGGGATCTGGACACCGCCGCCGGACTTGATGCGGCAAAACAATGCGCCGTCAATGTCCTGGCGCAGGCAAAGGCAGCTGCAGGCTCCCTCGAAAACATAAAATCGGTCGTGAAGATAACCGTCTTTGTCGCCTCGACGCCTGACTTCACCGAACAGCATCTCGTGGCCAATGGTGCCTCGGATCTACTGGCTGCCGTTCTCGGTGAGGCAGGCAAACACGCCCGCTCTGCGGTCGGAGTGGCGTCTCTTCCGCTCAATGCCCCCGTCGAGATCGAAGCGATCCTGGAAATCGCCTAGGATGAATGGCCTGGAGTTCCTGACAGCCCGACCGATCGCCCATCGCGGATATCACGATCTGAACGGTGCGTGCTGGGAGAACACGCTCACGGCGTTTCAACGCGCCGTCGAATGTGACTTCGCCATCGAATGTGACATCCAGCAATCCGCTGACGGCGTTCCGATGGTGTTTCATGACGTCGAACTCGATCGCCTCACCAGCGTTTCGGGCAACATCCACGATCACACGGCTGCGGACCTGTCCGTACTCAAGATCGGGGGAACGGATGACCGGATTCCCTCGCTTCAGGATCTGCTTGATCTTGTTCAGGGACGGGTGCCGCTGGTCATCGAGTTGAAAAGAAATCCAGGACATGATGACCAACTGGTCGAAGCGGTCGGTCAGGCTCTGTCGGCCTACAAGGGCGCTGCTGCGATCATGTCGTTCGAGCACCGTTTCGTCCGCGCGTTCAAGCAACAGGCTCCGGGAATTCCGTCAGGACTGACATCGGTCGGACTGGGTCAGCGGACGATGGAGGCAAATTTCGCGATGCTGGCGCACGAAATTTCGTTTGTGTCCTATTCGGTCAACCATCTGCCAAATCACTTCGTCGACTTTGTGCGCGGCCAACTGGGCATGCCTGTGATCACCTGGACCGTGAGAAACGAGAAAGACGTCGAATTGACGCGACTCCATGCAGACCAGGTCACATTTGAAGGATTTGATCCCGATTCCGAAATGGTTTCCGCGGTCAATGCCCGCTAATTGATCGTGGTTGCTCTTGCCCCTGCCCGTCCGGCAGATATGTATTGTTGATGAGCAATCAGCACTCAGATTCCGGGCAAATCGACAGCGAGAGCTTCACGCTGCGCGTTTCAACCGGTCTTGACGCCTTCTCGGCCGAAGAATGGTCAATGCTTGACGGTGCCAGCCGCGATTGTTCGTCCGGTTACAATCCATTTGTTTCATACGATTTCCTGAAGGCGCTGGAAGATTCCGACAGTGCCGTTCGTGAATCCGGTTGGCTCGGTCAGCATATGCGGCTTGAACGGCCTGATGGTTCGCTGCTTGGAGCAGTACCTTGTTATCTGAAATCCCATAGCCAGGGAGAGTACGTATTCGATCATGGCTGGGCCGACGCTTTCGAACGCGCCGGCGGACACTATTACCCAAAACTCCAAGTCTCGGTACCATTTACCCCCGCAACCGGTCCGAGGCTGCTTGTTGATCGCAATGCCGAAAACGATTCCGTCAGAATGGCTCTGGCTGCCGGTTTGAAAACCCTGGCCGAGAGGCTGGAAACCTCTTCGGTACATGTGACTTTTGCCAATCAGACCGACATCGACATTCTGAACCAGTCCGGGTTCCTGCACCGCACCGACCAGCAGTTCCATTTCAAGAACGAAATGTACGCCACTTATGATGATTTCCTGTCCACACTGGCGTCGCGAAAACGCAAAGCGTTGAAAAAGGAACGCCGCACCGCACTCGAAAACGACATAACGATCGAGTGGCTTACCGGGACCGACATCACCGAGGCCGCCTGGGATGAGTTCTTTGCCTTCTATATCGATACCGGCAGCCGCAAATGGGGCCGTCCCTACCTCAATCGAACCTTCTTTTCACTCATTGGGGAACGCATGGCCCAGGATGTCCTGCTGGTCATGGCAAAACGCTCTGGACGATACATCGCCGGTGCCCTCAATTTCATTGGATCAGACACGGTTTTCGGCAGGCATTGGGGATGCTCGGAAAACCATCCCTATCTGCATTTTGAAGTCTGCTATCATCAGGCCATCGACTTCGCGATCGCAAACGGTCTCAAAACCGTGGAGGCCGGTGCGCAGGGCGAGCACAAACTGGCACGCGGTTATGTGCCGGTAACCACGCATTCGGCTCATTTCATACCGCATGAAGGCTTCCGGCGCGCTGTGTCGGAATATCTGACGCACGAGCGTGAAGATGTTGCCAGAATCGGTGAGATTCTCGACACCCACACGCCGTTTCGCAAGGGATGATACACCGATGCAGGTCAGCGCTTGACGGAAAGCGGAATTCAATCGAAATTCGCCGGCGCCACATCAGGACCGCAGATCGGACACACAAGAAATGACAAATAACGGCTACGACAGTGACAACATCTTTGCAAAGATCCTGCGCGGCGAAATGCCGGCGCATAAAATCTACGAGGATGACCAGACATTTGCCTTCATGGACATCATGCCGCGCGGTATCGGCCATTGCCTGGTCATTCCCAAAGCACCGGCACGAAACATCCTCGATGCGAATACCGACGCGCTGGCTTCAGTCATGAAAACAGTCCAGTTGGTTGCAAAAGCTGTCATAAATGCCTTTTCGGCCGATGGTGTGACGATCCAGCAATTCAATGAGCCGGCCGGCGGACAGGTGGTCTTTCACCTGCATGTCCACATCATTCCAAGGTTTGACGGTGTTCGGATGAATCCTCCAGCAAGCCAAATGGCGGATCAACAGGTCTTGAGCGCGAATGCAGACAAGATCATGGCCGCGCTGACGCAACTGCAAGGCTGAGCCTGAAACGTTTCCTGGCGGAAGTCACACGATCAATCCTGCCAGAAGAACCAACTCCGCCACGATGATACCGGCAATCACTCTTTTGCCGGACATCAGATAGACGCCGAACCCGAATGCGGCCGCTGCGATCCTCAAAGTGACGGAGGCGCTTGCAAGCGCGCCGGCAGGATAAAGAACAAGTTTTGCAATCACTGCCGCAACCAATGCAGTGGCAATTGCCCGCACCAGAACCAAAAGTTCCGATCCCTCCGATATGCGGGCACCCAGATAAACGCCAAGAAAGCGCCAGACATCCGTTGCCAGCCACCCGGCAATCAGGATGAACACAAAGGGCCACCAGACAGAGGTGCTGCTATCAAAGCTCATGCTTTCTGTCTCCGGCGCACAAACAGATGCACCGCATAGGCGCTGCCCCCACCGATCAACCCCGCCAGCATCAGATCAAGTCCTGGAACCCATAGATGGAAAACCGGCCCGAGTATCAGGCCAAACACCATTGCGAGCCGCCCGGCCATTTCGCGGGCGGATCCCCACAGGGATGTGAGGAAATACATCGGCGTCAGGAAAATCAGCAAGGCGGATACTGGCGCCGGCAGCCGGGCAGCCAGCAGAAAAACCGCCGCGACAACGATCATGTTGAAAACCAAAAGCGTCGTTCCAAGCCCGCCATAAAATGCTGTTCTTGCAGGTCTTGGCACTTCGGGAAATCGTTCCAGGGCAACGACCCACGACGTCACAGCGACAAAATGCGACAGCATATATAAAACCCATTGTCGGGTTTTCGCTGTGCGCATTTCCGGCATGATGGCTACGACCATAGGCATCAAACGCACAGATGAAAGCGTAACGGCAAACGCCGCTGTCAGCAGTGAGCCGCCGGACAGGATCGTACTGACCAGAACGACCTTTGCCGGCAGCGCCCAAACCACAGCGGTCATGAAAACGGTTTGCAGCAGTGTCAGTCCTGCATCCTTGGCAAGACCGGCAAACCCCACAAATGCGGAAACAAGAATGAGACCGGGCACGGAAAATGCAGCGCCGGCGCCCTGTCCAAACCAATGGAACGACCGGTCATCTGGTTGCAATTGTCCGGGTTCCGATCGCCCCTCCATATTCCCCTCTGCTACCATCGATGCCGATCGTCTGACCGGTTGGGATTTTCTAGATTTTTCGTGTGGTATCGCGTAATCGCCTGGCTCTGGCTGCCAGAGCCTTTCTCGGTGAATTCAGCGCTTCCTCGATAGCGGTATCGAGCACATCGCCCCCGATCGCGCCTCGTTCGGCAAGAGCAGCCAGCCCGCTGAGAGCGCAGGCTGCAACGATGTTGGATTTGTTTTGCAGCTTGCCTTTAAGCGCTTGTGCGAGGCGCCCGATCTGAACATCCGACATGGTGCAGCGGACCAGAATCTTCGGCAATTGTTCGCCAATTTCCCATTGAGACCCGGCCTCAAACAGGTTTAGCAATTTCTCGACATGTGCATCGAAAATCGTCGGTTCATCAAGTGAAACCTGCATCAGGGCATGGGCAGCATGGGCAACAATCGCCGGATCACCATCTTCCAGGGCCGCAATGACCGGTTCGACCAATCGGGGAGTCTCGATAATATCGCGAGCCACTGAGGCTGCAGCACCGATTTCGCCGCGCTGTCCCTGCGCAAGCTGTTCCTTCAGTGCCGGCTCGGCTGCTCCCGCCCCGCTCACTTCTTGAGCGGCAGGCGGGGAACGGTGCTCCGTTTGGCGGCCGGAGGTTTGCTTTGCGGTTTGGTTTTTGTTGCAGCCGCCTTTGCCGGCGCGGCTTTTTTGGCTTTCGGTTTGGCTGCCCGTTTCCTGGTCACTTCCTTTTTGGGTTTGACCGGAATGTCATCAGATATGGCTTCCAGTTTGAGTTCTTCTGCACCCGAAGCATCCTTCACGACCGATACCGAAACGGTGCCGCCCTTGGCAAGTTTGCCGAACAACACCTCATCGGCCAACGGCTTTTTGATGTGTTCCTGGATAATCCTGCTCAGCGGCCTGGCGCCCATACGCTCGTCATACCCCCTCTCGGCAAGCCAGGCGACCGCTTCGGGCTTGAGATCGAACGTCACGCCGCGCTCCGACAATTGTGCTTCAAGCTGCATGACAAACTTCTGCACGACCTTGTGAATTACCGGAACCGGCAACGATCCAAACGGAATGATCGAATCCAGCCGATTGCGGAATTCCGGCGTAAACAGGCGATTGATCGCCTCCATATCGTCCCCGGTTCGCTTGGATGAACCGAAGCCGATCGCCGCCTTTGCCATATCCGACGCACCGGCATTGGTGGTCATGATCAATATGACATTTCGGAAGTCGATCTGCTTGCCGTTGTGATCGGTCAGCTTGCCATGATCCATGACCTGCAACAAAATGTTGAACAGATCCGGATGGGCTTTTTCGACCTCGTCCAGCAGCAACACGCAATGAGGATTCTGGTCGACGCCATCGGTCAACAGACCGCCCTGATCGAATCCGACATATCCCGGAGGTGCACCAATCAACCGCGAGACGGTATGGCGCTCCATGTATTCCGACATGTCGAAGCGCAACAGTTCCACACCGAGCGATTCGGCCAGTTGTTTTGCAACCTCGGTCTTGCCGACACCAGTAGGACCGGAGAACAGGTAACAGCCGATCGGTTTTTCCGGTTCGCGCAGTCCCGCGCGCGCCAGCTTTATCGAAGACGACAGTGCGTCGATCGCTTCGTCCTGGCCATAGACAACCCGTTTCAGTTCAGAGCGCAGATTGGCAAGAACCGTCCGGTCGTCTTTCGACACGGTCTTCGGCGGAATCCTGGCCATGGTGGCGACCGTCGATTCGATCTCTTTGACGCCGACGGTCTTCTTGCGTTTGTTTTCCGGCAGAAGCATTTGCGACGCACCGGTCTCGTCGATCACATCGATGGCCTTGTCGGGAAGTTTGCGGTCATTGATGTAACGCGCCGACAATTCCACCGACGCCTTGATCGCGTCATTGGTATATTTGACCTTGTGGAAATCCTCGAAATAGGGCTTCAGCCCTTTCATGATGTCGATCGCATCTTCCAGCGAGGGCTCATTCACATCGATTTTCTGGAACCGGCGGACCAGCGCCCGGTCCTTTTCGAAAAACTGGCGGAATTCCTTGTAGGTTGTCGAACCGATGCAGCGAATGGCTCCGGATGACAGCGCCGGCTTCAGCAGGTTCGATGCATCCATCGCACCGCCCGACGTTGCGCCGGCTCCGATGACAGTGTGGATTTCGTCGATGAACAGGATTGCCCCCGGATACTCCTCGAGTTCCTTGACGACCTGCTTCAGCCGCTCTTCGAAATCGCCGCGATAGCGCGTTCCAGCAAGCAAAGTGCCCATATCGAGTGCGAAAATGGTGGCATCGTTCAACACGCTCGGTACGTCGCCCTCAACAATACGTTTTGCCAGCCCTTCGGCAATCGCCGTTTTACCAACCCCGGGATCGCCGACATAGAGCGGGTTGTTCTTTGATCGGCGGCACAGGATCTGGATCGTCCGGTTGATTTCTTTTTCGCGGCCGATCAGCGGATCGATACGACCTTCCGTCGCCTTGTGGTTGAGGTCCACACAATAGGCCGACAGCGCGTCCTGCTGCTTTTTCTTGCCAGTTTCTTCCGTCTCGCCGCCGCCGCCGCCGGATCCGGGTTGTTCTTCTTCTTCGCCCTTGGGGGATTGCGACTGGGTCGATCCCGGGCGTTTTGCAATTCCATGCGAGATGTAATTGACCGCGTCGTAGCGTGTCATCTGCTGTTCCTGCAGAAAAAAGGCCGCATGGCTTTCACGCTCAGCAAACATCGCGACCAGAACGTTGGCACCGGAAACTTCCTCACGGCCGGAAGACTGGACGTGGATAACCGCCCGCTGGATGACTCTCTGGAATCCGGCAGTTGGCTTGGAATCTTCGTGATACCCGGTGACAAGATTGTCGAGATCGGCATCAACATAGTTGAGAACGGTTTGTTTCAGGTCGCCGACGTCGACGTTGCAGGCGCGCATGACCGCAGCCGCATCCGTGTCATCGATGAGCGCGAGCAGCAGATGTTCAAGCGTCGCATATTCATGGTGACGCTCATTTGCAAAAGTCAGCGCTTGATGAAGCGCGTTCTCCAGACTTTGCGAGAAAGCCGGCATTCAGTACCTCACTTCTTTTCCATCACGCATTGCAGCGGATGTTCGTGCTGACGGGCGAAGTCCATGACTTGTGACACTTTGGTCTCAGCGACCTCAAATGTATAGACCCCACATTCTCCAACACCGTGATTGTGAACGTGCAACATTATCTGAGTCGCTTCGTCACGCGTTTTCCGAAAGAAACGTTCGAGAACATGAACAACGAACTCCATCGGAGTGTAGTCGTCATTCAGCAGCAGGACACGGTAGAGACTCGGCTTCTTCGTCTTTGCACGCGTTCGGGTAATGACAGCCGTACCCCGACCGGTTTCGTCGGAGTCGTCATCCTCGCCCTGCATTTTGCTCCAATAGTTGTTCATCGGTGCCTGCCGCCAAATCCGCCTGATACTGTCTGTTTCTCAACCATGGTGATCCAGTTGCAGACGATATTATGTAATGACTCCTAAGCTGATTTTAAGGCCTTCTTTTGCCCAGACAACATGTCGGAGCACCAAGAAAGCTGAATTCATTGAAAAACCAAGCACCATCGGCACACGAAGGCACAAAAACAAACAGCCCGGCCGCTTTACGCGACCGGGCTGCGGGCGGTGTTCCCACCGCCGATCAGATACGAGACCTGCTTACTTGGCTTTGGAGATAGCCGATTCGAAGGGTTTGTATACTTCCTTCGCCATATCGGCATAAAGCTCGCCCATCTTGGTCGCCTGCGCGACAAAACCTTCAAACGCGGTTTTGGCGTATTCGGTCTGGATCTCGACAGCTTTTTCGAGAGACTTGGCATTTGCCAGTTTCTCGATGACAGCCGAACCGGCTTCAACCGAGGATTTCGAGTAATCGTTGGCTTCACCAGCAATAGCCTGGAAGCCTTTGGTTACAACGGCAAAGGACTTCAGATTGTTGTCCATCATTTCTTTGCCAACTTTGTTGACGTCGCCATAGGAATTCATCATCGGTGGAGCCTTTCAGGTGCGATCCGGGAGATTGATGCGGTGCATTATATTTAGTGTGCACCGCAACATTTGTCAACATGAAATTGCTGCAATGCAAAATTTTTAAACGAATTTGCACGAAAGCGTCAACGAAGCGCTTACCATAAACGGATTGGTAACGCTGTTTGGCTAGCTTCGACAGTCAGGGATCGGCCAGCAAGCCGGCTTAAGTGTAACAATGAGTAATGGGGTGACCCGTGTTTCCGGTATTTGCAAACACCGCTTCCGCGATGAATCGACTCTATTCCGTCTTCAACATAGTTACGCTGGCAGTGTTCCTGCTCGTTGGCGTGACATTGCTCCCCGCGGCGGCCAATCCGAAATATGCGGCGATCGTGATTGACGCCAATTCGGGCAAGACCCTTTATTCTTCCAGCGCCGAAGCGCACCGCTACCCGGCCTCGCTGACCAAGATGATGACACTCTATATGGTGTTTGACGCCTTGCAGCGACGCCAGATTTCGAAGTCGTCACGCATCAAGATCTCCAAATACGCGGCCGGACGGCCACCCTCAAAGATCGGCTTCCGTCCGGGTCAGACGATTTCCGTCGAAGCAGCCATCCAGCTTCTGGTCACCAAATCGGCAAATGACGTTGCGGCTGCAGTCGGCGAGTTTCTCGGCGGGACGGAAGGCAAGTTCGCTCGGAAAATGACCCGCAAGGCACATCAGTTGGGCATGAGAAGCACGACGTTCCGGAACGCGTCGGGCCTGCCGAATTCTGCTCAAAAGACAACAGCCCATGACATGGCACGCCTCGGTCTGGCGCTGCGCGAGCATTTCCCGCGCCATTTCAAATACTTCTCGACCAGGTCCTACAAATACGGCAAGCGCCGCTATCGCAATCACAACCGGTTGCTGGGCACGGTCAAGGGTGTTGATGGTATCAAAACAGGATATATCCGCGCCTCCGGCTTCAACCTCGTCTCAACCGTATCACGTGGCAAACGCCGTATCGTTGCGGTTGTGATGGGTGGCAAGACCGGAAAACGGCGCAATGCCCACATGGCCAAGCTGATCGCAAAATACCTGCCACGCGCAACAAAGAGACGCGGTGGGCCATTGATCGCAAAGCGTTCGACCAAAGGCTCGGGCAAGAGGGTTGCCGCGCTTCCAAAGAGCAATGCCCCCGTCCCGGCCGAAAAACCGAACGTAGTGGTTGCCGCCGCTGTCAGCACGCCGGACGTAAAGCAGCCGGAAGCAAGGCCTGAAGCACCGCAAGGCATTGATCCGGTGACCACATCCTCAAATCGTGTCGAGGGTTGGGTCATTCAGGTGGCATCCATGCCAAGCGAGAGCGAGGCACTTACATTCCTGAACAAGACCAAAAAGCGCGCCGGCCGCACCCTCGCCTCCGTGTCACCATTCACCCAGACGTTCGAGCGAAACGGACAGCTTTACTATCGGGCCCGCTACCATGGATTCCGTTCCAAGTCCGCCGCGAGGAAAACCTGCGGTGCGCTGAAACGGAAAAAAATCGCCTGCTATGCGGTTCTGCAATAGGGCCGCTGAAAATCCACCTCTCCGGTAATGTTTATTGTGTCGAAGGAGAATTTACCCATGCCGCGACAGCAAAATATCCTTGGCCTCGTTGATACGCGCCGCAAGGAAGGACGATCCCCCGACATCCGGGTGAACCCGCTGCATGAGGCGTCTGTGCGCCTTGCTGATTTCCGCCGTAGAAGCACCCGCTTCAAGACCAAGGATCTGGTGGGCCTCCTCCTCGGTCATGGGGCCAGAGCTTGGCGAGCCTCCTTCCCCTCCTCCAGCCTGCGTATTCGTGTCCTCACGCCAGAGGGGAAAGCGGCCGTCAAGATACGTTTCCAGTAGCTGCCGGCTGTCCGAATCCGAGCTCAATTCGCCATATAATTCAAACAGATCGGCGAATTGCATATCCGCCAGCTCGCGGCCCTCAAAATTCCCTGCCAGCACTACACCCTCAAGGCCACCGGTGTCGTGGTCCAGGAGCATTTCCAGCGCGGCCGTCCTCACCGTAGATCGTTGCCCCGGACTCTTGTGCGCACGACGTGACACGCGGGACGACATGAACCAACTGAACGCCCCGGTCAGCAGCATCGCGCCGAGACCGAACCGGCCGGCGATAATCAGGCCGATCCCGCCGGACACCAACATGATCTGACCGGCCGCGCGCAGGCTGCCAGCCAACCGTGCCGGGCTCACCGCGGTCATGGCAGAAGCCAGCAAGGTCACTACGAGCAAAGCCAGAACCGTATAGAATATGAAGCTCATTTCGATCGGCCGTCTTTCAAATGGCCGAGCAGCAGTCGATCTTCGCTGGTGCCCCGGTTTTCAAGCGCGGCAAAACCGCCGGTCGCGTAAACGGCGATCGAGGACAGCAAATTCGCCAGAGTCGAAGCAGCATTGCGATCAAACCGAAACCAGGCTCCGTTCGACAGCCGGGCAATTTCGCGAAAGCCTTGTTCCGCTGTGGCATCATGCCCCTCCTGAAACAGGAAAACCGGAACACCGTGCATACCCAGGCGCCCGGCTTTATCAGCAAGATCGTCTATTTTTTCTTCCATGGCGTCGCCGATGAAGATAACGGCGCTGAGCTTTTCGGCAGTGGTCGCCTTGATGGCATGGCTCAGAACTTTACCGATCTGCGTGTGTCCGCCCCGACAGTCGATTTGTGTCATCAATGTCTTGAGCGCAGTCGTGTCCGTCACGAATTTTGACGACCTGCACTCTCCGAAACCACGGAAATAGACAAGTTGCACCGAAAGTTTGCGGCTTGTGCTGACAGCGTCGAACATCTCGGCCTGCAGCGAGCACGCCAGATCCCAGGTTGGCTGTCGGCTCATCGTGGCGTCAAGCGCAAGGACGATACGCCCCTGCTGCCCGCCGGCGCCGGACTGGACGGCACGAGCCTTCTGGAGGAAGGCCTGAACATCTCCGCTATCGGACGGCCGAGCCTCCGCAGGGGTTTTGTTGGTGC
>JAJFHT010000024.1 GCA_021775495.1 Hyphomicrobiales bacterium | reverse complement strand
GGTACCGCCCCTACCATGACCTGACCGTTCGATCCGTCGATGGTGATGACGTCGCCCTTTTTCAGCGTTGTACCCATCGCCAGCAACGTCTGAGTTCTCTGATCAACCCGCAACGATCCGGCGCCCGAGACACAGGGTTTTCCCATGCCGCGCGCAACCACTGCGGCGTGGCTGGTCATTCCGCCGCGGGTGGTCAGGATACCTTGTGCGGCATGCATGCCGTGAATGTCCTCCGGACTGGTTTCTACCCGGACGAGAATGACATTACGTCCGGCGGATTTCATTTCTTCGGCCTCTTCGGAGGTAAAGACGATTTCGCCGGTGGCAGCGCCTGGAGAAGCCGGCAAGCCAATTCCGATGATCTGACGGTCGGCATCCGGATCAAGTGTCGGATGCAAAAGCTGGTCAAGCGACGCTGGATCGATGCGGCAAATCGCCTGTTCCGGGGTTAGCAGGCCATCATTCGACATATCCACGGCAATTTTGAGTGCCGCTTTCGCAGTGCGCTTGCCTGACCGGGTCTGCAGCATCCAGAGTTTGCCGCGCTCGATCGTGAATTCCAGGTCCTGCATGTCGCGGTAGTGCGACTCCAAGCTTGCAGCAATGCGGGTGAACTCAGCAAACGCCTCCGGCATCAGTTTTTCCAGAGACGGCTTGTCGGAACCAGCGGTTATTCGTGCCGCCTCGGTAATGTTCTGCGGAGTGCGGATGCCGGCAACCACGTCCTCGCCCTGAGCGTTGACCAGGAATTCTCCGTAGAGCGCATCCTCGCCAGTCGAAGGATTGCGGGTGAAGGCGACACCGGTGGCCGACGTATCTCCCATATTGCCGAAAACCATGGCCTGCACATTGACGGCGGTTCCCCATTCAACCGGAATATCGTGCAACTTCCGGTAGGTTACCGCCCGCGGGTTCATCCAGCTGGAAAACACGGCGCCGATGGCGCCCCAAAGCTGCTCGCGCGGGTCTTGTGGGAACGGCGCGCCAAGTTCCTCCTCGACCCGCTGCTTGTAGAGAAGGATGATCTCCTGCCATTCCTGCGCCGTCACCTCGGTATCGAGTTCGCGCCCAAGGCGCGCCTTCTCGTGCTCCAGAATCTCCTCGAAAACCTCATGATCAAGACCCAGCACGACACTGGAATACATCTGGATGAAGCGGCGATAGCTGTCGAAAGCAAACCGCTGGTCGGACGCATCTGCAGCGAGCGCTGCAACCGTCGCATCATTCAGGCCGAGATTGAGCACGGTGTCCATCATGCCGGGCATCGACGCGCGGGCGCCGGAACGCACCGAAACCAGCATCAGATTTGCCGGGTCGCCAAAGCGGCGCCCGGCGATCTTCCCGATCTGATCAAGTGCCGCCGTCACCTGTGCGGTCAACTCGTCCGGATACGTGCTTCCATTGACATAAAACCAGGAACACAGCTCGGTCGAAATCGTGAATCCCGGCGGCACCGGCAAACCCAGACTGCACATTTCAGCAAGGTTCGCTCCCTTGCCGCCCAGCAAATTGCGATCCGACGCGCGGCCCTCAGCCGCACCGTCGCCGAAACCGTAAACCCATTTTGTCATGGCAATCCCCGGTGACATGCATCCGTGACCTGCGTGATAGTCTTTTCAAGTGATGGTTTCCACGCCAAAAGTCGGATGAAGAGCAAAAATTCCACCGAACCGGGATCACCATCGGAGCCACGCTCGCGAAACCCTTATCAGCTGGCCTCGCGCAACTGCTCAGCTGTATCGAGATTGACCGACACAAGCTGGCTGACGCCCTGCTCGGCCATCGTCACGCCGAACAACCGATTCATACGAGCCATGGTGATGGGATTGTGGGTTATGATCACGAAACGTGTCTCGGTGGAAACGGCCATCTCGTCCATCAGATTGCAGAATCGCTCGACATTGTGATCGTCAAGCGGCGCGTCGACCTCATCGAGAACGCAGATCGGTGCCGGATTTGTCAGGAACACCGCAAAGATCAGGGCCATCGCCGTCAGTGCCTGCTCGCCGCCTGACAGAAGTGTCATTGTCTGCGGTTTTTTGCCGGGCGGACGGGCAAGAATTTCCAGGCCTGCTTCCAGTGGATCTTCCGACTCCACCAGCTGCAGCTCGGCCGTGCCGCCGCCAAAAAGATGTGCAAACAATCGCTTGAACTGTTCGTTGACCTCATCAAAGGCAACCAGAAGCCGTTCGCGGCCTTCGCGGTTGAGGCTCTGGATCGCCTGCCGCAGTTTTCCGATCGCGTCGATGACGTCCTGATGTTCGGAAAGAATTGTCTCCAGGCGTCCGGTCAGTTCGGCCTGTTCTTCTTCAGCCCGGAGATTGACCGCCCCGAGACGTTCGCGTTCCATTTTAAGCTTTTCAAGGCGCCGCTCGGTCGGATCCATATCCGGCATCGCATCATCGGCGGACAGCCCGGTGTGATTGAATGCCAGATGCGGCGCGCAATTCAGCGCTTCGCGAATGCGGGCCTCGGCTTCCTTGCGGCGCTCTTCGGCAGCTGTTCCACGTTCCTCGGTGCGGGCGCGCTCCTCGCGCGCCTGGGAAAGCGCCTGGATCGCATCCTGTGCCAGTTTGTCGAGTTCGGATTGCCGGCTCTCTGCCTCGGCCAAGCGGTCTGCCGCTTCCTTGCGCAGATGTTCGGCTTCCGAAAGCTGCGACAGCAGGGCTTTTCTTTTGGTTTCCAACTCTTCCGGTGCAGCGGCGACCCCGTCCAGTTCCTTTTGAGCCTCAGAACGCCGCTGGCCAAGGGCGGCAATCTGCCGGTCGGCGTTTTGTGCGCGCGCCGTCCAACTTTGCCGCTCTGTACCAATCGTCTTGATTCTGCGCTCTCGGGCTTCCGCTTCGCGTTTCAGACCGTCATGGGCAGCACGGGTTTCAGCAAGCAGAGCCCGGTCCTCGGAAACATCCTTGCCGAGCCGTTCGAGGCTCTGCTGCAGCATCTCAAGGTCCGGTGCTGACCCGCTCGCGGTTTCGGCCTCCGCCAATGCGGCAATGGCCTCATTCAGGTTCTCTTCCAGCCGGCCCCGCGCTTCATCGAGCGCGGCTCGGCGGCTAGCGAACTCACCCGCATCGCGTTCGGCCTTTGACAGTGCTTCCCGTGCGCCGGTCAGGTCCGTTTGCGCCTGACGCCAGGTCTCACGGGCGATGCGCTGGGCCTCTGCCGCATCGGCAACCGATTGCTGTGCACCGGCAAGCGAATCTTCTGTTTCCCGCAACGTCCTGGTGACTGCCACTACCTCGCGGTCGAGCTCGGACAGTCGATTTTTTTGTGCAAGGCGCTGCGCCGCCGCGGTCGGCGCCTCGGCACTGGCAGTATAACCATCCCAACGCCACAGATCGCCATCCGGCGATACCAGCCTTTGCCCGGGAAGCAGCTGTTTTTGCAACTCGGGGCCATCGTCGTTTTCAACAATCCCTATTTGGGCAAGCCGGCGAGAAAGTTCCGCCGGAGCGCGTACGACATCCGACAATGGCCGAATGTTGCCCGGCAGTTTCGGGTCTGAGGGTTGCATCGCGATCTGGCGCCAATGCACCGGCGCATTGTGATCGATCGGTATGTCCAGATCCTCACCGAGCGCCGCTCCCAAAGCGGTTTCGAAACCGCTCTCGACTTTCACCTTCTCTACGACAGCGGGGAACAGATCAGCCGCGTCGGCATTGAGGATCTTCGCCAATGTCTGAGCCTCGGCTTCGATCCGGTTCAGCGCGGCACGGGCCTCGTCAACCGGCGAACGCAGTGTTGCCTCCCGCGCACGAGCGGCTTCGACTGCCTGCTCGGCCGCGAGCGCCGCCTCTTCGGTATTGAGGACCGTTGCTTCCGCACTGTCGACCTGCAGGCTCTTTTCCGCCGGATCGGCCAGGGCGGCAATCTTGAGCGCAATTTCTTCAGCTTCCCGGTTGATTCCGGTCAGCTGCCGCTCGGTCTTGTCACGGCGCTCAACCGCGTCATGGATGGCGCGTTCAATCTGCGCGCGGGCGGCAACCGCCTCGGCATTTTCGCCGGTCAGTTTCTGAAATCCCGCCTCGCTGCGTGTCAGTTTGCTGCTGGCCGCCTCGAATGCCGCGCGTGATCCGGATTCCTGATCGGAAGCTGCAGCGGTCTCTTCAACCAGGGTTTTTTCTTCGGTATTCAGGCGCGCCAGAACCTCGGCATTGTCGCGAACCATCTGTTCTTCGCGCTTGATATCGGCATCCAGCTGTTCGATGCGCCCGGCAAGTTCCCGTTTTCGTGCACCCAGCCGTTCGGCTTCTTCATCAATGTGCGCGCGGGCAATTGTCAGACGCTGCAGCGCAGCAGCAGCCCTTGCCTCCGCATCGCGCAATTCAGGAAGCCGGGTTGCCGCGATTGCTTGTTCCTTGGCGGCGTTGACCTGAAACTCGGCCCGCTCACCGACCGTCGCTGTCGCCGAGGACAGAGCGGAATTGAGTTCCGCTTCAAGTGTTTTGGCCTGGGCCCAGCGCAAATGCAGCACTACGGCCTCGGATTTACGAATTTCAGCAGATACATTCTTGAACCGAGTTGCCTGCCGCGCTTGACGCTTCAGGCTTTCAATCTGGGTTTCAAGTTCGCCGACGACATCATCGAGGCGTTCAAGGTTCTGTTCGGCGGCGCGCAGCCGCAATTCAGCTTCATGCCGGCGCGAATGTAATCCGGAGATGCCGGCCGCCTCTTCGAGCAGCGCCCGGCGCGCCTGCGGTTTGGCCTGGATGAGTTCGCCGATCCGGCCCTGGCCTACCATCGACGGCGAGCGCGCGCCGGTCGATTGATCGGCAAACAGCAATTGCACGTCCTTGGCACGCGCGTCCTTGCCGTTGATCTTGTAAGCCGACCCTGCCTCGCGTTCGATACGACGGGCGACCTGCAGTTCTTCGCTGTCATTGTAGGCGGCAGGCGCCGATCTGTCGGTATTGTCGAGAAAAAGCGCCACTTCGGCAGTGTTGCGCGACGGGCGTGTTGCCGACCCGGAGAAGATGACGTCATCCATGCCTGATGCACGCATGTTCTTATAGGAGCTTTCTCCCATAACCCAGCGCAGCGCTTCAACCAGATTGGACTTGCCGCAACCGTTCGGACCGACAACTCCGGTCAGACCGGATTCTATGATGAATTCCATCGGCTCGACAAAAGACTTGAAGCCGGTAAGCCTGAGTTTGGAAAAACGCATCAGCGGCACCCCGTCACGCAGCGCGGGACAGCGAAGACGTGGCCCTGATGGCCAAATCCGCTAAAGCAGACCGTCAATGATCGCTGACATTTCGCCAACCGACAGGGCCCCCGAATACTTGCTGCCGTTGATGAAAAAGGTCGGCGTCGCATCGACCTTGAATTCATTGGCAGCACGGTT
Source organism: Hyphomicrobiales bacterium (assembly GCA_021775495.1). Classification (GTDB taxonomy): domain Bacteria; phylum Pseudomonadota; class Alphaproteobacteria; order Rhizobiales; family Rhizobiaceae; genus JAJFHT01. The sequence goes on along the minus strand of JAJFHT010000024.1, from coordinate 25,320 downwards.
TCTCACCTTGTTCACATCGTCCAGAAGCTTCTGGTCCGTCAAGCAGGCTTCAAACTCTTCTTGTGAAAAACCGGCAAGTTTAGCGATTTGCAGCATCGCGGCGCGGCCATCTTCCGCCCGCGCCCAGTTGTCCTGTTGCTGAAACAGCACATCGATCATGGCGAAATACCGGTCGCCGGAACAACGGGCCAGCATGAAAGCTGCTGCTGCTCGCGGGTCGAATGGAAATTCGCGAAAGACGAAACGAGCCTTTCCGGTCTCGACATATTTCGTCTTGATCTCAGGGAACGTATTTTTATGAAACGTTGCGCAGTGGCCACAGGTCATGGAAGCATATTCAACCACCGTCACCGGCGCACCGTCCTCGCCCAACACCTGTTCCGGCAGCGCTCCGGGCTCAAGCAGCTTTGCCATATCAACCGTGCCGGACGGAGCCGGAGCCGGTGTGGTGTTGGCGGCCGGCTTGGTCTCGCCGCTTCCTCCGGAGGCTGGTTTGGCCTCTTCGTCGCTGCAAGAAGATATAAGCATGCCTGCGGCCGGAACAGCCAGCAGGCCGGTCAATGCCTTGCGGCGGGTCAAAGTCGTCATGCGAATCACCTGTCTTGTTACCGATTTTGCCGTAGAACCTGCCTCAAAAGCGAGGGGTGCAGCTTAATTAAGGCAAAACGCTGCGTTGCCGCCTGATCGAATTGTCGCAAGACGCGGAAATACGATCATAATTTTGTGAGAAACTACTTGCTTGACGACAACACACTGCGGCCGAGCTGCTCCAACGCCACTCGCAAGCCTTCATCCTCAATATCGCCGACCATCCTCGAAAGCCTACTGGTTTCCTCGCCACTCAGTTCAGGATCCGGGCGCTTGTCATGTTTCGACCGGTCGGCGACCGGTTTTTGAATGATTTTGATCCGGCCAATTGCCGCGAAGCCGAGAAAAGCGTTGATCCGGCTCATCACCTCCGTCGTTTCGTGCTGCAACAGCAAGGCGGCGGTACCGTCACATGCAATCGTCAGTGTGGCCGGCTCAAACGGATCATCCTCGTGGGCCCTGCGCGGCCAGTCTATTTTCTCCGGCCGGGACTGGCTGCCGAGACGTTCGCCGGCAATCTCTTCCCACGACTGCAGTAAATTCATGGAGATGCCGGCGCGCCGGCGCAGCACCGGATCCAGCACATCGGAAACCAGCTCACTGACAGGACGCGCGTATCGGCCCGGTTTTTTTGCCACAGGATGCTTGCCCCCGTTCAAAAGCAACGCCATGTTTGGCGCACATGAATTCTTTCACCACAATGAAGTGGTGAAACCAATCTAACATGCGATCGCAGGACAACTCCATTCCCGCCACCGGAAGACTTCCAACTGCCGCCGCAGATCGGCTGCTTGAATGGTATGATGTGCACCATCGCCGGTTGCCGTGGCGAATCACCCCCGATCAATCCAAGGCTGGGCAGGTTGCCGACCCCTACCGCATCTGGTTATCCGAGATCATGCTCCAGCAGACCACGGTGCAGGCGGTCAAACCCTATTTTGAAAAATTCGTCACCCTCTGGCCCGACATTGCCGCATTGGCGGCTGTCGACAATGAGGAGGTGATGAAAGCTTGGGCAGGCCTTGGCTATTACTCCCGTGCCCGCAATCTGAAAAAATGTGCCGAACAGATCATTGAGGAGCATGCAGGTGTGTTCCCCGATACGGCAGAAGGTCTGATGCGGCTTCCGGGAATTGGGCCGTATACGGCCGGCGCCATCGCGGCGATCGCATTTGACCGTACCGAAGCCGCGATTGACGGGAATGTCGAACGTGTCGTTACCCGTCTGTGTGCGATTGCAACACCTGTCCGCGAGGTCAAGTCCGAGATCGGGAACATCGTTCAATCACTGGTTCCGGCGTCGCGTCCCGGCGATTTTGCGCAAGCCATGATGGACCTTGGCGCAACAATATGCACCCCCAAACGCCCTACCTGCACGCTGTGCCCATTGCAGCCGTTCTGTCTCGCGACCGTTCGGTCCAATCCGGAGCAATATCCGGTGAAACAGCCGAAGCAGATCAAGCCGGAACGCAAAGGGGCTGCCTTTGTGGCCGTGCGCGACAACGGGTCAATTCTATTGCGAAAACGGCCGGTAAACGGGCTGTTGGGCGGTATGAGCGAAGTTCCGACGACGGCCTGGTCTGCACGCGTTGATGGCGCGACGACCGAGGACGCCGCACCTTTTGCGGCGCGATGGCAACGGAAGGGAACCATCATCCATGTGTTTACCCATTTCAGACTTGAACTGACGGTGTATTCGGCAAATGTCGGTTCGGTCGGGACGATTGAGAATCAATGGTGGTGCGCCGAGGAAGATATTTCCGGCGAAGCACTGCCAACCGTAATGAAAAAAGTAGTCGAATGCGCCCTGCCCGGCGTCACCAAAACAAGAAAAGGCGAATCATATGGCTGACATAGAACACATCGTTTTCGATATTGGCCGGGTGTTGCTCCACTACGATCCCGACATCCCTTTTCGCCGCCTGATCCCGGATGCCGAACGCCGGCGATGGTTCTTCGACAATGTCTGTACCGCAGAGTGGAACCTGGAACAGGACCGCGGCCGCAGTTGGCCGGAAGCCGAGGCGATCCTGATCGAAACCTATCCGGAAGAAGAAGACAATATCCGAGGGTTCCGTGGTAACTGGCATGAAATGATCAGTCACCATTATGAAGGCAGTGTCGACGTCATGGTGTCACTGATCGAGCAGGGTCACGATGTGACCATGCTGACCAACTTTGCCGCTGATACGCTTGTGGAAGCCCGGGAGCGATTTGATTTTCTGAATCGCCCGCGCGGTGTGACGGTTTCGGCCGAAGTGGGGCTGCTCAAGCCCGATGCGGCGATCTACAACCACCATGTGAAGGCATTTGACCTGATGCCGGCCGCGACACTGTTCATCGACGACTCACAACCCAATGTCGACGGCGCAATTGCCGCCGGCTGGCAGGCAGTGCACTTCAAAAATGCCGAAGCGCTCAAGGCGGACCTTGAGCGCTTCGGTGTCGGGTTGTGACTGGAGTGTCCAACCGGATGCAGGATCGAAAAAGTGTGAAATCCGATCAGATGGCAGCCATGCGCTTTCGCACTTCGGTCCGCAGATCGTCGATCGGCCGAAGGTCTTTGCCATCCTGATAGTGCCAGAACGTCCAGCCGTTGCAGGCGTCCAGTTCCTGCACCCCGGCGCCGAGCCGGTGTATCGAACCGGCCTGATCGCCGCAACTGAGAGTTCCATCGGCGCGTACAGTCGCATGCCAGCGGCGCTTTGCATCGCACAGCGTCATTCCCGCCGACACCAGGCCTCCATCCATGAGACTGACAAATGCAACACGCGGCTGGGCGCGCTTGCCTTCCAGTACGGTCAATTCCGTCATGCCGAGCGGCTCGACCCTGGCAATACGCTCGAGGGCGGCGTCGATATAGTCCTGTTCGCGTTCAATCCCGACAAAATGCCGACCCATCCGTTTTGCCACAGCACCGGTGGTTCCGGAGCCAAAAAACGGATCAAGCACGACGTCTCCGGGCTTTGTCGAAGCCGCCAGTATACGCGCCAGCAGCGCTTCCGGTTTTTGCGTCGGGTGAACCTTGCTGCCTGCATCGTTCTTCAGGCGCTCTGCTCCGGTGCAGATCGGAAACAACCAGTCCGAGCGCATCTGCACATCGTCATTGGCGGCTTTGAGGGCGTCATAATTGAATGTGTATCCTTTGGCCTTCTGATCAAGCGATGCCCAGATCATCGTCTCGTGGGCGTTCTGAAAACGCCGGCCGCGAAAATTGGGCATCGGGTTGGTCTTGCGCCAGATCACGTCATTGAGGATCCAGAACCCCAGGTCCTGCAGCGAAGTGCCGACCCGGAAAATATTATGGTAGGACCCAATCACCCAGATCGTGCCGGATGGTTTGAGGACCCGGCGTGCGGCCAGCAGCCAGGCGCGGGTGAAGGCATCATAGGCCTTAAAACTGTCGAACTGGTCCCAGTCATTGTCGACGGCATCGACGCGGGACTGATCGGGCCGGTGCAGGTCGCCATCCAGCTGGAGGTTGTAAGGCGGGTCGGCGAACAGAACGTCGACTGAGTTTTCCGGGAGTTTCTCCAGGGCGGAAATGCAATCGCCCTTTAAAATTGTATCGAGCCAATCCGAACGGACGGGCGCGGCGGACAGATCGTCCAATAGACGCAACGCGGACATGAAATTACCCAACTGAAACAGTTACTCTTAACGCGCCGTTATGGTTACTGCACAGCGTAAACAAATAGTGAAACGGTCGGATAAATTTGCATTGAACCCTGCCCGGGGCTTTACCGCTGGCCTCGCGGGAACTAGGTCATAGCCTTCCCGTAACGGAGAGAAATCATTTTGCCCGAGCTGATAATATTTGATTGCGACGGTGTACTGGTCGATTCCGAGATCATCGCCGCAAGGGTCGAGGCCGAGATCATTTCGGAGGCCGGTTTTCCGATCACGCCGGAAGAACTCGCCGCGCGTTATGCCGGACTGACACTTCCAGACATCCTCAAACGGATCGAGACGGAGTCGGCGATACCGCTGCAGGCATCGCTGATCGAGAGGGCGGATAAACGCACGGACCGGAAACTGGAACGCGAAGTGCGCGCTCTCGAGGGCGCCCGTTCGGCGGTGGCGCGCATTGAGCTGCCTCGCTGCGTCTGCTCGAATTCATCGGCAGCCCGAGTCAGGGCAACTCTCGGGCGAACAGGGCTTCTGGAGCTGTTCGAGCCGCACATATTCGTTGCCGAAGAGACCGCTTCGAAGAAAGCCAAACCGGCTCCGGACGTGTTTCTGCACGCTGCCCGGATCATGAAGGTCGACCCGGCGCAGGCGATGGTGATCGAGGACAGTGTTCACGGTGTTTCGGCCGCGCGGGCGGCCGGCATGCGGGTGATCGGATTTACCGGCGGCTCACATAGTTTTCCCGGTCATGCCGATCATCTCACCGAAGCCGGCGCCGAAACTGTCATCAACAAATTGCGCGATCTGGAAGCGGTGATCGAGGCATTCTCAGTGTGGAGCGAACCGATCTGAACTCCGATCAAGTCTGCTTCAATTGTCCTTCTTCTTTCCATCATCAAATCCGACATAGACCAGAATATTCGGCTTGGTCGGGCGCGGGAACTGGACATTGGGATCATTGAGCACAAACTGAGTCGCTCCGGTGCCGCTGGCGACATCGACCTGATGCGGATGCAATTGGGAATAGAGGACCTCATCGCCGCGCAACACGGCGATACGAACCGGCAGTCGGGTGGCGTTTCCCTTTACCGCCGGACCGGTGACAACTTTCCCTGCGATCGCGATGGTCATCGTCAATGTGTCACCGGAATATTTGCAGGACCGGGTAACATCGGAAATGGATCCCTGAAATTGAATCTTGCTACGGTCGCCCTCGCCGCCTTTCTCATACTCCGTGAAGAACGCCGTGCCTTGACGCAATCGCACACGCGGGCAATAGGCGCGCAATTCCTCCACGCTGATTTTCTCAAGCTGCTCGGTCGGCTTATTGGAGATGCCCAAGCCAAGCACATCAGCACCGCCGCGGTCTGAACCGGAGCGGGCGCCACTCCCAATTTGACAGGCAGACAACAACGAAACGCCACCAAAAAACGCGATTCGGGCGAAAAATCGAACACTCTTCAAGAAAGACCCCTATTACAGACTATCCCAACTCGGTGAAGCTGTTCTATATCAACGCCGCGGCAATTTTGCGACGATGAAAAACACAGACAAAACCAACAGCCTGGATCAGCCTCAGGCATTAGCCCATTTCTGACGGAATTGCGACGATGAGATATATCAGTACGCGAGGCGAAGCGCCCGTCCTCGGCTTCTCGGATGCGTTGCTGACGGGTCTCGCCCGTGACGGTGGGCTCTATCTCCCGGACGAATGGCCGGTTTTTTCAATCGACCAGATTCGTGCGATGCGCGGGCTTGAATTTCCCGACCTGGCTGTGCGCCTGCTCACGCCGTATCTGGGCGGTGAAATCGATGATGAGACTTTCAGGTCCACCGTCCAGGAGGCGTATGCAACATTTCGGCATCAGGCGGTTTGCCCGCTGATCCAGACGCGCTCCAACGAGTTCGTATTGGAATTGTTTCATGGACCGACACTGGCCTTCAAGGATGTTGCCATGCAACTGCTGGCAAGGTTGCTGGATCATGTCCTTGGCAGCCGCGATCAACGCGCGACGATTGTCGGAGCAACCTCGGGCGACACCGGCGGTGCGGCCATTGATGCGTTTGCCGGCCGTCAGCGGGCGGATATCTTTATCCTGTTCCCGGACGGCAAGGTTTCCGATGTTCAGCGGCGGCAGATGACGACGTGTACGGAGTCGAACGTCCATACCCTGGCGATCGAAGGCAATTTCGATGATTGCCAGGCGCTGGTCAAGGACATGTTCAACCATCATGATTTTCGCGACCGGATTTCCCTATCCGGCGTCAATTCAATCAACTGGGCACGTGTGATGGCCCAAATCGTCTATTTCTTTTCCTCCGCGCTTTCGCTTGGAAGTCCCGACCGACCAGTCTCCTTTACGGTGCCAACCGGCAATTTCGGAGACATTTTCGCTGGGTATGCGGCAAAACAGATGGGATTGCCGATCGACCGGCTGATCATCGCAACCAACGACAATGACATTCTTGCCCGAACAATGCGCAGTGGCGCCTACGAGACCCGGGGCGTCGTGGCAACCACCTCGCCTTCCATGGACATTCAGGTATCATCGAATTTCGAACGCCTGCTTTTCGAAGCATCAAACAGGGACGCGGCCACCATCTGCAAAGCCATGGCCGGTCTGAAACAATCCGGCGCCTTCTCCATCGAAGCCTCGGTGCTGGCCAACATCCGCAGAGACTTTGACGCAGGCAGGTCGGATATGGCGGAGACCGCTGAGACCATGCGTGACGTATTGAAGGGCAGCGGTGTGCTGGTCGATCCGCACACCGCCACCGGCATCAAGGTGGCCAGGGAGAATTCTGATCCCACAGTACCGATGATTGTGCTGGCAACAGCGCACCCGGCAAAGTTTCCGGCAGCGGTTCTGGACGCAACAGGGATCGATCCCGGCCTGCCGGACTGGCTGGCTGACCTTCCCAAAATGAAGGAAAGCTTTACGGTGCTTCCCTCAAACGCAAAAATTGTGGAAGATTACATAAGCGATCATTCAAGAGCCCGCTAATGGGCCCGATCAGGACACTGCCGCGCAGGGAGCGAATGTTTTATGAGAGTTGAAGTCAGTCGTCTTTCTAACGGAATGACCATTGCCACGGAAACCATTCCACATCTTGAAAGCGTCGCGCTGGGTGTCTGGATCAAGTCGGGATCACGCAACGAAGACGACGATGAACATGGTATCGCGCATTTGCTGGAGCACATGGCGTTCAAGGGAACCGGCAAGCGCAGCGCCTGGCAGATTGCCTCCGATATCGAAAATGTCGGTGGCGAGATCAACGCGGCCACCAGCGTGGAAACAACGGCATTTTATGCCCGTGTCCTCAAGAACGACATGGCGCTTGCCATTGATATTCTGGCTGACATCCTAACCGATTCCCGGTTTGACGAGGAAGAACTGGCCCGCGAGCAGCATGTCGTGCTGCAGGAAATCGGAGCGGCCCATGATACGCCCGACGATATCGTATTCGACCGCTTCACCGAAACCGCATTCCGCCACCAGACGATCGGCCGATCCATTCTCGGCACGCCGGAAACGGTGCAATCCTTTACGTCCAAACAGTTGCGCACCTACATGGAGCGGCAATATGGTGCCGATCGTATGGTCGTTGTCGCGACCGGTGCGGTGACCCACGATGCCTTCCTGAAAGAGGCAGAAAAGCGGTTGGGCGGATTCCGCCCCAAGGCCGATTCAAAAATTCCGCTTTATGCCAATTATGTCGGGGGCGATTACCGCGAGAGCCGGGACCTGATGGATGCCCAGATCGTGCTCGGTTTCGAAGGGCGTGCTTTTCATGTCCGCGACTTCTACGCCTCACAGATCCTGGCCATGACGCTTGGCGGCGGCATGTCATCGCGGCTGTTCCAGGAAGTACGGGAAAAACGCGGATTGTGTTATTCGGTTTACGCATTCCACTGGGGTTTTTCCGATACCGGGATATTCGGCATTCACGCGGCCACCGGCAAGGAAGACATCGAGGAACTCGTGCCGGTCATACTGGATCAGCTCAAACATGCCGGTGATGGCATTTTGCAGGAGGAACTCGATCGGGCGCGGGCTCAATATCGCGCCGGCTTGCTGATGTCCGGTGAAAGTGCTTCCAGCCGTGCCGCACAGATCGCCCGCCAGATGCTGCTTTTTGGCCGACCGGTGACGACCGAAGAACTGCTGGACCGGCTGTCGAAAGTGACAATCGAACGTCTCACCGAACTGGCGGGCCGGCTGTTTTCCGATGTCAAACCGACACTGACGGCAATCGGCCCGATCGGCACGCTCGCCCCGTTTGAGACAATCGGCAATGCGCTGGCAAGCAGCGCCAACGGCGCACAGCGGCTTGCCGTCTGATTGCCTCGGCGGTCGATGTTCGCCGCAGCGTTTTTTCATCGCGACACCGGGCCGGTTCTGGAAGGCGCACGAGTACGCTTGCGCCTGCCGAAAAACCGGGACTTCCAGGAATGGGTGGAGCTGCGGCGGGAGAGCCGGGCATTTCTGGAACCCTGGGAGCCCCGCTGGACCGGAGAAGAGCTGGAGCGGTCGGGCTGGCGTCACCGACAGGCTCGCTATCGCCGCGAATTCGCTCGTCGAACGGCCGTTCCGTTTTTCATCTTTGACAAAAACAGCGGTTCGCTTGCCGGCGGAATATCAGTTGGCAGCATTCGCCGTGGTGTCGCTCAATCCTGCCAGATCGGCTACTGGATGGGGGAGCGCTATGCTGGCCAGGGGCTGATGCGCGAAGCGCTTCTTCTGGTCGTGGGCTACGCCTTCGAATCCCTGCTGTTGCACCGCATCGAAGCTGCCTGTATTCCGGAGAACACGCGTTCGATGCGCCTGCTTGAAAAAGCGGGATTTCAGCGCGAGGGATTATTGCGATCCTACCTCAGGATCAACAATGTTTGGCAGGACCATTTTCTTTATTCCCTGATTGCACCGGGGCCAGAAGAGACAATAGAGCAGGACTGATTTTGGCAGGACATTTTTCCATCCGACATTGCCTCGCCTGCATCATCGCAGCCCTGACCTGCCTATGGGCGATCAGTGCGGCGCAGGCCGTTGAACCGATCAAGATTTCCCGCGACGATGTCGCGCTTGATCTGTCGCTTGCCGCCGAAATCTATCGGAATCAGGGAGACAAGTTTCAGGTTTCGACCGCGCCGAGTGTCGATGGCATCGTCCGGCGCATCGAAGTTGAGGCCAAGGATGACAATGCATCCGGCGCCTGGGCGGTGTTTGCATTGGCCAACACCACGGATGAGCAGCTTGACAGGCTGATTGTCGCACCGCATTTCCGGCTTGCCGGTTCCGGCATAATATGGCCGGATCTGGGGTCAAACCGGATTGCCAATATTACGCCTAGTGAGGGATTTGCCCTCGACCAGCAATCAAGCTCCGAAGCCGATGTGTTCCATGTCACGCTCAATCCTGGAACGATCGTCACTTTCGTCGCCGAACTCGCGGCGCAGAATGTGCCTCAGATCTATCTGTGGGATCCCGAATCCTACAAGGACACGATCAATTCCTATACGCTTTTCAGAGGCATCGTGCTTGGAATTGCCGGGCTTCTGGCGCTGTTTTTGACCATCCTGTTTGTCGTCAAGGGTACTTCGATGTTCCCGGCAACGGCGGCGCTTGCATGGGCGGTGCTGGCCTATGTTTCGATCGATTTCGGCTTCCTGAGCAAGGTCATCGAGATATCGCCGGGCAATGAGCAGATATGGCGGGCGGGAACCGAAGTCGCGCTGGCCGGAACATTTGTCATCTTCCTGTTCACCTATCTCAACCTCAATCGCTGGCACGATCATTTCAGCTACGGAGCCCTGGCCTGGATTCTGGGACTGTTGCTGATGGCAGCCGTTGCGGTCTTCGATCCGCCGATCGCCTCCGGGATTGCGCGGCTTTCATTCGGAATGACCGCCATCTTCGGCATCGGCCTGATTGTCTATATGGGGATACAGGGCTTTGACCGTGCCATCATGCTGGTGCCCAGTTGGCTGCTGATCCTGGCCTGGCTGGCCGGCTCCTGGATGACCGTGACCGGCGTACTGAACAATGACATCATCCAGCCGGCGCTTGGCGGCGGATTGATCCTGATCATCCTGCTGATTGGTTTTACAGTCATGCAGCACGCCTTCGCGGGCGGCGCCCTGCAACAGGGCCTGTTCAGCGACATGGAAAGGCAGGCGCTGGCCATCACCGGCTCCGGCGACGTCGTATGGGACTGGGATGTCATGCGGGACCGGATCGTCACCCGCCCCGACATCGCCGGTTCTCTGGCCCTGTCGCGCGGCGCGCTGCACGGTCCGGCGAGAAACTGGCTGCCAACTCTTCATCCCGACGATCGCGATCATTTCCGAACGACACTGGATGTCATCCTGGAACACCGGCGCGGCCGCATCTCGCAGGATCTGCGGCTCCGCGGCAATGACGGACATTACCACTGGTTCAATCTCCGGGCACGACCGGTGATCGGCTCCGACGGCGAGGTCATTCGCTGCGTCGGCACTCTGATCGACGTCACCGAACAGAAGAAATCCGAAGAACGGCTGTTGCACGATGCCGTGCACGACAACCTGACCGGGTTGCCGAACCGGGAGCTGTTCCTGAACCAGCTCGAAGCCATTATTTCGATTGCCGCATCCGGTGAGAAGGTCCGGCCGACGGTGTTTGTCATTGACATTGACCGCTTCAAACAAATCAACGACGAGTTGGGCATTTCGACTGGAGACACGATCCTTCTGACGATCGCACGCCGCCTGCATCGCCTGCTGAAACCGCATGACGCGCTGTCCCGTTTTACCGGCGACCAGTTTGCCATGATGCTGCTGTCGGAACAGGATCCGGCCCGGATCGCGGAATTCGCCGAAGCAATCAAACAGGCGGTGCGCACACCGATCATGTTTGCCAAACGAGAGATTGTCCTGACGGCATCGATCGGTCTGGTGACCTGGACTTCTTCGCAATCAACGGCCGACGACGTCGTCAAGGATGGCGAACTGGCAATGTATCAGGCCAAGCGCTTCGGCGGCGATCGCATCGAGCCCTTCCGTCCGGCATTTCGTAGCGCGGGCACGGACCGGCAGCAGCTGGAGTCTGATCTGCGCCGGGCAATCGACCGCTCCGAGATATCGCTGGTGTATCAACCCGTGGTCAGACTGAAAGACACCACCGTAGCCGGCTTCGAGGCGATCATGCACTGGGAACATCCGCGCAAGGGAACCATTCCGCCGACGGATTTCATCCCGATTGCCGAAAGCTCGGGGCTCATCACCCAGCTTGCCCAATTTGCGATGGAACGAGCCGCGGAAGACCTCGTCGCCTGGCAAAAGCATTCCGGCAAGAAGGAACTCACCGTGTCGATCAACCTGTCCAGCCGGCAGCTGATGCGGCAAGATCTGGTGAGCGACGTTCGCAGTGTGCTGTCCAATTCCAACCTGCCGCCTGCATGTCTGCTGCTCGAACTGACCGAATCCGTGGTGATGGACAGTCCCGAACAATCGACCCATCTGCTTGAACGTCTGAAACAACTCGGTGTCGGATTGTCGATCGATGATTTCGGCACCGGATATTCGTCACTGTCCTATCTGACACGGTTTCCCTTCGATACGATCAAACTCGACCGGTCATTCGTCAACAACGACAATCCGCAGCGCGAACAGATGCTGAAATCGATCGTCAACATGGCGCACGAGTTGGAGATGGACGTGATCGCAGAAGGCGTATCGGAGGAAGATACTGCCACGGAGCTGCGCAAAATCGGTTGCGATTATGTCCAGAGTTACATGTTCGGCGAACCGCTCGGGTTCGAGGCGGTGCTCAAAGTTCTGAAAGACCAGAACAACCGCTGACGCAGAGTATCCCGTCTCCGCGGCGCACCATGTACCATGTCCCGATCGCAAAAGCCGGGTTCAGGCGTGACCGGAGACGACGCTAAGGTGTGTCGGATCAATTCCGAGCGTCTCCAGGGCCCGCTCATATTTCAGCTCGACGTCGCTGTCGAAAAGAAGACCGTTGTTTCCGGGACAGGTCAACCATCCGTTCTGGGCGATTTCGTCTTCCAACTGACCGGCGCCCCAACCCGAGTAACCCAGTGTCATCAAGGCACGGCGTGGCCCCGACCCGTCTGAGATCGCGCGCAGAATATCCACCGTGGCCGTCAGGCAGATCTCCTTGGACACCGGCATTGACGATTCCACGACATAGTCATCGGAGTGCAGGACAAATCCCCTGCTGCGGTCGAGCGGACCGCCGTTGCAGACCATCATATCGCGGGCATCCGCCGGCAGCTTTATCGCCTGGTCTTCATCCATCACACCCAATTGCACCAACAGGTCGGGAAACCCAACATCCTGCGGCTGGTTGACGATGAAACCCATTGCGCCCTCGTCGCTGTGCGCGCACAGAAAGACCACCGACCGTGCAAAACGGCCATCCTCCATGCCCGGCATGGCGATCAAAAACTGGCCTTCGAGATAGGTTTCCTCGGTCACTGCTATTTTGTTCCGCATTGTCAATATTCGAATGCTAACCCGTAGATTGAATCGTGCAAAGGTCTTTTGTGGCATTGATTTCAGACAGCCGGCGGCATCACCAAAATATGATGGCCGGCAGTACCCTGCGCCGTTGCGATTGGTGCGGGCACAGGCCACATTCGCGCAATGAACGCATATCTCACGCGGGCAATTGCCGCACTTTGCACATTGTTCCTATCCGGTCCGGGCTTTGCCGCATCGACACCGTGGTTTGAAACGGAGGGCGGTGACATCCGTATGGTTGTCTCTGGATCGCCGACCGGTGACGGTCTGCTGCTCGGAGCCATTGAAATCAATCTCAAACCGGGCTGGAAGACCTATTGGCGCGATCCAGGCGGCGCCGGCGTCCCGTTTCAGATGAGCCTGTCGGGAGGTGAAAATGTCTCAGGCCATGAGATCGGCTATCCGCCTCCCAGACGTTTCGACGACGGATATTCGGTCTATGCCGGCTACGATGACCCGGTTGCCCTGGCGGTAACATTCACCGTACCGGATCCGTCGCGGCCGGTTGCGATCGACGCCGAAGTGTTCCTGGGTATTTGCGAGTCAATCTGCATCCCGGTGCAAACGAGGTTTCAACTGACCACCGCCGGGGAATCGGGAAGTACACCGGAAACCGTCATTGTCGGCATGGCGCACGCAGCCCTTCCCCAGGACGCCGGCGACGGTCTGCAAATCACTGAGATCCGACTTGATGGCGAGATGCTTGTAGCCAAAGTGGATGCGGTCGACCTTGGCGAACCGGATCTCTACGTTATCAACGACAGCGGTTGGTATTTCGGCACGCCGGAAGCGGTAGTAACCGGTGACAGCGCTCTGGAGTTCAGAATCCCCGTGATCGAAAAACCTTCATCGAGCTCTGACAAACCGGCTAATTTGGAGTACACATTGATCGTTGGGGGGAAAGCCGCCGAGGGCTCTGTGCCACTGCCGGAATAGCACATTCCGGTGTCCGCCGCATTTTGCCCTTTCCACTATATACCGCACTCAAGATTCAATTATTGGAGACTGTTTATGACCATCAGTGTTGGCAGCAAATTGCCTGAAACCACCTTCAAGACCCCCTCGGCCGACGGCCCGGCCGACATCTCGGCTGCGGACATCTTTTCGGGCAAGAAGGTTGTCCTGTTCGCCGTTCCCGGTGCATTCACCCCGACCTGCAGCATGAACCACCTGCCCGGATATCTGGAAAATCAGGATGCCATCACACAGAAAGGCGTCGACACGATCGCGGTCCTGTCGACCAATGATGTGTTTGTCATGGACGCCTGGGCAAAAGCTACGAAAGGACAGGACAGGATCCTGTTTCTATCCGACGGCAATGCGGATTTCACCAAGGCAATCGGACTTGAGATCGATCTCAGCGTGGCCGGCCTGGGACTGCGTTCAAAACGGTTTTCCATGATAGTCGACGACGGAACCGTTACCTCGCTCAATATCGAGGACAATCCCGGCCAGGCCGTGGAATCGGGCGCTGCCAAGATTCTCGAGCAGCTGTAGACACAAAACCATCCGCCTTTCGGACAGGACGGGCACGAATTCCTGCCACGGGCAATATCAGAAACAGGCAGCAGTGAAGCTCAAGCGCTCCTCTGCTGCCTGTTCTGTTGTTGGGTCAGATTGCTACTGCTTTATGCAGCAGACCGCTCAATATCCATATCCCTGTCAAAATCGGCTGTGGCATCCAATTCAAATTCAGAAATCAAACCGGCCAGATCGCGGACTTCCTCAGACATCTGCACTGCCACCGCGGTTGACTCCTCAACCATTGCAGCGTTCTGCTGGGTAACCTGATCCATCTGGGCAACGGCAGTATTGACCTCCTGAACACCCAGCAATTGCTCACTGGCGGCGGTTGCAATGTTTGATATCTTTTCGTTGATGTCCGTGACCTGCTGAGAGATATGACTCAGAGACGATCCAGTCTCCTTGACCAGTTTCACGCCGTTTGCCACTTCGTCTCCCGATTTGGTGATCAGGTTCTTGATATCCTTTGCGGCATTTGCCGCGCGCTGAGCAAGCTCCCGGACTTCCTGAGCCACAACCGCGAAGCCCTTCCCGGCATCGCCTGCGCGGGCAGCTTCAACGCCGGCGTTCAGCGCCAGAAGATTGGTCTGGAATGCGATTTCATCGATCACATTGATGATGTTTGAAATCTCGGTCGAAGCAGCTTCAATCCCTTCCATCGCAAGAATCGCATCCCCGACCACGGCGCTAGACTTGTCAGTATCGGTTTTTGCGTTGCGTGCCACTTCAGCACAATTGTTGGCATTTGACGACGTTTCCCCGACTGTTGCGGTGATCTGCTCAAGCGCGGCGGATGTTTCCTCGAGCGAAGCCGCCTGTTGCTCTGTACGGGCAGAAAGGTTGTCAGCCGCACTTCGCATTTCCTGCGACTGACTGTTGATCGAATCGGTACCGGAGGAGATGCGGACAAGAGTATTGCGCATGTTTTCAATCGACTCGTTGAAATTGACACGCAACTCATCCAGGCCATTGCCGAACGGTTCGACAATATTTGCGGTCAGATCTCCTTTTGCGAGACGTTTCAGACCGTCGGCCAGGGTTGTGACCACCCGCTGGATCCGCTGGTTTTCCGTTTCCTTTTCCTTTTCACGGGCTGCCCGTTCCTGGTCGGTCATCTGACGTTCCTCTTCCGAACGCCGTTCAAGGCCGGTTTTCTCAATTGCAGCCTCTTTGAAGGTAGAAACCGCTTTTGCCATCTTGCCGATTTCATCTGACTGGCCCAGGGCTGGAATGTCGACCGTCAAGTCGCCTCCAGACAATTTGAGCATGGTTTCGGTCATCCGGATAACCGGCTTCGAAATGGCTTGTCCTACCAGCCATGCCAGCGCGGCACCCAGGGCCAGCGCAATGATCGAGACAACTCCGGTCGTCCAGACGGCTGAGTTGACTTCTTTGGTCGCGCGTGGGCCCAGATCGTCCTGGAGAGCTTTGTTGCTGAGCTTGAGCTGCTCCATCTGATCAGCAAGATTCGGGCCAATGACATCCAGTGTCCCGCGTATGATGCCGTTCCTTTTGTTGATGATCTCGACGACTTCATTGAAAGACGCCTTATACTGCTCAGCCTCCTGAAGGACCTTTTTCGCAAGTTCCCTGCGGGTTGGATTCTGCAGCTCACTGAGCATCTTTTCGGCGATTTTCGAAAATTCGTTCAGTTCCTTGTTCGCGCGATCGGCACTTGCTGCCGCATTGTCGACCAGAAAACGGTTCGCATAAAGCCGGGCAAGCAGCAAACTGCGCAAATCGGTACCCGCAAGGAAGCTGGCGGCAGCATCGTTATCGGCAAAGGCGCTTTTCATGATGGCTGTCAGATTTTTCTCTGCCTGCGGCCCAACCGTGTTCAGCACATCCACAACCGCATTGCGTTTTTTGACTAGCTCCGTGACCGCCTGGAACGAGGACTGATAAGTTGAAATTCCCTCCTTGGCACCGGTAATTGTATCCACGGCCTCTTTGCGATCGAACAACCCGGTGGCCTCGTCTATGAGGTTTGCAGTCGCCGTAATGCGCTCCCGCACTTTCTGGGCAGATTCATCAGTGTTTTTTAGGATGAAGTCCTTGGCATTGAGACGGGCGGTCAAAAGATTTGCCTGAATACGCCCCATTTGATTGGTTTGCAGTGCATAGCCGCGATATTCCGTGAAATTGCTATTTGCGCCGGACAGACCAAAATAGGCAACTGCGGCGACGGCAACGAGGCACAGCAGTATGAGGCCCGACCCCATGCCAACCTTCGTTCCAACTTTCAAATTGGAGAATATATTAATGCCGGTACTCTGAATTTGTGGACTGTTATTTCTGGTCATAAGTTATTGTTCCGTTCAAGGTTGAAACGCGTCGGATCGGTATGGTGATTGCACCATTCGGATCCACTAAATTACGTAGGGAAACGCATCAAACCGCCGCCGCGAAAACAAACAATGCAATTGTGAAACTGCATCGTTGTTTCGATCCGCACACGGAAATCTCAATGCCTGTGTGCTTGACCCGCGGCGAAAGATTAGATTTCGCTATGCCAAATATGAGTCGGACGGAGTATTGCTTAGAGCGGCAATGGCAACCGAGTTGATTTTTCGGTTCGACGACATGAATTCTTCCCCAGAAGCAAACTGCCAAGAAAACATGCCACCCATCTGCGGCGGTTGGCCAGGTGCATCATGCAAAGCTGCCGAGGCAGCAGTCGGCCAACGAATTCACGCTAGACTTGCAACGCATAACAAATCGTAAAAAATGTCAGTCGGTAGATGTCCAATATGGGCCAGAGCATCGATGACATATGAGACGTCAATCATTTGGACCGAAATCTTTCAGCGACGATGCCGGCAAACACGACCGAGGATGCATCCGTCTTCAAACCGAGGCCTCAGTGATCAATTCGCTGAAAACGGGACTTTTGCCACGAAATCCAAGTCGGTCCGGCTGCGTTATTTTCGCTGCCGCTTGAACGGTTCCATGCCGGCGCGCGCGAGCGCGTCGGCTCGCTCGTTTTCGGGATGCGACGCATGGCCTTTTACCCAGTGCCAACTGACCTGGTGGCGAGCCCTTGCTTGATCCAACGCCTGCCATAACTCGGTGTTTTTAACCGGCTTTTTGGCGGCGGTTCTCCAGCCGTTCCTTTTCCAGGATTCAATCCAGCCGGAAATGCCGTCGCGGACATAGACCGAGTCGGTAAAGAGGTCGACCCGACAGGGTTCTTTCAAAGCGATCAGCGCTTCGATGGCGGCAACCAGTTCCATGCGGTTGTTTGTGGTATCGGCTTCACCGCCACTGAGTTCACGGTCGGTACCGTTGTAGCGCAGAATAGCCCCCCATCCACCCGGCCCTGGATTGCCCGAACAGGCGCCATCGGTGAAGACTTCAACAGATTTCATGCCGGATCCAGACCATATTCCCTTGAAGATGTAATCTGCCGGTGAAACCTCATGCGACGCACAAATTCAAGCGGGTCCTTTTTGACCACGAGGGAGCCGTCCGGCGTATTGAGCCAGTCGTAAAGACGGGTCAGCATGAACCGCAGGGCCGAGCCGCGTGCAAGCAGCGGTAACGCACCAATCTCGGCGGCATCAAGCGCTCGGACGTTTTGATATCCAGCCAACATGGCCGTGCTTTTTGTCAGATTGAACGCGTGATCCTTTTCGAAACACCAGGCATTGAGACAGACCGAGATATCGTAGGCTAACACGTCGTTGCAGGCGAAATAGAAGTCGATGAGACCAGGCGGCCCATCGCCAAGAAACAGCACATTGTCGGGAAAGAGATCAGCATGGATGATCCCGGTCGGTAAATTCTCCGGCCATTGGCTTTCAAGTTCGCTCAGTTCCGTATCGATTTCATCCTGCAATCCCTGTTCGACCTGATCGGCGCCAATACGTGATTTCTCCCAAAGCGGACGCCAGTCTGATATCGACAATGCATTCGGCCGCTTGCCTGGGAACGCTCGGCCGGCCAGATGTAGACGGGCCAGGGCTTCTCCGACAGATTTGCAATGCGCCGCCGTCGGGCGACGAACCGACACACCCTCGAGAAAGGTGATCAAGGCCGCCGGCCGATCGGCAAGCCTGCCAATGATCTGGCCGTCTCTACGATGAACCGGCAGCGGACAATTGATACCGTTTTCGGCCAGATGGTCCATCAGGCCCAAAAAGAACGGCAGATCGTCGGGATCAACACGTTTCTCATACAGGGTCAAAAAATAGGGGCCGCTGTCGGCGTGGAGCATGAAGTTGGAATTCTCCACCCCTTCAGCGATGCCTTTGTAGGACAGCAAACCGCCAATCGAATACTGCTCAAGGAAGTCACCAAGCTCGACTTCCGATATGTCGGTGTAAACGGCCATGTTCAGCCTGCACCATTGACGAAGGCCATGTCAGCCGTTGTCAGTTCGGTGTCGCGCAAATCACGCATGACCGGAAACTCCTCGGTCTCGTCCGCAGTGATGGCCAGATCAACAGTCACATCGAAACGTTGGCGAAATGCATCAATGATCTCATCGACAAGGACTTCGGGTGCCGAAGCACCGGCCGAAAGCCCGATCAGGGCGATGTCCGCGATCTCATCCCAGGGGATTTCATTTGCCCGCTGAACAAGCAGTGCGCGCTTCGCACCGGCGCGCTCGGCAACTTCGACCAGCCGCATGGAATTGGACGAATTGGGTGCCCCGACGATCAGGAACAGGTCAGCCCCCGGCGCCGCCTGCTTGACCGCTTCCTGCCTGTTCGTCGTGGCGTAACAGATGGATTCGGCTGACGGCGCGTGCATCTGCGGAAACCGCTCGGACAGGATGCGAATGATCCCCGCGGTATCTTCGACCGAAAGTGTGGTTTGTGTAACGAAACCCAACTCTTTTGTATTGACCGGCACAATAGTGGCGGCATGCTGCTCAGATTCGACAAGCGTGACCGCACCATCGGGCAATTGTCCCATCGTGCCGATGACTTCGGGATGACCGGCATGGCCGATCAGAAGCACGTGCCGGCCCTGGCGATTATGCCGCATGGCCTGCTTGTGCACTTTGGAGACCAGCGGACAGGTTGCATCCAGATAAAACAGCTCTCTCGCCTCGGCATCCTCCGGAACCGATTTCGGTACACCGTGGGCGGAGAAAACGACCGGCCGCGACTTGTGTCCGGAAGGGATCTCTTCAAGTTCCTCGATAAACACCGCGCCACGGCTTCTCAAACCTTCAACAACAAACCGGTTGTGGACGATTTCATGCCGGACATAGACCGGCGCGCCGTATTTTTTCAGCGCCAGAACAACGATCTGGATGGCCCGATCGACGCCGGCGCAGAACCCGCGCGGCCCGCACAACCGGATTGTCAGCGGCAGTTTGTTCTGTGAACTGATCATGAAATTCCGTCCTCGGATAAAACCGAAATGGCTGGCGGCGGTCGCTATGTCAAGTGCAGTAAGGGTAGTGCTCAGTCGGTTGTTTTCCAACGCCAAAGATATGCCGCCAGAACCCCGGCAAGCGCTGCGGCAAGCCCGTACCAGGTCAGCGCATATTGCAGGTGATTGTTCGGCAGTTCTATTCGGGTCACTCCACCGATCGGCAAGCCACCGGGATTCGCAGCGCCATCCGCATCAACGAATATCGGGGAGACGGTCATGCGGTCGCTCAACCCTGCGCGTTCCCACATCGCCGTCAGGTCTTTCCAGTAGAAGACATTGCCAGCCGGATCGTTGTCCGGCACCAGCTTTGACGGTTTCGATGCAAGTGGATTGCGCGAAAGTCCTTTGAGCGTGATTTTGCCTTCTATCTGACCGGCAGGGCGGGTCTGCGCATCCTTGTTGTCGTACGGAACAAAACCGCGATTGACCAGGACCGCCGTTCCGCCATCGCGCTGCAGCGGCGTGTAGACATACCAGCCAGATTGCCCCTTATGCGTGGCCAGAAAATGCATTTCGTATTCATGCAGAAATCTGCCCTGAACGACGACCGGGATATAGTCGACGTCGCCGGTTTGATCAAATTGCAACACGGCATCATCGAACGGTCGCGGCGGTGCAGCGGTACGAGCGTCGATCTCCGCCAGAAGGTTTTCCTTCCATGCAAGCCGCTGTTGCTGCCAGTGCCCCAGCGAAAGCAGAACGGCCATCGCAGCCAGCCCAAAGACAAGAATAGCCCACGGAAATCTGGAAACCGATCTGGTGGCGGTCATTTTCCGCTATCCAGACGGCCTTCCTGCGCTTTGTGCCGGTATTGCAAGGCAATCAGGATGCCCTTTATCCAGCGCAACAGGGTCAGGCAAAGAATCAAAGTCAAAGGAATCCACAGGATCAGGTGAAGCCACATCGGCGGGCTGTAGTTGACTTCCATCCACAGGGCCAATCCGACTACGACAAAGCCGATGATGAGAATGACGAAGACCGCCGGCCCGTCGCCGGAATCGGCAAACCCATAGTCCAGCCCGCAGTTGTTGCAGCCACTCGCAGGCGTCAAATATCCCATGAACAGCCGGCCCTGGCCGCAGCGCGGGCAACGTCCCTTAAGTCCTGTCGCGACAGGATCAACCGGCGGGAAGTGAGCCTTGTCTTCGCTCATCGAATTCCTCATATGAGGTCCATACGGGCAAACAGGCAAAGGCAACCGTTGCCAGCCGCCCTCCCCGTTGAATCCGACGGGTTGTTCGCCGTTCAGAGTGCTGCCGGACGTCGCCTCAGTGTCCGTGGGCGATCGGCGCGCCCCAGGAGGCCCAGACGTAGACGCAGAAGAACAGGAACAGCCAGACCACGTCTACGAAATGCCAGTACCAGGCAGCGGCTTCGAAACCGAAATGCTGCTCGGGGGTGAAATGTCCGATCATTGCACGAACCAGGCAAACAATCAGGAAGATCGTGCCGACCAGAACGTGGAAACCATGAAAGCCAGTCGCCATGAAGAACGTCGCTCCATACAGCGATTCCTTGAAGGCAAACGGGGCAACTGCATATTCATAAGCCTGAACGCTGGAAAAGATCATTCCCAAAACCACGGTAAGGGTGAGGCCCCAGACCAGTCCATTGCGGTCGCCGTGCAGCAGAGCATGGTGCGCCCAGGTAACGGTGGTTCCCGACAAAAGCAGGATCACCGTATTGAACAGCGGCAAGTGCAGTGGATCGAGAACTTCGATCCCGGCAGGTGGCCATTGCCCTCCGGTATAGGCGTTGCGCAAAATCTGGATCGGTTCATCGGCATACAGCGTGGCATCAAAAAATGCCCAGAACCACGCCACGAAGAACATCACTTCGGACGCAATAAACATGATCATGCCGTAACGCAGATGCAGCGAGACAACCTTGGTGTGATGCCCCTCATGTGCCTCCTTGATGGTGTCGGACCACCAGGCAAACATTGTGTAGAGCACGATGACCAGGCCGATGAAGAACAGCCATGGGTTGGCCAGATCGACACCGAACATCAGATATTCGCCGCCGTTCAGGTAGCGCATATAGGCAATGCCGCCTATGGCCATCACCAGGGCACCGACCGAGCCGATAAACGGCCACGGGCTCGGGTCTATGATGTGATAGTCATGTTGCTGCTGGGAATGTCCGTCGGCCATCTTAGCCCCCAAGTTTCATCTGTTTTGTGATAACGCCTGCGGGCTGTTTCGGCAACGCCGCCGCTGTTGGTTGCTCCCCTTCAATCGGGAAGAATGTGTAAGAAAGGGTCAATGTCGAAATGCCCTTCAGTTCCGGTGCATCGACGATGTCCGGGTCAACGAAGAACACCACCGGCATCTGCATGGATTCGCCGGGCTGTAGCGTCGTATCGGTAAAGCAGAAACACTCGACCTTGTTGAAATAGGCACCTGCCGCCTGCGGCGTCACGTTGAAGGTCGCGCGGCCATTGCTCGGCACCTTGAAGATGTTTTTTGCGGTGTAGGCAACTTGCGTGGTCTCACCGATGCGCAGGGTGACCTCGCGCTCAACCGGAGCAAATTCCCACGGCAACCCGCCGGAAACATTGGCGTCGAACCGGATATTGATGGTGCGGTCGAGGATCTGATCGGAATATTGTTCCGCCCGCTGGGTCGTGCCGCCATAACCGGTCACCTGGCAGAAAATCTGATACAGCGGCACGGCCGCATAGGACATACCGATCATCGCGGCAAAAAACCCGACACAACAGGCAGCGATCAGCTTGTTGCGGTTCTGGATTGCCTGTCCGTTTTGATCGTCAGTTGTCATCGGCTACTCACATGGACCTTTCGAGCAGTGCCGGACCAAACTTTGCGATGGTTGCGACGTAAAAAATGATCACCAGTGCAGCGAGTGCGATACCAAGTGCGATGGACCGGCTCCGCCGGGCCTTTTTCTGAGCGTCCGAAAGGGTCAGCCGTTCTTCTTCAGCCATGCTCACGCTCCCCATCCCGCCAAAATGTTAACCGCCAGCGATTCGATCAGGAGGACTGCGAATACGGCGGCAAGATAGATCAGCGAAAACCGAAAAAGCGATTTTGCCGGCTGCATCCGGCGATCCGAATCCGGCATGCACAGCACTTTCCAAGCGTACCAGATGAACAACGCGCCCAGAACAGCGGACACCACACCATAGACAGGTCCAGCGAAGCCGAGAACAAACGGCAGTACACCAACCGGCGCAACCAACAGCGCATATCCAAAAATATGACGCCTGGTAGATCTCTCACCGGCAACATTGGGCAGCATCGGAATGCCGGCCAGTTCGTAATCGCCGGATTTGAACAAGGCCAGCGCCCAGAAGTGCGGCGGCGTCCAGAGGAAAATGATCAGGAACAGAACGAGGCTCTCAAACCCGATCGAATTCGTTGCGGCGGCCCATCCAATCATCGGCGGGAAAGCGCCTGCAGCGCCGCCGATGACAATATTCTGCGGTGTCGAGCGCTTGAGCCACATCGTATAGACGACAGCGTAGAAAAAGATGGTGAAGGCGAGCAGCGCTGCGGATAACCAGTTGACCAGAACGCCCATTGTCATCACCGACAGAAAGGACAAGATCATCCCAAACGCCAGTGCCTCGCCCCTGGTCACCCGGTCCGATGGAATCGGGCGTTTCGCAGTCCTGCTCATCACGGCATCGATGTCGGCATCGTACCACATGTTCAATGCACCCGACGCACCGGCACCGACGGCAATCGCCAGTATCGCAACTGTGGCGATAATCGGATTGACCGTACCCGGGGCAACGACAAGTCCGACAAGAGCAGTAAAGACCACAAGCGACATGACGCGCGGTTTGAGCAGCGCAAGATAATCACCGGCCGTCGCCTCGGAAAGACGAAAGTCGGATTCTTCCGCAATCTGGTTCTCAATCAGCGCCATATCGGTGTTCGCCTTGACGATTTGGTCCGCCGACACAAAGTGTCGGCGGAGGCTAAGGCCTGTGGCCTATTTGATTTTGGGTAATTGTTCCCACTGGTGGGTCGGAGGCGGTGATGTCAATTGCCATTCCAGGGTTGTCGCTCCCTCACCCCATGGACTTGCTCCGGCTTCGCGTTTCTTCGCGAAGGCTTCAAAGACACCATAGAGGAATATCAGAACGCCGATCGCCGACATGTAGGAACCGTAAGACGACACCATGTTCCAGCCCGCATATGCGTCCGGGTAGTCGATGTACCGGCGCGGCATGCCGGCGAGACCGAGAAAATGCTGCGGGAAGAACACCAGATTGACGCCGATAAAGGTGACCCAGAAATGGATGCGTGCGATCAGCGGGCTGTACATGTAGCCGGTCATCTTCGGGAACCAGTAGTACCAGGCCGCGAAAATCGCGAAGACCGCACCGAGCGACAGGACATAATGGAAGTGCGCCACAACATAATAGGTGTCATGCAGGGCACGATCGAGGCCGGCATTGGCCAGTTGGACGCCGGTCACGCCGCCAACCGTAAACAGGAAGATGAAGCCGATCGCCCACAACATTGGCGTGCGCATGCTGAGCGAGCCGCCCCACATGGTCGCGATCCAGGAGAAGATCTTCACGCCTGTCGGCACGGCGATCACCATCGTGGCAAAGACGAAGTAGCGCTGGGCATTCAGCGACAATCCGACCGTGTACATATGGTGAGCCCAGACAATAAATCCGACAACACCGATCGCCACCATCGCATAGGCCATGCCGAGATACCCGAACACCGGTTTGCGCGAGAAGGTCGAAACGATGTGACTGATGATGCCGAAACCGGGCAGGATGAGGATGTAGACCTCCGGGTGCCCGAAGAACCAGAACAGATGCTGGAAGAGGATCGGATCACCGCCGCCTTCCGGGCTGAAAAATGCAGTACCAAAATTGCGATCTGTCAGCAGCATGGTAATGCCACCTGCCAGAACAGGCAGCGATAGCAACAGCAAAAATGCGGTGACCAGGACCGACCAGGCAAACAGCGGCATTTTGTGCAACGTCATACCGGGCGCGCGCATGTTGAAGATGGTGGTGATGAAATTGATCGCCCCCAATATCGACGACGCGCCGGCAAGATGCAGCGCAAGGATCGCCATATCCATTGCTGGTCCGGCCTGACCGGTCGTGGACAGTGGTGGATAGATCGTCCAGCCGCCACCGGTTCCAAATCCTCCGGCAGGACCGGGGACAAACATCGACAGGAACAGCAGAATGAACGCGGGTGGCAACAACCAGAAGGAAATGTTGTTCATACGCGGAAATGCCATGTCCGGAGCACCGATCATGATCGGCACCATCCAGTTGGCAAATCCGCCGATCAGTGCGGGCATAACCATGAAGAAGATCATGATCAGGCCATGAGCCGTGGTGAACACATTGTACATGTGCTTGCCGGCATCAATGGCAGCATCACCCTCGAAGCCGTAGACCATTGCGGCCAACCCGTGGAATATCTGGATGCCCGGCTCGGCAAGTTCCCACCGCATCAGAACAGACATCAGTCCGCCGATGATACCGGCTATGATCGCGAAGATCAGATAGAGAGTTCCGATGTCCTTGTGGTTGGTTGAATAGACCCACCGGGTCCAGCCATTGTAGTGTCCGCCTTGGGCATCGTGAGCTGCAGCACCTGCCATTTTCCCACTCCGTTTGGTGTTGTTCGTGCGATCAGGCTCAGTTGCCCGCCGCA
>JAJFHT010000230.1 GCA_021775495.1 Hyphomicrobiales bacterium | reverse complement strand
TGAAGGCAGCGGTTGAAGCGCTTCTCTCGGCCCGCAGCGCGGTCGTTGTCTGCGGCGGCGGTGCGGTCATTGCAGGAGCAATGCCAGCCCTGGAGAGACTGGCCGACCGCTTCAATCTTGCGGTTGCAACCACGGTGTCCGGACAGGGAGCCATCGCGGAAACCCATCCACTGGCCCTTGGGGTTGTCGGATCGAATGGCGGAGTTCCATCGACACGCAAAGTCATCGATGAAGCCGATCTGGTCGTATATGTCGGCTGTCGGGCCGGTTCAGTCACGACGGAACGATGGCGCTCCCCGGCTGCCGGGACGCGGATCATTCATATCGACAGCGATCCAGACGTCATCGGCGCGAATTTCGATACCGAAATCGCTCTGGTTGGAGATGCCAGACTGGTCCTGGAGGCTATGCTCGCGATGGACGATAACGGTACAGCCGATCACGACGGACGCCAGCGCGCCAGCAAGGCGTGGGACGCCAAGCTGGCCGATTTTCTGCCATTGGCCGAAAGCACGGAAACGCCGATCCGTCCGGAACGTGTTGTCGCAACCTTGAACCGGCTGCTGGATGACGACGCCATAATCGTCGCCGACCCAGGTACGCCATGCCCTTATTTCTCCGCTCACTACCGGTTCGCAAAAGCTGGCCGGCACTTTATCTCGAATCGGGCACATGGCGCTCTGGGATATGCTCTTGCGGCCTCCATGGGCGCCCATGTCGGTCGGCCTGATGTCAAGACGGTCGCAGTCATGGGCGATGGTTCATTCGGTTTCTGTGTTGGCGAGTTCGAAACAATCACACGCCACAAAATGCCGATCACCTCGATCGTCTTTTCAAACGCCAGCTACGGATGGATCAAGGCTGGACAGGATTCCGGGTTCGGCAAGCGGTTCTACAATGTCGATTTCAATCGAACGGATCATGCCGCTGTTGCTGCGGCCTTCGGGGTCAAGTCCTGGAGGGTGGAGGACCCGGAGGAACTTGAAAGCGTCCTGCGACAAGCCCTCGCCTATCCGGGCCCCACCTTGGTCGACATCATCTCTCAGCCGCTGCATGAATCAGCAGCGCCTGTCAGCGAGTGGATTGCCTGATGGTGACCCGTGCCACCTGCCTGAACGAGACGATCGTCGCCATGGACCTCTGGCACCTGGCACTCCCGGTCAAATCACGCCGCGATCATGGCATTGGAACGGTTGCCAACACCGTCGACGTCGTCATCGTGCGGCTTGTGTCGGAAAGCGGTGTCGTTGGATTTGGTGAAGCGTCGCCATGGGCCGTGTTCACCGGCACGGCCGAGAGTTGTTTTTCCGCTCTTGACCGCTATCTCCGTCCGGTGGTCATCGGTGCGAGAATTGGCGACATTCCGGCCATTATGAAGCAAGCCGACAGCCATGTCGTCCATGCAACCGAAGCCAAGGCAGCACTCGAAACAGCTCTGCTTGATTTGGTCGGAAACGCCACCGGCATGCCCGTCTGGTCGCTGCTCGGAGGGAAATGTCGCGACACCATTCCACTATCGGTTTCGCTCGCTGATCCAGATTTTGACCGCGACGTCGAGCTTTGCGAAAAGTTGCGGCAGCAAGGCATCAGCATCGTAAAGGTCAAGACCGGAACCAGGGGGCATGCATTTGATATCATGCGGTTGGAGCGGCTTCGGACGGACTTTCCGGAATTCGATGTGCGCATCGACTATAATCAGGGATTGGACCCCACCGATGCCCTGCGCCAGCTGATCGACATGGAAGCATTCAAGGTGACCTTCATCGAGCAGCCTGTTGCGGCCCGACATTTCGATGTGATGGCCGATTTGCGAGCCCGTCTGCAGACGCCTTTGCTGGCGGATGAAAGTGTGTTTTCTTCTACGGAAATGCTGCGCGCAGTGCAGCAGCGGATTTGCGACTGCGTTTCGGTCAAGATTATGAAATCGGGCGGTTTGAGCAATGGACGGAACATTGCAGCGATCGCAGAGGCCGCTGGGATGGCCGCCTATGGAGGGGACATGTTCGAGACCGGTTTGGCCCATCTGGCCGGGGTGCACATGATAGCAGCGTCTCCAAACATCTCTCTTGGGTGCGAATTCTACCAGGCATCGTTCTATCTTGAGGAGGATGTGCTAACGGATCCATTTCCAATACAAGACGGGCATGTTGTTGTGCCTGACGCCCCTGGCCTCGGCATGACGGTCAATCCGGATTGCCTGCAAAAATACGCAGTGACGGCGTCTGCCGGCGCAAAGGAATTCCCATGAACGAACAGCAAACCTCCAGCACCGTTATCATCGGAGCCGGAATTGTCGGTGTTTCAACCGCAATCTGGCTTCAGCGTGCAGGTCATTCCGTCACCTTGGTTGATCGAGGCGAGCCCGGAGATGGTACCAGCTATGGAAACGGCGGTGTCCTGGCCTCGTGCTCAGTTGTACCGGTCACCGTCCCCGGCCTGCTTGCCAAAGCTCCCCGAATGCTGCTTGACCCCAAACAGCCATTGTTCATGAAATGGTCCTACCTGCCCAAACTTGCACCCTGGCTGATCCGCTATCTGAAGCATGCAAGAAGCTCCGAAACGAAACGCATAGCAGCAGCGCTTGCCCCGATCATCGGCGACAGCCTGGCTGACCACCTCGCGCTGGCAAAAGATACCGGAGCAGAAAAATGGATTGTCCCTTCCGACTATCTGTTCATTTACAATCGCCGCAATGACTATGAGAATGACGCGTTCAGCTGGGCGATTCGGAAAAGCCTCGGGTTCTCGTGGGATGAAATGGATGCCACATCTTTCAAGGAGTATGACCCGGTCTTTTCGGAAAAGCTTTCATTCGCTGCACGATTGGGGGATCACGGCTGCATTGCCGATCCGGGACAGTATGTAAAGGATTTGGCGGCGCATGTTGTCGCCTCGGGTGGTCATCTGTTAAAGGCTGACGTCGAGGATGTGGTGCGCGAAGAGGGGAGAGTGACAGGGGTGCGAACCGCTACCGACACAATTCCGTGTACATCGGCTGTTGTCGCGACCGGCGCGTGGTCGGGCCCGCTGTCAAAAAAACTTGGACTTGATGTCCCGCTGGAAAGCGAGCGCGGTTATCATCTGGAACTTTGGGAACCGAACATGTATCCGCGTTCACCGGTCATGATCACGTCTGGAAAATTTGTTGTCACGCCCATGGAAGGACGGATCAGACTGGCGGGGATAGTCGAATTTGGTGGACTTGACGCGCCTGCTTCGCGCGCTCCATATCGCCTGCTGGAAGACAACATCCGTGCCGCCATGCCTGGCCTGACCTGGAAAGAATGTACGGAATGGATGGGGCACCGGCCTGCGCCGGCGGATTCCATTCCACTGATCGGTCCGGTGCCAGGCACGAAAGGCGCTTATATGGGTTTTGGGCATCACCATATCGGCCTGACCGGAGGACCCAAGACCGGGCGCCTTCTGTCACAAATGATCACCGGATCCAAACCAAACATTGACGTTTCGCCGTATGCGCCGCAAAGGTTTCACTAGAGTATTTTTTTGGGGAAGTTCGAAAAGGAGGAACACCATGAAACGTTTTACTTCACTGCTGGCCGCAACGGCTTTGACCGCCGTTGCAGCAACCGGGGCTTGGGCCGGTGAGAAATGGGATATGCCGATGGCTTACTCGGCTACGAATTTCCACTCTGCTACCGGTGCTGAATTTGCCAAATGTGTAACCACCGGAACCGGTGGAGACATCGAGATAGTGACGCACCCTTCCGGTTCCCTTTTCAAGGGCGCTGACATCAAGCGTGCCATCCAGACTGGCCAGGCTCCAATCGGCGAACGGTTGCTTTCCGGTCATCAGAACGAGAACGCTGTGTTCGGCTTCGATTCTATACCGTTCCTGGCCACCTCGTTTGAGGATTCAGCCAAACTCTGGAAAGCTGCAAAGCCGACCATGGAAAAAATTCTGGACGAACAGAATCTCGTGCTGCTCTACG
Source organism: Hyphomicrobiales bacterium (assembly GCA_021775495.1). Taxonomy (GTDB): domain Bacteria; phylum Pseudomonadota; class Alphaproteobacteria; order Rhizobiales; family Rhizobiaceae; genus JAJFHT01. The sequence goes on along the minus strand of JAJFHT010000230.1, from coordinate 18,130 downwards.
CTGTTCCTTGGCCGCCTCAGGGGCTCTACTTCAAGAAAGAGGTCAATTCCGTTGCAGACATGAAGGGCACTAAGTTCCGCTCTTACAACAATGCGACTGCCCGTTTGGCTGAACTCACCGGCATGCTGCCGGTCACCATTGAAGCTGCCGAAATTTCCCAGGCATTTGCGACCGGCGTTGCCGAATCAATGATTTCATCCGGAGCCACTGGTTACGACCGTAAGGTGTGGGAAAGCCTGACACATTTCTATGAGGTAGATGCCTGGCTGCCGCGCAACTACGTGATGGTCAATAAAGACGTCTGGAGTGGCGCCAGCGACGCCAACAAAAACGTCATCAAAGGCTGTGCGGAACTGGCTGAATATGCTGGGAACTGGCGCTCGGTTGAATACACGACATTCACCCTGAACGGCCTTCGCGCTGGCGGGATGACCGTCGGACCGGCTGGCGACGGCCTGACCGGCGAGTTGAAAACCATCGGTGAGACGATGACAATGGAATGGCTTGAAGCTGCCGGCGAAGAGGGCAAGGCCATCGTCGACGGCTATAAGGCGATGCAGTAAAAACTAGTCGGCAGGGAGATCTTCGCGACTTCCCTGCCGTCTCTTTGCGGAAATTGATCGCAGCCTTTTTATGGGGATTGCCCGTATTTTCACCTGATGGGGGATCAGATGACGGCACTGAGGTTTTTCAGATCCTTTCTGGATCGGCTCTACTTGGCCGGCGGCGTCATCGCGGCTTTGTTTCTCATCGCGATCCTGGTTTTGATCGTGCTGCAGATGCTGGCACGCTGGACAGGTGCAATCTTCCCTGGCGCACCGGATTATGCCGGTTACTGCATGGCCGCAGCTTCATTCTTCGCATTTGCCCATGCGCTGAACCGGGGGGCGCACATCCGTGTCAGCATTGTTCTCAACGCACTCGGCCCGACTGGTCGGCGGGTGGTCGAAACCTGGTGTTTTGCCATCGGCTCGGCTCTGGCCTGGTACTTTACTTGGTACGCGGTCAAAATGGCTTATTGGTCCTGGAAGTTTAAAGATGTCAGCCAAGGCCAGGATGTGACCCCGCTGTGGATTCCCCAATCGGCGATGGTCCTTGGCAGCGTGCTTTTTGCCATCGCCCTCACCGACCATCTCATCCACGTATTGTTTTCCGGCAATCACCGCATCGATGCGGATATTGTCGAGCAGAGCCACGGGGAATAACGGACATGGAAGAGATCCAGCTAACCATTCTGTTCCTGTTTGTCCTGTTCCTCCTGCTTGGATCCGGGGTCTGGGTCGGTTTGGCTCTGATGGGCGTTGCCTATGTCGGCATGGAGCTTTTTACCACCCGACCGCCAGGAGATGCGATGTTGACGACCATCTGGTCGGCTTCATCCTCCTGGACTTTGACTGCCCTGCCCCTGTTTATCTGGATGGGCGAAATTTTGTACCGGACCCGCTTGTCGGAAGACATGTTTCGAGGCCTGTCCCCTTGGATGGCCCGGCTTCCCGGCGGTCTTGTTCATACCAATATTGTTGGCTGCACCATATTTGCTGCCGTTTCCGGTTCCTCGGCGGCAACGCTGACAACCGTTGGTAAAATGGCAATCCCGGAACTCCGCAAACGCGAATATCCCGAACATATGGTGATTGGCACTCTGGCTGGCGCAGCGACGCTCGGGTTAATGATTCCGCCGTCCCTGACCCTGATTGTCTATGGCGTCACAATCAATGAATCGATCACAAAACTGTTCATTGCAGGGATTCTCCCCGGCCTGTTCCTGGCAAGCATGTTCATGGGGTATGTGGCGATTTATTCCAAGCTCGCCAGCGATTTCACGCCTCAACAGGAACCGCATATGTCTTTCGCGGAAAAGGTTCAGAACTCTCGTTTTCTGATACCGGTTCTGCTGCTGATCGCATTGGTCATCGGATCGATGTATCTAGGGTTTGCTACGGCAACCGAGGCTGCGGCGTTTGGAGTATTGGGATCCTTGGTTCTTGCCGCCGGCCAGGGCTCCCTGACATGGCACACTTTCACCGAGAGCCTGATGGGTGCCACCCGCACATCGGCAATGATTGCACTTATTCTTGCGGGTGCGGCATTTCTGTCGCTGACAATGGGATTCACCGGTTTGCCGAGGGGCTTGGCTGATCTGATCGGCTCACTGGAACTCAGCCGGTTTGAGCTCCTTATGGTCCTGCTTGTATTCTACATCATTCTGGGGTGTTTCCTTGATGGTATCTCCTCGGTGGTTCTGACCATGGCGGTTGTTGAGCCGATGATCCGTCAGGCCGGAATCGACCTGATCTGGTTTGGTATTTTCATCGTCGTCGTGGTTGAAATGGCGCAGATAACTCCGCCGATTGGATTCAATCTTTTCGTGCTTCAGGGCATGACTCACCACGAGATGAATTTCATCGCCAAGGCCGCCATTCCGATGTTCCTGATCATGGTCGTGATGGTTTTTGTGCTGATCCTCTTTCCCGATCTTGCCACTTGGCTTCCGGAAAATATGCGGCAAGGTCCGGTCGGCTGAATCAGCGGCATTCAAACTGCCGCGACTCAAGCTTTGCCTTTTGCGTACTTCGGGAACAGATTGCCCGGGGTCATTCAATCTGCTCGCGAATTCCTGTGTCACCGGTCGGGATGAACATGGGGCGGTACCAGTAAAAAACTACCGCCGGCAATCGGGAGAACGGCAGATTTGGCAGACACTCCGTTCGAGGCATTATTCGATGCGCCCTGGATGCTGTTGATCGTTTGGGTCGTCGTCATGGCGGCCGCGATTGTTCAGGCAGGTCTCGGGATGGGATTTGGCCTCACCAGCGCGCCGTTGCTGGCAGTGATCGATCCAGTCTTGGTCCCGGCGCCAACCCTGCTCCTTGGACTGGCAACAGCAACATGGGGCGCGTTTGCGGAGCGAAAAGCCATCAACTGGACCGAAGTTCGCATTGCTGCGGCAGCGCGCGCAGGCGGCTCCGTTCTGGCCGCATTGGTTCTCGTCCAGCTCGCCGACCAGGACACTTTTTCGCTCGTATTCGGGCTGCTGATCGCTCTTGCTGTTCTGCTTGTGATCACCGGTCGCCGGCTTCCGTTCACTATGGTTTCACTTTCCTCCATGGGTGCCATTTCCGGTTTCATGGGCACTATCACCTCGGTTGGGGCTCCTCCGCTGGCGCTCGTGTACCAGGGACGACCGGCGGCTACATCCCGTCCGACCCTGGCGGCATTTTTTGCGATCGGCTGCGCGATATCTTTGATCGTGTTGTTTGCGAATGGTTGGGCGGATACAAGGGATCTCGCTTTGGCGCTATTCATGTCGATCCCGATGATGTGCGGTCTGCTGGTTTCTCGGCGACTGAAAGGACGTTTTGATCAGCGTTATACCTGGTGGCTCCGCGGCGTATCCGCAATCGCCGCCTGCATTCTTGTCTATAGAGGGATTTCTTGAAACCGGTCGTTCAATTGCTCGGGTTTGCCGCGCGCCACGGGCGTGTGTTGCTGATCGCCGGCCTGGCCCTCGGTGTGGCGCTGCCGGAACTGTCTTTTTTGATGCGGCCATGGCTGCCGGAGATCGTTGCCGTGCTGCTTTTTGTGAGCGCTTTGCGGGTTGGACCGAGACAGGCAATGGGCGCGGTTGCAGAGCAGAAGATGGCACTGTTCTTTGTTGCTATACTGCAAGTGCTCATGCCGCTTTGCCTGGTCGCATTCTTCCTCGTTTTCGGCATTGTCGGAGCCCTGCCGCTCGTTCTCATCCTGATGATTTCTGCCTCACCGATTTCAGGTGCACCCAATTTGTGTGTTCTGGTCGGCCATGACCCTACCCACGCACTACGCCAATTGGTTATTGGGACCGCTTTACTGCCGCTGACGGTTATCCCGGTATTCTGGCTGGTACCGGAACTTGGGGCGATTTCCGCAGTGCTTGCATCCGCATCCCGCCTGCTTTTGATCATCGCGGTCTCCGCCGGGATTGCCTTCTTTCTGAGGGCAAAAGTATTCCCCAACCCGAGCGACGAGGGGCTGCGTGCGATTGATGGCATATCGGCAATTGCCATGGCGACAATCGTCATCGGTCTGATGTCAGCGGTTGGTCCGGCAATCTGGTCCGACAGATCGGGATTGATTTTCAACCTCTTCATCGCCTTTTCGGCAAATCTGGTGCTTCAGGTCGGCACCTGGTTCCTGCTTCGACGGAGCAGCCGGTCTGAGTATTCCGTACCGATCGGAATATCTGCGGGTAATCGGAACATTGCCCTATTCCTGACAGCCCTGCCCCGCGAAATCACCGATCCGCTGTTGCTTTACATCGGCTGTTATCAAATCCCGATGTATCTCACTCCAGTTCTGCTTGGCCGGATTTACAATCCTCGCAGATGGTAGCCGCGGAAACCGGAATTTCCGTGCTTTCAGATACCCTGCCTGCCGGCTGTCGAACCACCATCAGGATTGGCGCTAACAGTGACCCATTCACCGTCTGACGTCCGGCATGCAACACCGCTTACGCCGATAGAACGTCCTTCCAGCTGAATATCGCGCACATATTCCCGGCACCAGTGTCCGCTGACGCTCTTGTAAGTCCGCACCGGTGTCACCGAGCCGCCGGCACCACCAAACTCTTCCATGCTGACCCTCTGACCCGATCCTTTGGTCTCAAGTGCCTGCCTCAGCGCATTGCCGACAAGCCGGCGATCCGCCTCGGCCTGCGCAGCGAATGCCGTCAATGTCTTGTCGAGCCGGTTTTCCATGAGTTGCATGGTGGAATATGCAGAGCCGACAACCAGAACAACTGCCGCCGCGGCCTGTATCCACCAGCTTTGCGCCAGCCGGGAACCAATTTTTGCAGGCGCACCGCGGCGCTCCTGAAAACCCTGATCGATCGTGGCCATCAATTCGGCCGACCCTTCTTGCCTTGACGACAGGAAAGCCTGTTTCAATTGCCGATCATCATCTGCCATGCCACGAAACAGCGAACGCGCCGAAAGCTCGCTGAACAATCGTTTCTCCAACGCGAGAACTTCGTTCTCATCAAGCTCTCCGTCGATCAGGGCGCCGACGTCCCTGGCAAGTTCTTCTTTTTGCGTATCAATTGGTTCTTTCATTGTCTGCCTCCGGCCTTTTGCAGGTCCATTCCCGTTTCTGTCGTCCGTGAACGTGCCTTCATGAAACCACGGAGTTTGAGCCGTGCACGTGCAAGCCGGCTGGTCACCGTCCCAATCGGAATGTTCAGCATTTCGGCCACTTCAGCGTATCCGTAACCTTCAACGGCGATCAGCATCAGCACAGAGCGATGCTGATCCTCCAGGCCGGTCATGAAACGCTGGACGTCCACCATATCAAGGTGCGCATGTGCCGCACGTTCGCCATCTACTGCCACATCGGCATCTTCCATACCGCTGACAACAGTCTTTTCCCGGGTATTGCGATCGCGAATCCCGTTGCGGTGCAGGTTTTGCATGATCCGGTACATCCAGCTGTCAAGTCGGGTACCCAATTCGAAACTGTCGATCGACCGGATCGCCCTTTCGTAGGTCAACTGCACCAGGTCTTCAGCATCGTGGCCAGACCGTGTCAGTGACAGAGCAAATCGCTTCATGCGGGGGATGAGCGCGATCATTTCGCGTCGAATATCCTGTTCGCCGGTCACGCTTCATTCCTCCACACGCCCGTTATCTTGCTTCAACAACCCGCGCGACAGCAAATTATTCCATGTGAACATTCTTTTTGTTGCGGGCATGCCGCGAAATATTTTTGTCTTTTTTTCGGATCGATGGAAGAAAACATGTTCGGCAGTGTTGTCGTGGCTGAAAGGGTTGCCTTTCTGGCGGAACCAACGCGTTCTTGGAGATTTTGAAGAATGGAACAGTTTGATTTTCCCCGCATGAGACTTTCGCTCCGTGCGGGAGCCTTGGCCGCAGCACTGCTGATCAGCACCAGTTTTTCCGCCACCCCCGTAGGTGACTGGTTTGGCGGTGCTGCGGTCGCCCAGGAGGGCGGTGGCGCCGGTGGGGCAGGCGGTGGTGCTGGCGGAGCCGGCGGGGGAGCTGGTGGAGCCGGCGGCGGTACCGAAGGACCAGGCGGCGGCCAAGGTGGTCCAGGCCAGGGTCAAGGGCCGGGAGACGAAGGACAAGGGCCCGGTGCCCAAGGGCCGGAAGCGCCGGGCCCTGGGCCGGGACCTGGCCCCGGGCCTGGAGCAGCAGTTGGAGTGGGTCGCGGACCGGGTACTTTCGCCGGAGACCCTTCACCCGCCGGGCCAGGCCTCAGTGCCGAGCAGGAAGCGGAAGCAATTTCGCAAGGCTGGGACTAACTGAATATGAGGTGGTGGCAATATTCTAACAATCGACCCGTCGTGATTTTCACGGCGGGTTTTTGCCTGTTGTCAGGATGCGCATCAGCGCCTCTGGAACAATTTGCTCCGGACGAGATCGATATCAGTTCTGACAGCACGCTGCGATCTTACACCTCCCTCACCGAGAGAGACCGGGCCATTGCCTGGCAGGTGCGCCAGACGGCTTTGGAAAAGAGGAAAAGCGGTGAAGCCGAGAACTGGCAATCTGCCACGACGGAAATGCGGGGCAGTGTAACCCCCACGCGCACATGGAAAACAGAGGCAGGCATTTTTTGCCGGGAGTTTGAAGAGCGACTGGGATCTTTGCCAGACAGCATGGAATTGACGACGGCTTCGGCCTGCAGAGGCGGTGATGGCCTGTGGCGCTCCATTGCCGAGAATATCGATCAGGGTTGAACGCGTCAGAGCGCTGCCGTTGGGCTTCCGTTCTGCGGCTCCTGCCTGTTTTCCTCATCAATGACGACAACTGGCGGTTTGATCTCGTTGATTCCGATGTCCCGAAGCGGATTGCCGATGAACCCGGAAACGAGGCTCGCGAGAATCTTTGGCACTGGATAGATACCAGACAAAGGGCCGGCAATCCTGTCACGCAACCGCGGCAGGACTTGGCCATCTGACTGATAAACAGGAGTAGCCACACGACTTGCCAGTTGATATAGGCCGACATGGCGTCGCCTGCGCTGATGGAAACTTGTCAACGATTGTTCAATTGTATCGCTACTTCGCAGACTTGCCGCCAACGCACTGGCATCCAGCAATGCCGAGTTCGCTCCCTGTCCCAGTTGCGGGCTTGTGCAATGATAGCTGTCGCCGATATGAACCACACGATCTTCGTATGGTTGCTTCAATGTCCGGTGCCAGTAATTGGTCATGGTCATACGGTCATGACTGACAATTTGCGCGAGCAACGGCTCGACGTCAGGCCATAGGGTCAAAACGTCATCCCTCCAGCGTTTCAACGGGGCTTTGCGCCACTGCTCGTAGGCATCAGCCGTCAGACTCCAGAAGAAGGCCGCCTTTGGCACCGGATCCGAGGTGCTGACACCGACCGGCAGCACGCCGGCCATCCTGGCCGCCAATTCGTACCGCTGTTCAAGACTTCGAGGTGCCAGTGGGCTGTTCTCGGGCCAGTTCACGATGGTCCAAAGCGCTCCATATTCGAACTCGTGGCCTTTTTCCGGCGAGAGAACCGATCTCGCCCCCAGTGCATCGACTATCAGATCATATTGTTCCGATCTCTGCCCCCATCGGGTGACAATTCGAATTCTGCCTCCCAGGGCAGCACGAAGCGACGTGATTTTGGTATCGGGGACTATGGTGGCACCCGCAGCCATTGCAGCTTCATTCAGAAGCTCGAACAGGGCTGTCCGTTGCACTCCAAGCCCGAACTTCCCTTCCCCCAGCGCCTCATAACGGACATCGAGCACGGTCCGGCCGGAGGGGTGGGACTTACCGAACAGACGCTCGATAAGCGCTCCTTGGGCACAGATTCTGTCGGCCAGCCCCATCGCTTCGAGCACAGCCAGTCCGGTTGGCTGCAACATCAGGCCCGAACCGGTTGACCGTGGTTTGGGAAACTGATCAAAAACGGTTACCTGATGACCGCCCCATGCCAGAAGCGTTGCCGATGCAAGCCCTGCGACACCAGCCCCGGCAATGCCTATCGTGTAGCTTCGCTCACCACCCATATGATCTGCCCAAGACCGCCCACCGGCAGTTTACTGACAGAGCGGCGTTCGGGCAACAAATCAGATTTAGGCGCGTTGGCGAGCAAGCTCAGGAAACCGGTCAATCTTCATATTGGTCCTTCCGCTTCAGCCACGCCATGCCGTAAGGCAATTCGTCCTCATCGCGACCCTTTGGGACAAGGTCGAGGTAGTGATAGGCGGCGTTCATCATGTCGAGACCGCGCGCATAGCAGGAATATGTGTGAAATATTTCGCCGGTTTCGGATCGAGTGAAAACACTGATGCCTGGCGCTTCCTCACTTGGGAATCCGTTGTTGCGATAATTGTACTCGGCTTCGGCACGGTCATCCGGTGCAAAGGAGACATGGAAATCGCTGTTGAAATCACTACCCAGCGACGACACCCAGTCGAATGTCCAACCCATTCGCTTCCGGTAATCGAGGAGTTTTTGAAGCGGTGCCCGTGAAGCCGTCACCATCGAGACGTCACGATGGGAAAGATGAACGGCAAATCCGTTGTAGCCGTCGGCCCAGAAGGAACAACTGGGGCAGCCTTCCTCCCATTCCGGCCCGAACATAAAATGCTGGATGACCAGCTGACTTTTGCCCGCAAACAAATCGCCAAGCGACTTTTGACCCGAAGTGGTATCGAAACTGTAGTCCTTCTCCACCTTGACCCAGGGCAGTTCGCGTCTTTGTTGGGAAAGCGCGTCGCGTGCCCGGGTGAACTCCTTTTCCTTTTCCAGGAGCGCGATCCTTGCTGCCCGCCAATCGCTTGGTGTTACGATTCTATGGTTGTGCATCTCAAATCCTCCAATGACATTACGGATGGTAGCCGTCACAGCGGTACCTCGATGTCTTCAGGACGAACCGTTTTGGAGAAATCGACAAAGCTTCACCACCAAAGCGTAGGGCTATTGGTTATTTCTGGTTATCAGGCTCCAAACGGCGTCCAGATGGTTTTGACTTGGCAGGCGTGCCTCAGATATTCTTTTTTGTCGGCACTTGTCGGATTTAACCATTCACGTGATTTTCCGTAGTTCACCCAGGTACTCTTCAGATTGCCGGCCGACTCAAACTCGACCAGCCTGCTGCCATCGGCAGGGCCGACATACCAGCAACACGCGACGTCATCGTGGCGGGCCAGCACCTCGGCAAGCTCGTCCCGGTTTCCGTTGATGATGTTCACCACACCGCCCGGGACATCGGATGTCTCCAGCACCTGATAAAAATCAGCGGCTGCAAGCGGGTGGATTGGAGACGGCGTTACGACAACCCGATTGCCCATCGCAATGGCGGGCATCACCATTGAGATAAATGCCAACAGTGGTGCTTCATCCGGACAGGAGATTCCGACAACCCCGAACGGCTCGTTCAGTGCAAGCGACAGCATGTTCGACTGCGGCGCTCGCACGGCGCCATCATATTTGTCTGCCCATGCGGCATAGTCGATTATGCGCGCGACCGAGGCGGCAACTTCCGCTGAAGCTGATTTCGCGCTGGCGCCGGTCATGGCCGTCAATCGCGCCGCAAATTCGTCCGCGCGCGTCTGTAGGTTTTCCGCCAGGAAATAAAGAACCTGGGCCCGCTGGTGTCCGGTCATGCCGCCCCAGCCCTTCGCACCGTGAGCTGCCTCAACCGCATTGCGGATGTCTTTGCGATTGCCGCGCCCGACTTCGGAAATCAGCACGCCCTTGCTGTTGAAAACCGGGTCGCTGTATCCGGAATCCGGACGCACCTGTTTTCCGCCAACATAGAATTTCGCGGTCCGATCAAGCGTTGCCGCTGAGCCCGATCCCTTGGGTAGCGGCGCGGACATTTGTGCGGCCGCTTCGATTATCTTGGCCTTGGAAGGTTCGGATGGTTTGAGATATTCGAACATCCCTTCCCGGCCACCTTCGCGGCCAAACCCGCTTTCCCGGTAGCCGCCAAAGCCGGCCATCGCGTCAAACAGGTTTGTCGAGTTGATCCAAACGACACCAGCCTTGACCGAGCGCGCGGCATCGAATGCCACATCAATGGTCTGCGACCAGATAGACGCGGCAAGGCCATATCGTGTGTTGTTTGCCAGGGAGACCGCTTCATCGGGCGTGCGAAAGGTCGTTGCAACAAGCACCGGCCCGAATATTTCTTCCTGTGCAAGGATCGAAGCTGGATCGACGCCGGTAAATAATGTCGGCGGGTAGAAGCTGCCCTTGTCAGAGACGGTCCAGCTCGGGCACCATCGCGCGGCGCCCTCTTCAACGCCCTTTTGAACCAGCTCGTTGACACGATCCCATTGGATCGGCGCAACAAGGCTCCCCATATCGATGGCCTTGTCGAGCGGATCGCCAACCCGAAGTTTTTCCATGCGGGTTTTGAGCTTGTCGTAGAATCTGTCCGCTATTCCTTCCTGCACCAGCAGTCGCGATCCTGCACAACAGACCTGGCCCTGGTTAAACCAAATGGCGTCCACGACGCCTTCGACAGCACCATCAAGATCGGCGTCCTCGAATACGATGAAGGGCGACTTCCCACCGAGTTCCAACGACAGCTTTTTGCCCGTGCCTGCGGTTGCCTTGCGAATATGGCGGCCGACTTCCGTCGATCCGGTGAAGGCGATCTTGTCGAACCCGTCATGCTCGACGATCGCCGCTCCCGTTTCCCCATCTCCGTTGACCACGTTGAAGACCCCGTCGGGCAGCCCCGCTTCGCGGCAGATTTCCGCGAAGGCGATTGCCGTCAACGGGGTAAACTCCGCCGGTTTCAAAACCACCGTGCATCCGGCCGCCAATGCAGGCGCCACCTTCCAGGACAGCATCAGCAGGGGGAAGTTCCAGGGGATCACCTGGCCACAGACCCCTGCGGCCCTGTAACCGGCGAATTCACTTTCAGCCAAGGCTGCCCAGCCCGCATGGTGGTAAAAATGGCGCGCCACCAGCGGTATATCGATGTCCCGCGTTTCGCGTATTGGCTTGCCGTTATCTATCGACTCCAGCACGGCCAGAAACCGTGAATGTTTCTGCACCTGCCGGGCAATCGCATAGAGAACACGCGACCGTTCCTGGCCGGATTTGGAAGACCAACCGATAAAGGCCTTTTTTGCAGCTTGAAATGCCGTGTCGACATCTTTCGCGGAGCCATTTGCAACGTCGGCAATCTGATCACCGGTCGCAGGATTGAAAACCGCAAAACTTTCAGTGCCCCGCGGCCAGACGAAGCTGCCACCGATATAGTGGCCGAAGCGCCTCTTGTTTGAATCAAACCAGGCTTCGACATTGGAGCTCTCTTCCGGAGCCGGTCCATAGTCCATCGACCGTAAAATATCTCTGATCTCGTTCATGCTTTTTTTCCTTGCAGGGGATCTCCGGTCAGGCTCAGCGCCGTCAGTTCATCGGGTGCCGGAATGCAGCGGAATAGCGCCCGGTGACAAAATGCTCGATTTGTCTTTCAATGTCGGTCAACAACGAGCTGGCACCGATCCGAAACAGGTCTGGCCGGGTCCATTCCGTGCCCAATTCCTCTTTCATGAGGATCAGCCACGCTATGGCTTCCTTCGCAGCTTTCAGCCCGCCCGCCGGTTTGAACCCGATCTTGAATCCGGTCGCCTGATAGTACTCACGCGCGGCGCGGACCATTGTTAGGCTGACCGGCAATGTTGCGTTCACGGCCTCCTTGCCGGTGGATGTCTTGATAACATCCGCCCCGGCCATCATGCAGACCATACTTGCCCGATAGACGTTTGTAAGTGTCTGCAGATCACCAGTGCCGAGAATGGCTTTCAGATGCGCCTCACCGCAAGCTTCGCGCATAAGCGCAACTTCCTCATGAAGTGCAGCCCAGTTGCCGCCAAGCACATGACCGCGCGTGATCACGATATCGATTTCGGACGCACCATGATCAACGGCATAGCGAATTTCTGCCAGACGCTGATCCATCGGCGTCAGTCCGGAGGGAAAACCGGTCGCCACCGAGGCGACCGGGATGCCGCTGTTCGAAAGCGCCGCAACCGCATGTGGAACCATGGTCGGATAGACACAAACGGCGCCGACTTTGGGCGGTGCGTCGGCCAACCCAAGATGCGCAACCAGATCGTCGCGCAACGGGTGTCTCGCCTTGGCGCACAAGCGGCGCACACGATCGGCGGTGTCGTCTCCTGCCAGCGTTGTCAGATCAATGCACCCGATGGCCTGCACAAGCCACGCCGCCTGCCACTGCTTCTTGACGGTTCGGCGCGTTGCCAGTGTTCCGGCACGCCTTTCGGCGGCGGACCTGTTGATCGACACTCCCTCGAACAGGCTCGCGTCTAGCTGCATGGGCACATTTCGCGCGTGCACGTCCGCAACGTTTCCGGCGGCCGCTTCAAAACCGGTGATGGCTGTTGACTGGTTCATGTTAACTCCCGCGATCAGCGATGCGGACCGGGCACCGGGCGATCGGACAACTGATGAAAATTGGACTATGTACCAAAACGCTGATGAAAATCATCCGAAAAAGCCGGACACGGTCACCTGGAGCAGAACTGTTCTTCCGTTCAGGACAGGTTTGTATAGCGAGCATAGGTTTGCGGATCGATATTCGTGCCGCAGAGGATCAGCGCGGTTCGCTTGCCGGACAGCTCTGATTTCAACGGGCCGAGCAATGCCGCCAATGTCGTCGCCGCTGCAGGCTCAACCGCCAATTTCAGGTCGGAAAACACAAACCGCATCGCGGAGACGATTTCATCATCCGAGACCGTCACGACCTCGTCGACGAAGTCTTTTATGATCGAATAAGCGAGCGGTGTATGGAACGGCGCACTGAGACTGTCGGCAATCGAACTCAGCGGCACATCAGTGATCGGCTCCCCGGCCGCAAGACTGAGCGACATCCCTTTGGCTCCCTCGGGCTCCACCCCGAACACCAGGCAGTTCGGTTGCGCCTGTTTCACCGCGGAAGCGATTCCAGAAATCAGTCCGCCCCCGCCGATCGGGACAATAACCGCGTCAAGGTCCTCCACTGCATTACAAAGTTCCAGGCCAACCGTGCCAGTACCTTCAAATGTACGGGGGCCCTCAAACGGGTGAACCAGCGCGCGCCCTTCCTCCTTCTGCAGACGCTCGACCGCGCTGTGCAGTGTCGCCATGTCATCGGCAAAGACGATTTGCGCACCGAGCGCCTGGCATCGCTCGACACGAAAGGGATTCGCCGATTTCGGCATCACGACTTTGGCGGACACGCCCAGCGTCTTGGCTGCATAGGCCGTGGCGATTGCATGATTGCCGGCTGAGAATGCGGCAACCCCTCGCCCCAGTTGTTCCTCCGGCATATTCATGATGACGTTTAACGCGCCTCTCGGCTTGAAACTACCGGTCCGCTGGAAAAGCTCCAACTTCAACCAGATATCGTTTCCGGGAGCCAGGATTTCTCCCAGTTGCGAGCCGAAATAAGCCAGGGTCGGGGTTTTGAAAACATGACCGGAAATGCGCTCGGCCGTTGCAGAGATATCTGCGAGAGTTGGGTATTTACTCATTCTGCCACCAGGATTTGTCGCCATGACGTGCCCGGAGCAAGCGGAAACAAAAAGCCGACCGGACGCGCGAAACCAAATCCTTGGTAGCACTATTTGCAAATTTGCATAGACCCAAATCACGGTCCAAAAGCGATCAACGCTTTTCGGTTCAGGTTTTAGGCGATAGCAAAAATCGTATCGCGATTGTTGTTCTTTGCCGCGTACATTTGCTGATCAGCTTGCCGCATCAGTTCATCGATTGTTTCACCCGGACGATGAACTGCAATGCCGATGCTCACCGAGATGTTCAACTGACTTTCGCCCAGTTCAACGCTGTCCTGTTTGATTGAACAGCGAATCCGCTCGGCAACCGAAATACCCTCAGCAATATTGGCACCAAGCAGCAGCACCCCGAATTCGTCCCCGCCAATCCGCACTGCCAGATCTGACGGTCGAATGGAACAAGCGATCGAATTTGCAATGGTGCACAGAACGGCGTCGCCGAATGCATGACCCAGCCGATCATTCACAGGTTTGAAATTGTCAACATCCAGAAACAGAAACGCCCCTGCTCCGTTTTCACAATTTGCCCGATTCAGATGTGCCGTTGCTTTTTCTTCAAAACTCCGACGGTTCATGAGGCCCGTCAGAAAGTCTTGCTGACTGACGCGTTTCAGGTGATGCAAATCGGCCCTTTGGCTTTCGCCGCAAACGGCCAGGTAAGTAAGGAACGGAATGGCCACGACACACGTGATGATCGCAGTCGCCGAAATATGCGACTGTGACACCGTTGTATTCGTTGTGAAAAACCAGACGAATAGCAGCAATTGCGTACTCGCAAGCAACATTGCAAACAGAATCGACGTCTGGAAAACGATTCTGGCAGGCATGACAATTTCGTTGGCCTGTCTTTGCGCAGCAGTCATGGCCGACAGTTTAGAGTTTCCGGATTAATTTCCGGTTTGCGCAAGTGGCTAAGATTTCCCAAAGGGAAATTGTCAAATTCGATAGTTTCCATTCGGCTCGACCCGCAACTCGCCGCATTGTCTTTGTCATGATATTCAATCAACGTGGGACATTCTGCCCGTGCTGCAATTTCAGGAGACTTGACGTGGATCAGCCGACAATTCCGAATTCCGACGCGGCGCGTGACGTTGCCTATCTGATGCATCCCTATACCAATGCGCGACGGCACGAAGACCTCGGACCGGTTGTCATCGAGCGCGGAGATGGCGTGTATGTCTACGACGATCAGGGCAAGAAATACATCGAGGGACTGGCAGGCCTTTGGAGTGTAGCCGTTGGTTTCGGCGAAGAACGGCTGGTAAATGCAGCCACCGAGCAGATGCGCAAGCTCCCATTCTACCATCTCTTTGCCCATCGCTCGCACAGCCCTGCAATCCAGCTTTCCGAACGTCTGGTCTCGATGACACCGGACAGGCTTCAAAAGACGTTTTTCACCAACTCAGGCTCGGAAGCGAACGACACGGTCATCAAGATCGTGAGGTTTTACAACAACGCCATTGGCAGGCCGGAAAAGAAGAAGATCATTTCCCGCCTCAGGGGATATCACGGCATCAACGTTGCATCCGGCAGCCTGACCGGGCTTCCGCTCAATCACGCGGATTTCGATCTTCCGATCGATGGCATCCTCCATGTCTCCTGTCCGCATCACTATCGCCAGGCACTTGACGGTGAAAGTGAAGAGGATTTCGCGACCCGGCTGGCCGCGGAACTCGATGAGCGGATTGTACAGGAAGGACCCGAGACGGTTGCCGCCTTTATAGGTGAACCCGTTATGGGCGCAGGTGGCGTCATCGTTCCTCCGGCGACCTATTGGCAAAAAATCCAGGACGTCTGCCGAAAACATGATGTGCTGGTCATCGCCGACGAAGTGATTACCGGTTTCGGCCGCCTTGGGACGCCATTCGGGTGTGACAGCTTTGACATAGATCCCGACATCATGGTGCTGTCAAAGCAGCTTTCCTCTTCCTATCAACCGCTGGCTGCGGTCCTGTTCACCGATGAGATTTACCAGGCTGTGGCTGACAACACCAACCGGTTGGGCAGTTTCGGCCATGGTTACACAGCTGGTGGTCATCCGGTCGCAACCGCCGTTGCATTGGAAAATCTCAACATCATTGAAGAACGGCAGCTGGTCGGCAATGCCGCCGAGTTGGGGCCTTACATGCAAAAAGCGTTGCGGTCGTTTTCCGACCACCCCCTTGTCGGCGAAGTTCGGGGCACGGGATTGATCGGCGCGGTCGAACTCGTCGCAAACAAGGCTTCCAAGACCCCGTTCGAGCCCAAAATGCAGGTCGGCGGATTTCTTGGCGAACGGGCAATGGAACAGGGACTGATCATACGGCCACTACTGGACACAATCGCTTTCTGCCCGCCATTGATCATCAACAGGCAGCAGATCGACGACATGATCGAATGTTTTGCGACTGCTCTTGATCAGACAGCCAAACATGTCGAGACAGTTACATGAGCCTTGTGAGCGGACAACACGGACTGCGGGCTCAGGTCTGATCCTTCGTCCGGTTACGAAGTTTGCGATTCGAGGCGACCAGCTTTTCCCGCATATTGCTGGAAAATGCTGCATTCAGCGCCTGGCGGATGTCGGCTGACGAAATGGAGAGCTTGCGCACGGCTTCGGCGTGCAGGGCCAGATAACGCGAAGGCTTCGTCAACGTAACAGTACCGGTCGCCGGTTCCCCGGTCATGACCGTCATTTCGCCAACGAACGAGCCCGGCTGACAAACCGCAACATTGTGATCGTCGTGACTCACTCGTGCCTCACCCTCGGTCAGATAGACCAGGTTGAGCACCGGTTCGCCCTCAATGGTCAGAACCGTTCCCGCACTGCCGTCAATCCAGAAACCGAGATTGAGCAGACGACGGGCGTGGGCCTTGTCGAGCGCAGGCATGGCGGCCTGAAGGAATTGCTTCTCCTCGGCGGAGAATACCGCCCGACGGGCTTCGATTGCCATGTAGATGAGTTGGCCAATGTTGACGAGAACCAATGCGAGATCCCAGAACGCACCGACCGGATTGAGGATCCACAGGTCGAACGCCAAAGACGAGAGGCCGGACAGGACCGCTATCACGCGCAGCGTCAGCATCCGCCGCATGAGCATCGAAACGATCAAAAGCAGATAGGAAAAGTGACCGAGCAGGCCAGCCGGTGAAACAACTGATTCCAGAAACAGATCGAGCATGAAAACCACCAGGGGAAGTCACTTGCGGGTTCGAACGCGATGGCGCCAACCGGTGCCGGCGTCCGCAACCGGCAAACAGACTTTTCCGGACCGCTTGTCAACTCATTCAGCGATACGTCTTTGCGACTGGAAGGTGAACCGCTAGAGTATCCGTATTTCTTAATCCTTGAGTCTTTCCCATCCGCACAAGCCGTCCAAGGCTGGAAACATCACTAGTTGTCCGTACCTAGCGAGATCATCAAAGAGCCACAGGTGAAAACGCTGCAAGGCATAGTTTGGATGGCCCTGACAGGCCTCTGTTTTGCATCGGTAACCGGTATTGTGCGCTATCTCGGCTCCGACTTGCCAGCGGTGGAGGCCGCATTTTTGCGTTATGTGATTGGCCTGGTTCTGCTGGCGCCGGTCTTCGTCAAAATTATCAAGGTTTCCCTGCCTGGTCGCGATGTGGCCGGATTTGCGGTCAGGGGGTTCGTTCATGGCTTTGGAGTTATTCTCTGGTTCTTTGCGATGGCCCGCATCCCGGTGGCCGAGGTAACGGCAATCGGCTACGTGACTCCGATTTTCGTGACCGTCGGAGCGGCCTTTTTTCTGGGAGAAAAGCTTCACGCCCGTCGTCTTGCCGGGGTTTTTGCAGGGCTGTTCGGTGCGCTGGTCATATTGCGGCCCGGGTTTCAGGACATCTCCATCGGGCAACTGGCACAGCTTTTGGCAGCCCCGTTGTTCGCCACCTCGTACCTGATGGCCAAATCAATGACTAGGCGGTCTGATCCGGACGTCATTGTTGCCATGTTGTCCTTGTTTTGCACCCTGACGCTGCTGCCGGGAGCCATCCTGGTGTGGCGGATGCCAACGGTGGAAGAGATCCTTTGGCTGGCGCTGACAGCAGTGATTGCAACCATCGGCCATTTTACCATGACACAGGCGCTGAAAGCTGCGCCGATCGCGGTCACCCAGCCGGTGACGTTTCTTCAGATTGTCTGGGCCTCCCTGCTTGGAATCATGCTGTTTGGCGAACCGGTGGATCCCTTTGTCGTTCTGGGTAGTGGCATTATTGTCGCCTCGGCTACTTATATCTCACATCGGGAAACGATCGCAGCGCGCCGCCAGATCACGCCGCCGTCGGTTTCCACAAAGCTCTGACCGGTCTTTCCACCTGGGTTAGGACCACTTCCTTGTGAGAGTGAATCGTTTGACCGGCTCGGATGCTGATGTCACCTGGCATGCAGGAAATCGTGAGCATCGGTTAACCGCGACGACGGATCTCGGCGGGCGAAGTCAGAAATTAAATACAACGCAAGGTTTTGGATCGACAATGCACATCGAAGCAAAAATCTGTTTGCCCGCCTGAGCCACTACCTAACGCTGTCTTTGCAACTCTATTGAGCACCATCGGGGAATGATCTTGTTACGCA
>JAJFHT010000229.1 GCA_021775495.1 Hyphomicrobiales bacterium | reverse complement strand
TTCGCGCTGCTGCTCGTCGGCGATTTTTACCTCGTTGCCAAACGGAATTCCGGGCGAACCGATCTTACGCTTTGCCGGCGGCAACGGATTGGAAAGGATCTGTGCTGCCGTCTCGGTCAGCCCCATCGTTTCGATGATCGGGATAGCGAAGCGCCGCTCGAAAGCCTGCTGCACATCAGGTGCAAGAGGTGCAGATGCCGACCTGCCAAAGCGCAACCGGCCGAGGCCTTCAGCGGAGTGTCCATTGGTTTCTGCTTCATGCAGCAGATAGGAAATTTGCGTCGGCACGACGGAAAACCAGGTGCAGTGATGATCGCGGATCATCGGCCAGAATGCAGAAACAGAAAACCGATCGGGCATGACCACACTGCCTCCCGAGACCAGCGGTCCCATCAGCGTCACGCACAACCCGTTGATGTGATAAAGCGGCAGAACGCATAGCGCCCGGTCCGCGACGGCAAGCTGATGGGCGAGTACTGTGTTGGCGCCGCCGGCAATCAGGCTGCGATGACTGTGAACCACGCCCTTCGGCACTCCGGTCGTACCCGAAGTATACATCAGCAAACCGACGGCTTCCGGTCCGGGTGACGGCAATGCTGTGTAGTCGTTTTGTGTGTTCCCGCCGAACCAGTCTTCGTTCAGGCTGATCAGGCGGGCAGAGGAATTGCATTGCGACAAGACTTCCGAAATCGCCTGCTCCGTCCTGGAATGGGTGACAACGGCCCTGGCATTGGAATGTTCCAGAACATGGCCGATGCTTCTCGACCCGGCAATCAGGTTTACAGCGGTCGCGAGATACCCGCCATAGAGACAGCCAAGGATGACGCGCACGGCATCCGGCCCGTTCTGCAGTGCGTAGGCGATACTGTCGCCGCATTGGAATCCCGCCTCGGACAGGCGGGATGAAAATACCCGGCAGGCGGAACGCAACTGTGCAAAGGTCAGGCTGTTTCCGTCGATTGGGTCAACCAGAAATGTCGCGTGCGGGGTCGTCTCGGCTCTCATGTCGATGAGAGACCGGAGTGTATGAACTGACAGGGACTCCCGGCTAAGCGACGTGTTCATTTTCCGGCGATGCGCCAATGGTCGTCGAACAGGTCGGCAAGCGCCGGCTCGTTTGCCGGGATTGTCCGAACGATTTTAGTGGTGTTCATGAAATGCCGGTGGTTGAGATTGTCGTCAATCGAATTCCCACCCCAGGAACCGCACCCCATCGACAGGGAAAACGGCAGGCCATTGTCAAACGACCCGCCGGTTGCAAAACAATGCGCCTGGTTGACGATCACTCGGCAGGTCGGCAATCCATGTCCCAGTTCGACTGCGCGCGCGTCATCGCCGGTATGGAGGCCGATGGAATGGCCGGCGCCCAGATGCGTCAGCAGTCTGCCGCCTATTTGTTTGGCCTCGGCAAAATCGCCGGCCCGGTAGAGTGTCGCAACCAGCGACAGTTTTTCACCGGATTCGGGAAAGTCCGGACCTATGCCCTGGCCGTCGACCAGCAGGAACTTCGCCGTTTCCGGCTCCTCGACAGCAATGCCGGCCAGACCGATCACCTGGTCGATGTCTTTCGCCAGCAAATGGCGGTTGAGTTTGCCGTCCTGAAACAAGGTTTCCTTCAGACGCTTGCCCTCTTCCGCCTGAAGATGTCGCCCGCCGGCCTTGTGCAACTCGCGCATGAAATCATCAAAGACCGCTTCAACGACCATCAGTGCGTTTTCAGACGAACAGGACGTCGCATTGTCGAAGCTTTTTGAAGCGGTGATTTTTGCCGCAGCATCGGCGAGGTCGGCGGTCTCATCGACGATCACCGAAACATTGCCGGCTCCAACGCCGATGGCGGGGGTGCCGGACGAGTAGGCCCGGCGCACATTGTCCTGGCTTCCGGTCACCACCAGCAGGTCGGCGCGCTCCATCAGCGCCTGGGTCTTGATCTTCGAGGACGGCACCGGAACCATCTGCACCAGGTCGCGGTCAACACCGACCTTGTCAAATTCGGCATGCATGTAGCCCAGCAGTTTTTCGCAGACAGCCACACCTTTGGGCGATGGCGACAGGATGACCGCATTGCCGCATTTCAACGCATTGATCACATTGTTGGTCGGCGTCGCGACCGGATTGGTTGATGGGACGACCGCGGCGATGACGCCGATGGGCCGGGCGATTTCCGTCAGACCCAGTTCGGCCCTTTCGGATACTATCCCGCAGGTCCGGGCATGCCTGATGTCGCGCAGAAGCCCCAGTGTCTTGCGATGGTTCTTGGTAATCTTGTCGGCAACATTGCCGAGACCGGTTGTCTCAACCGCCATTTCAGCTAGTTCGGCGTTCCGCGCTGGCTCCATCAGAGCCCATGCCGCCGCGAACGCCGCGCTGTCATATCGTTGTTGCGTCGCGCCGTTTTCAAAGCCCTGCTGGGCGCGCCGGGCACGCTCGATGACTTGCTCGACAACGGCGACATCGTCGTTGGTCTGGTCTCGAAGCGGGGTGACAACCATGTTCAGACATTCCGATATTCGAGGGATGCGGATGGAACACCGGTCCCATCCGCGTTTTGATGTGGAATTACAGGCCTTTCAGCAAATCGGCCAGGAATGCCTGGCGTTCTGCCCACATGGTCTGCACTTCCGCCCGGCTCATCACCTTTACCGGCGAGCCTCCGGCCTTCATCCGTTTGGCAACGCGTTTGTGCGCAAACATCTCCGGAACTTTGGCCGCCAGCTTGTCGATAACCTCTTGCGGCGTACCCTTGCGGACCATCAGGCCACGGAAGTTTACGGAAGAATTATCGACATTGTATCCGGCTTCCATCAGCGTTGGCACGTCCGGCAGGAACTCCGCGTTCCGCTCCAGGTCCGCGACTGCAAGGATCTTGATGTTGCCAGCCTCGCGAGCCCGGAAGGCATCGGACAGATTATTGATGCCGCCGAGAACGTCACCGGCAATGACCGCTTTCATGGCCGCCGCGCCGCCGCCCTTTGTCGGAATATAGGCGAATTTGGCCCCGGTCTCCTTTTGAATCTGCAACGCTGCAATGTGATGCCCGACAAACAGGCCGGCTCCGGACAGGGTCACCTTGCCAGGGTTTGCTTTGGCAAAATCGATCATTTCCTGGATGGTGTTGAACTTACTGTCCTTACCGACGATGACCACGGCTGGATCAGCACCCCAGTTGGCGATTGGTTCAAAGGAATCGGCAGAATATTTGACACCGCCCTTGATCGACTGAGCAATGAAGTGCGGCACATTGTAAGCCGACATCATGTATCCGTCCGTCTCGGCTTCCGTTGAAAACCAGTTCCAGCCGACACGGCCGCCCGCACCGGGCTTGTTGACGATGTAGATCGGTTGTCCCAGCATGTCCTCATTGCCGGCTACCATCGTGACGATGCGTGCCTGGAAATCGGTGGCGCCACCGGCACCATAGGAAACGGCCACTCCCACCGGACGGTCGGGGTAATCCCCCGCCAGCGCGGTGCCGGCGAAAGCAAAAGCTGCCCCAGCCAGCGACATGGCCAGTCTTGTCATAAGTTTCTTCATTTCGTACCTCCCTTGGTTTTATCGAACCGGAAACCCCGGATCATATGAACAGACCTCTGGGCGTCTGCACTCTGAGCAGCAGCGCAAAGAGCCCGTAGATGACGATCATGAATCCGATCGTCACGATGACACGCCGCGCCCAACCGCGACCGTTAGAGATCGGTGTCGGATCGTAGAGTGTGTAGATCGCCAGAAACGCCACGACCGAACTGGCGTAGAATCCAAATGTTTTTGCAGCGAAAAGCGCATAGATCAGCATGACCAGAAGTCCGGGCCAGATATTGCCGGCATGCCTGATCGTCAGCCCGGTTCCGACCTTTGCCAGGCCGGATGCCGCGCGAATGAAATTCCACGCCGCAAGAACGGAAAAGACAACGGATATCAGCCTCGGAAACAGGAAGGCCTCGACCGGCTCCTGGGTGAAACTCAGCCAGGTGACCGAAAGGGCGACGGCAAGAACCAGGCCGGCGGCGGTGAAATGCTGGGTCCGGGAAGCAGTCATTCGGCCGGCTCCAGCTTTGCCGAACCCGGTGCATGCAGCATATTCGACCAGAACGAATAGCCGACCGACAGCACCACCAGCAGGATCAGCAGAAGGTTGAGCGGACCGGTGAAGAAATAGACCATCGGGCCATCCTGCGCAGCGGCGATGAGCGTGCCCTGATTGAAATTGGCTTCAGCAATTGGCCCGAGGATCAGACCAAGCACCAGTGGTGCTGCTGAAAACCCGAATTTCTCCAGGAAGAACATCGCCACGCCCAGCGAGATCATGATGGTGACATCGCCCATCGACTGTTGCACCGAATAGGATCCGAACACCGCCAGCACCAGCACAGCCGAAGCCATGATCGGGATCGGCGCACGTGCGATTTTTGCGGCCCAGACGGCAGTATAGATGCCGAACACCACCATCAGGACCTGGCCGATCAGCATCGAGTTGATGAAGGTCCAGGCCACCTCCGGATTGCGTTCGAACAGATCGGTGCCGGGAAAAATGCCGTGGATCAGAAGCCCGCCCAACAGCACGGCTGCGGTCGGACTTCCGGGAATGGACAATGTCAGCAGCGGAACAAGCGAGGGACCGACCATGGCATTGTTTGCCGCTTCGGCCGCAATCACACCCTCCGGATGCCCGGTTCCGAACTTATCCTTGTGGGGCGAGAATTTCTTGGCCTGGTCGTAAGCGACAAGTCCGGCAATCTGGCCGCCGACGCCCGGGATGAGACCGACAATGGACCCGACGACCGTACCAATTGTCAGTGCCCGTCCGCTGCCGAGGATCTCGCGGAAGGAGTCCTTCAGCGAATGATCGGGAACCGCGATGGTCTGGATGGCGCGGCCATCGCGGCCCTTGGAGAACATTTCCAGCACCTGCGGGATGGCAAATATGCCGATCAGCGCGGCGATGATGTGGATGCCGCCGGTCAGCGCGTCGGTGAAGATGAACCGCTGCGCACCATAGATGTCGTCAAACCCGATCATTGACAGCCACAGACCGATACAGCCGGACAAGAGGCCTTTCACGAATGATTTCGAATCCAGCGACCCGATGACTGTCACACCGAGAATCGCCAGCCAGAACAGATGCGACGGTCCGAACGCCAGCGCCCATTGCGCCAGCATCGGTGTCAGAAAGATCAGCAGCAGGACACCGATGACGCCGCCGACGCCGCTTGACAGAAACGACAGATGCAGCGCCCTGGCGCCATGGCCCTGACGCGCCATTTCATTGCCATCGAGAGCGGTGGCGATATTGGCGGGAGCGCCGGGAATTTTCAGCAAGATAGCGCTGACCGCGCCGCCGGCAACGGTTGACGTGTAGGCAGCGCCCAAAAGAATCAGCCCCTGCGCCGGTGCCAGGTGAAAAGTGAACGGGATCAACAGGGCAACAGCCATGGTGGGCGACAGGCCCGGCGTTGCGCCAAGTATCAGCCCGCCGATCGTGCCACCAATGAGCAGCAACAATGAAACCGGTTCGAACACACCGCCAAAATAGCCGAGAAACTCCATATTCCCTGGCCGATCCTTTCCTCCCCCAGGCCGCAATGCAAGCAGAGCAGCCCGACCATTACCAAAACGCTAGCCAATGAAAATAAGAATGCAAACGTTTTCATTTTCTGTTTTCATGGCCTGAGAATCAGACGGAGGATGTTGGACGTTGAAACGTCAGAGATCGCGAAAGGGCGCGCCCGGAATCGTCGAAGTGGCCAAGCGGGCCGGCGTTTCACCCGCCACGGTCTCGCGGTTTTACAATACACCAGACGTTGTGAAAGCACCGACACGGCGCCGTATCGAGCAGGCTGCAACTGATCTCTGCTACATCCGCGATCGCATGGCCGGCAGCATGCATAGCTATTTTTCAGGCACGTTCGGCCTCATTGTGCCGACGATCGACAACGCCATATTTGCCGAGATGATCGATGCGTTTTCATCGCGGCTTCATCAGCACGACCGCACCATGCTGATTGCCGCACATGGTTTCGACCTGTCGCTCGAAGGATCGATCATCCGGTCATTGCTTGAGCGCCGGATCGACGGCGTGGTTCTGGTTGGTTTCGACCATGAGGATGTCGCTCTGAACCTGCTTGCCGAACGCGATGTTCCGGTCATCTCGATCTGGAACTATGAATCGGAGTCCGCGCTGCCTTGTATCGGCGCCAACAACTTCGAAGCCGGCGCGCGTGTGACCCGGCATTTAATCGAACTCGGGCACAGGGATTTTGCCTGCCTGTTTCCGGAGACCGCTTCGAACGATCGTGCACGTGATCGCATTTCGGGAGTCCTGTCGGAGGCCGCCAGGAACGGCATCGACATATCCGGCGACCGGTTGTTGACATGCCCCTACGATATTGGTGCTGCCAAGAAACTTGCGATGGATGTTCTGTCAAAATCCCCGCCGACCGCCGTTCTGTGCGGTAACGATATCATCGCACAGGGAGCCATCTATGGCTGCCATGCACTGGGGATGACCATCCCGGAAGAGATTTCGATTGTCGGTATTGGCGACTTCAGAGGTTCGGCCCATATGGTTCCGGCACTGACAACGGTGCGGCTGCCGGCACGCACGATCGGATCGAAGGCAGCTGACGCCATTGTTGCGATGAGCGAAAGCGGCAGGCCTCCCGAACCGTTCCACCAGGAAATCGAGTTCGCCTTTCTGGAGCGTGGATCGACGGCCTTGAACGACTGAAAGGCAATCTAAGACCCGAGGAATCCAGGTTCGGCAGGTTGGGTTCACAGACTTGACCCCGCGGAGGTTCACCGGCAATATTCAAATATGGGAATTTTTCCTGAATATGAGAAATTTGACCTTACTCTTGCCGGCAGGCTTTTGGCGATTCGGCAGAAGGCCGGACTGACCCTGGAGCAGGCCGCGCAAAAGTCGGGAATCAGCCGTGCGACGCTATCGCGAATCGAGCGCGGTGATAACAGCCCGACGGCCAACGCGCTCGGGCGCCTCTGCTCGACATATGGCGTGACGATGTCACAACTGCTTCTGGAGATTGAAGACGATGAACCGCGTCTTATTTCCCGGGCTGCCGCCACGGTGTGGCATGATCCTCAAACCGGATTTGTGCGCACCGCCATTTCTCCCCCCGCGAAAGGTTACGATATCGAGTTGGTGTGGAGCGAGCTTCCGGCCGGTGCAACGATCGACTACGGCGCTCCGCCGTCCCATGGCATGGAACAGCACATTGTTCTTTTCGACGGCCGGCTGGATCTGAGGCTCGGTGACGGATTGCACAGGCTCGAGCGAAATGACTGCCTGAGGATGAAGCTCCAAAGCACCGTATCGTTTCACAATCCCGGCCGAAACACCGCACGCTATCTTGTTGCAATAAAGAGGCCGAAATGAACATCGTCGAAGGACATCTGGACAACGAACAGGTTCAGGCGCTGCTGCGCACCCATTTGGCCGGCATGCACGACAACTCGCCGCCTGGAAGTGTCTATGCACTGGATCTTTCCGGCCTTGAGGCGCCGGAAGTGAGTTTCTTTTCAGCATGGAATGAAGACGCATTGCTTGGCATGGGGGCGTTGAAGGAAATCGACGTTGAAACCGGCGAGATAAAATCGATGCGCACGGACGCGGCTCATTCGCGAAAGGGCGTGGGTACCGCCTTGCTCGAACATGTGCTTGATGTCGCCGGTCGGCGCGGTTACCGGCGCCTCAGCCTTGAGACCGGTTCCGGCGAGGCTTTCGAACCCGCCCTTTCACTCTACCGCCGATACGGCTTCAGGAACGGTCCGGCATTCGGCGACTATACGCAGTCAGAATTCAATCAGTTCCTGCACCTGAATCTCTAGCGCCAACTGATCGGGTTTCCAGTTTTTCATTCCGACCAAACCAGGAAAGGTTCTACCCGGCCTGCTGGGCAGCCAGGGCCTCTTCAATCCTGTCGATCTGCTCCGCAAAATCAAATGTGACCGCCGAAAGGACTTCGACGGTGTCGTCTTCGGACCAATTGTCGGGGTTGTCGGACTTCATTGCCGCGATCATCGTATCACGTTCATGCAGGGCCCATTCGATCTGCGGCCGATACAGTTTCAGCATCGCCATAAGCCATCGGCTGGAAAGACTGAATTTTTCCTTGCCGTCAATCGGATCCTCGATCTGGAACTTGTCGATCATCGATATCACAACGTCAGCCGGATACTGCCATTCCATCGCTACCCAGCGGTTCACCGTAAACAGCTGGACCGGAATGCCCGAATTGTCGAATGATACCGCCACCAGATGACACAGGCCGCCATTCTCGTAA
>JAJFHT010000228.1 GCA_021775495.1 Hyphomicrobiales bacterium | reverse complement strand
ATACGTTTCAGTGCCGACGCATGGAAGAGTTCCGTCATGGGCGGGTGTTGTTTGCCGGCGATTCGGCTCACCAGGTCTCACCATTCGGTGCGCGTGGCGCCAATTCCGGATTGCAGGACACCGACAACCTGATCTGGAAGCTGAAACTGGTGATGGATGGACTGGCACCCGACAGCCTGCTCGACACCTATGACAGCGAGCGCGTCCATGGCGCCGATGAGAACCTTCTGAACTCCACCCGGTCCACCGATTTCATCACTCCGAAATCGGAAATATCACGAATTTTCCGAAATGCAGTTCTCGACATGGCGGAGCGTTTCGAGTTTGCACGACCGCTGGTCAATTCCGGCCGGCTGTCGGTTCCCTGCACCTATGATGGCTCACTGCTAAACGGGCCGGATGATATGGACATGCCGGCGCGAACACGGCCCGGTACGCCGGCGGCAGATGCGCCGGAGAAGGACGGCTGGCTGCTCGACAGGCTTGGCGGTGGATTTCAGCTTCTGACAATCGATGCCGATGCGCCCGAAACCCTCGAAGTTGGCGGCATTTCGGTTTCTCGCGTGGCATTGTCGGCCAAAGACAATGATGCGCTGCGCCAGCGTTATCTGGGTGGCGCCACCGGCGCGGTCTATCTGATGCGGCCGGACCAGCATGTTGCCGCGCGCTGGCAATCCTTTGACGAACAGGCCGTGCGTTCAGCTGTCGAAACCGCCATAGGCGGGACATTGGAGAAAGTATGATGAACCGGCTTGATACCGCTGCCAAGATTCCTCGCCCGGATGATTTCTATGCAGAACTTCTGGCGCTTCATGACGGCCGTTCGAAAGAACAGAGCGATGCGATCAATGCCCGTTTGATCCTGCTCCTGGCCAACCATATCGGCGATCGCGATGTGCTGCGCCAGGCCATGGAGGCCGCTGCCGGCGACTGAACGACGTGCCATTGGGCACAGCAAGCCGGGCGCAGATCCGGCAGGCAAAAACAATGCAAGGACGTGTTTGATAATCCGGAAAAAAGGAGACCGGAGCGATGAAAATCGAGAAAATTCACCACGTCGCCTATCGCTGCAAGGACGCCAAGCAAACGGTGGAGTGGTACGGCAAGAACCTCAATATGGATTTCGTGCTGGCAATTGCCGAAGACAACGTGCCATCCACCCATGAACCAGATCCCTATATGCACATCTTCCTCGATGCCGGGAACGGCAATGTGCTGGCGTTTTTCGAGCTGCCGACCAAACCGGAGATGGGCCGCGATCCGAACACACCGGAATGGGTTCAGCACATCGCCTTCAAGGTCAAGGATCGCGATACGCTGATCGCCTTCAAAGAGCAGCTCGAGGCCAATGGTGTGGAGGTACTGGGTGTCACCGATCACACACTGTTTCATTCCATCTATTTCTTCGATCCCAATGGACACCGCGTCGAACTTGCCTGTCAGGATCCGGAGGAAGATAAATTCCTGAAACGGCTCGACGGCGTGAAATGGGAAATGCTTGAGGAGTGGTCAAAGACCAAACGTGCGCCCAAACAGGCGGCCTGGATGCACGACAAGGAGCTGACCGACGTTTGATGCAACAGATCGACGGTAGGAGAGGAAAATGCAGGTGTTGAAAAGAATGCAGGCTGGGGAAGTCATCTCATGACCCAGCCGATCCTCTACGACTATTGGCGGTCGTCAGCCAGCTACCGGGTGCGGATCGCACTCAATCTGGCCGGCATCGAATATCAGGCGGTGCCGATTGATCTTCTCAAAAGGGGCCACAAGAGCGCGGAACATCTGCAACGCAATCCGCAGGGTCTCGTTCCGGCGCTTCAGATCGATGGGCACCTTCTTACCCAGTCGCTGGCGATCATCGAATATCTGGATGAAACCAGAACCGGATTGAATTTCCTGCCGGCCGACCCGCTTGGTCGTACCCGCGCGCGGGCGCTGGCATATGTGATCGCCATGGAGATTCACCCGGTCTGCAACACATCGGTCGCGGCACACGTCGTCGAACTGGCCGGCGGCGGTGATGAAACGCGCAGGGCATGGATGCAGAAGTTCATCCGCCAGGGCCTGCTGGCGTTCGAGGCACTGCTGGCAGGCCGGCCGGCGGGGGATTACTGCCATGGGTCGGATCCCGGCCTGGCTGATTGCTGCCTGATCCCACAGCTTTACAATGCTGATCGTTGGGGTGCGGATTATGCCGATTGTCCCAACATCCGCAGCGTTGCAGCGTCTTGCGCCGAGCTCAACGCGTTTACGGCAGCCCACCCGGACCGGATTGGTCCTCCACCGCAATAACGCCTATTTGTCACTTCCCTGGAAGTTTCGCTTGAACGGATGGGCAAGCTGGCCGAGGAAATCGGCCGGCATGTGTTCATCGATACCGATATTGACCGGCGGACGATGCGGCGGGTTGTAAAACGTGCGGAAAATCTGATCCCAGATCATCAGGTTTTCACCGTAGTTCTTGTTGCCTTCGCGAACATCGCGGCTGTGGTGCCAGCGATGCAGGCCCGGCGTATTGAACACCAGTGAAATGACACCAAAGCGCATGTCGACGTTGCAATGGGTCAAAATTCCAAGGAAGGCGGTAATCGCAGACAGCCAGGTCACAACCTCCAGCGGCGCGCCGAGCGCAAGCAGGATCACTACGCCGACAACGATGCTGACAAGGCTGTCGACAAAATGGAAACGCCCGGTGTTGATGATCCACAGCCGTGTCACACTGTGGTGGACCGCATGGAAATGCCAAAGCGGCAGCCATTCATGCGCAATCCGGTGTGCCCAATAGAGCGCAAATTCGGCGATCACCACACCGATCGCGACCTGTGCCAGCATCGGCCACTGGCGCGGCCAGATTCCGAATCCCGGTTCCGACATCGGTGTGATCAGGGACGCAAGTCCGATGACGGTGCTGAACACCACCAGCACCTGCACCCCGCCTTTGCTCATCAGCGTGTGCGCAATATTGGCAAAGGTCTGGCCGTCATTCTGGTTCCACACCTGCTCATGCGGCATTGTCCGCTCCAGCAAAAATAGCGTGGCTGCCAGAATGACATAGACAATATTGAAAAAGAGAACCGGCCTGCCGACCTCGAAGCCATAGCCGGTCACTGCGAGGCAGAAAACGAACAAGACAGGCCAGGACAGCCATGAAACGGCGTTGTACAGTGTGCTTTTTTCGGTCATGAATTCAGCCCTAACAGGTCGCAATCCGTGTGAAAAGTCCCAACGGTATTGAGCAATTTTCGAAAGGCCATTCACACCGGAAAATCGGCTGAATAATGGCGCGCCGGCGCGTCTTCTGATCGCACGAAGCTATTGTTGAAAACCAGATCCACAGGATAGCGATTGAATGAGGACACAAGTTACCATCGGAAGACCCGAATGAGCTCAGATCAATCAGACATCACCATCCGATCGATGACCGAAGTGGATATCGCCGCTGCGCGAAAAATCTATCAGCTCGCTTTTGGCACATTCAATGCGGTGCCGGATCCGGAACATTATCGCCAGGACATCGACACCATCACCAACCGCTGGCGCATGGATCCGGCAGCCGCCTGGGTCGCGGAGTG
>JAJFHT010000227.1 GCA_021775495.1 Hyphomicrobiales bacterium | reverse complement strand
TGGACGACAAGCCAGAATCTGTCGCACGCGTCGATTTATTACAACGGCACCCCGACGACAGCCGTTCCTCTACCCGCCGGGCTTCCGCTTTTTGCCGGCGCACTGGGCTTATTGGGAATTGCTGGTTGGCGCAAAAGGCGTAAGTCAAACCAAAGTTTGGCAAGATAATTCCGGTTTGAGTGCAAACGGTCGTCGTGCCCGTCTTTTGATCATATGCGACACGCGACAATCAGGCCGGATCAATCACCCGTGGCCGGTTCACCGACCACAAGATACTCCTGAGAATGTTCGCGAAGTTCGGCCAGAAACGCAAAATGCGCCTGGAGCATATCCAATCGCCGTTCGCAATGCTGCAACGATCCCATCAGCTCGTCGACGCGGGCAGACAAACCACTCTCCGGATCATCTTCCAGTGCCTGCAGTGTGAAAGCCGCATCCGTGCGGACCTTTTCCAGGCGTTTCGTCAGCCCGTCTCTTTCGTTGGCAACCTGCCGTGACAGATCGTCAAGCGTGCGGCACAGGAGGTCGAAACGCTGGGCATCGGTTTCCCGGTCACGATCTGCGCCGCGGGCTTTGAAGCCGAATATCGACAATGGTCACCCTTCCCTGGATCGGTTCACGGTCCACAATAAACCGGCTCACTGTGTATGCAATGGTACAGGAACCCTTGTGCTCGTCGGCCCGACGCAGTCTTTGAAACACCGCATCGGCGCCCGCCCCTTTGACAATCCTGTTATGGTTAAGTTATTGTTAAATGACTAATTAAAGTTTTTTATTGTAGTGCCTCACAAGCACGGGTGGGATTGAGACAATGATGCCTTGGGAAAATCCGGTTTTCTGGCTGCAATTGGTTTACTGCCTGATAACCCTGATATTTCTGACCATGACCTACCTGGAAGGCTGGCATAGCGGAGAGGGATGGGACCTTCCTCGTGTTGCAGGTCTGCTTTTGTGCACCGTATGGCCCGTCATGATTGCGCTTGTGGTGCTTGATGGCTTGCTGCTCGGGAAGCGGAGATCGCAGGCTTCAGCGAATTCATCGTAGCAGCGCAACTGCCTCCTGGGCCGGACGGTTTGAAATTTTGATGCATTTCAGGAGAAGTCGAGGTGCTTTGCTCGAACTACCCGCATGGCCATATGGATACGCCCTGTTCTGCTCGATGGGGTGATGAGGTCAGGTATCTGAACACTGCTGACCATGAGCCTGGACAGGCTGAACAATCGCTTTGAGTGGAAATGCAGGCCTCTACGCCGGTTTGTAAACCATTTCCGGCAATAATGTTGCACCTGCTAAATCAATTCGATATGAGCGGACAACCAAATGGCTTCTTCTCTCAAGAGTTCAGTCCCGGCAATGTACGAACCTTTCTACAACTTGAGGGCAAAGCCATTCGCACTGGTGCCTGATCCAAGATTCATCTATTGGGCAAGCCCTCACAGCATGGCATTCGCCATGCTGGAATACGGCATCATGAACCATGCCGGTTTCACCGTCATCACCGGCGAAATCGGTGCCGGCAAAACAACCCTGATCAGGCAACTCCTGGGCAAGCTTCCTGGCGACATCACGGTCGGATTGCTTTCCAATACGCATGGCGGCCGCGGCGAATTGCTCGAATGGATCCTGATGGCCTTCGACGAAGACTTTGAAAGCACGAGTTATGTCGGTCTCCACAAGCGATTTGACGATTTCCTTTCCCGGCAACATGAGCTCGGCAAACGGACCGTTCTGATCGTAGACGAGGCGCAGAACCTTGGACCAAAGGTCCTCGAGGAACTGCGCCTGATGTCCAATATCAACACCTATGATCGCGAGCTGCTGCAGATCGTTTTGAGCGGCCAGCCACAATTGAAGCAACTTCTCGCGGATCCGGAACTTATCCAGTTTGCCCAACGGGTTTCATCCGATTTCCATCTCGGGCTTCTCGGGCGCAAAGACGTTATCGGTTACATCGATCACCGGCTGGCAGTAGCGGGTGCGGACCGGAAACTGTTTTCGGACGAAGCATGCGACCTTATCTGCTTTGCCACCCAGGGGACGCCACGCTTGATCAACATCCTTTGCGATACGGCGCTGATGTATGGCTACGCGATGGAGGAAAAAACCATATCGACCGAGATCGTTCAAAGAGTTCTCGATGACAAGCGCCAGCACGGCGTCTTCCCCGCTGGCATGCAAGCCGGCGCGGTCGGTTAGTCGAGCAGGCCAGTACTCCATATTGGCGGACGGTTGTTTTTGAACCATCTTTTTGCCGCCTGATTGCGGTTCGGCAAATGCTCTGGCTTCATTGCAAAGCCAGCTATTCATCATATAGCTTCTACATCTGACGGGCTTTCGATACAAAACAACCGCCCTATATGATCGGTTTGACATGAATTTCGATGGCAAACACAAAAGCGTATCGGACAATTCGGGAGACTTTTCTTCTGATGAGAACCGGGCCGTTTCCAATACGCGTGATCGATTGATCGAAGCGATTTACAGCATCGTTCTCGAGCCTCATCGATATCCCGAATTCATGGCGATGTGGGAAGAGCACATCGAATCCGTGACCGCTGAAAATCAGACAGCCGGCAAAGGAGACACTCAAAACGCATCAAGTGAATATTCCAGCATCAACCGGCATCTGGAGATCGCGACGGCCCTGATCGGTGACCTTAAGCGTGACGGCAACCCGAAAGACCTTGCCATGTTGCTGAACAGCCGGCGCCATCTGTGCTGTCTGCTTGTATCAGGCGACTGTCAGATGGTCTGGCAGAATGCCAAGGCAATCGATCAACTGCAGATCGAAAAACCGACGCAACTTGCCGACCTTTACTTCAGTCCCGCCAGTGAGACATCCCTAAAAGGCGCAGCGGGCCGTCTTGCAGATGCGGAACCATATACATTTCTTGGCATTGTCGTGCTCAAGGGCGCCAGGGAAGAGACCATTGTCTGTGCCGCCGTCTCCGTGAAGGAGAGTTCCGGCGAGGCGCTTTTGCTGCTGTCTGAGGTCGATAGGCTGTGGCGCAGGGAGTTTTCTGATTTCCTGAGAGAGTCCTTCCGCCTGACCGACGCCGAAATCGAAATTGTCCGTCAGTTGGTCTCAGGACTGACGCTGAATGACATCGCCGATCAGAATTCAAAATCTCTCAACACCGTTCGCACGCAGTTGAAGACAATTCAGAAGAAGACCGGCGCAAAATCGCAAGTCGAGATCGTGCGGCTGGTTTCCGGCCTTTTCAGCGTCATCGACGCGCCCATTTCGGCGGAAGGGATCAATGTCTACAGAGACGGTCCGAGGGTCTTCACGACATCCGGAGGCTGGTCGTGCCCGGTCCATGTCTACGGCCCCAAAGAGGGAACACCGGTTCTGTTTCTACACGGCATGCTCGACGGTTGCGCCGTCACAGGTAAATTCATCGACCTGCTTGAACGGCAAAGATTGCGCCTCATCGCACCGGAACGGCCGCATTTCGGTGACGCGGATCCGGACAATGGCGACATTGCCTCGGCGCCGCAGCGCCTGGCACAATCGGTAGAGCAGTTGCTTGACCGGTTCGGCATTCGTTCCACGGTCGTGCTGGGACATATGGCCGGATCGGTCTACGCCTTTGCCTCGCATCACCACCTGGGTGATCGAATCGCCGGAATCTGCAATGTCTCGGGCGGCGTTCCGATTGAGTCCATCGCCCAGATCAGATCAATGAACACCCGCCAGCGCGTCGTGGCGATGACGGCCAAGTTCACACCGAGCCTGCTTCCGTTCATCGTCAAGACGGGCATCCGGCAATTGGACAT
This sequence comes from Hyphomicrobiales bacterium, assembly GCA_021775495.1. GTDB lineage: Bacteria > Pseudomonadota > Alphaproteobacteria > Rhizobiales > Rhizobiaceae > JAJFHT01. The sequence goes on along the minus strand of JAJFHT010000227.1, from coordinate 9,062 downwards.
GGGAGGCGAGGAAGCCTTTCTCTCGGCCCTGTATTCAAGTTCGCTTGTCGATTACGAGACGGCCAAATTGCCGGAGATCTACAATATCATCACCGGAGGATACCATTTCAGCATTCGGCAGGGCCACAAGGCCTTTCAGACGGATTCTTATCACGTCGTCAGAGATTGGTCTGAATATATCGAAAGTTGCGACGTTCCCGTTCGGCTGATCCACGGAAAATACGATCCTGTCGTCGACATCGAATCTGTGGAAGCCCTTTCAGCCAGAAAGTCAAATTTTCAGTTCGTGGCGGATGAAAGCGCCGGACAACTCGTTCTTCACCAGAACCCCGACCTGATCATCAAAAACCTCAAAGCTCTGGTCGACGAATGCCTTTGAGTTTTGAACCGGATCATTCCTCTCTGAATGCGCGCGCCAGTTGATCCGCCAGCGGCTTCACCAGATATGCGGCCACGGTGCGGTTTTCCGTCGGCACGAAACCCTCAACCGGCATGCCAGAAACGAGCCGCTTGCCGCCCAGCTTTTCAATCTCTCCCTCTTCCAGCTCGACCTTGATCCGGTAGAATGAAAAGCCGGTGTTTTCATCGGTCACACTGGAAGGCGAAATGGCCGTCACGACGCCATTTAATTGCGGTGTCGTTCTTTGCAGAAATGCCGGAAACCGAACAAATGTCCGCTGGGCAAGCCGAATCTGATCGATTGAACGGGTGTCGACATTCAGCTCAATTTCCAAGTGAACATCGTCGGGAATGAGCTGCATGATCGTCTGGCCGGCCTGCACCACGCCGCCGATGGTGAAAACATTGAGTTCGTGCACGATCCCCGTGACCGGCGCCTTGATCACGGTGCGCTGCAGCTGCTGCTCCGTTGCACCAATCTGCTGTTCCAGTTCGTCGACCGTGACATTGACCTTTTCAAGTTCCGAGACGACGGCTTCCTGATGTTCGCGTTCAATTTGAAGTTTGGCGATTTTCTTTTCGGAGATCGCGTTTTTCAGCCGCGCGATTTCCGAAGTGTGCTCGTTCAACTGTCCACGAAGATCGGCACGAGATCGATCCAGCTCCATCAGCCGGGTGCGTGGGACGATTTTGCGTTCCACCAGCGAGACCAGTGAAAGCCGTTCCTCATCAAATGTCCCGATCTGCAGGTTCTTTTCCTTGATCAGCCCTTCCGTTCCGACGATCTGGTTGGAGAACTGGTTAATCTGCTCATCAAGCTGATTGATCTGCGCCGTTCGTGTTGCCTTGCGCGCCCTCAGCAGGACCCGCTGCTGTTCCATCGCGCCTTCGACATCAAGCTGCTTTTCACTGCCCGCCAGTTTCTTTGGCAGGTTCACCGTTTCAAGCCCGCGCAGTTCCGACAGCAGCCTTTCGCGGCGGACCAATCCATCACGCCACCGGTTTCGGTATATTGCCACATTGGCCGAAATCGTCGTGTCATCGAGTTCAATCAGGGTGTGTCCGGTTTCAACACGCTCCCCCGCCGCGACGTGTATGGCTTTTACGATTCCCCCGTCCAGATGCTGGACCGACTTCGGTTTGCCCTCCACGACAACCGCGCCGTTCGCCAGCACGGCGCCGGAGATTTCGGCGTGGCTGCTCCACAGAAAAATACCGCCAAACAGCACGAACAGCGCGGCGAGGCCGACCAGCGCCGGCCTTCGGTAATTCGTTCTGGGTTGCCTGCTTTCAATCATGTTCAGCTCAAACCGCTTTTGTAAATTTTCGGATGACATCTTCCTTGCGGCCGAATTCCATTTGTTCACCGTCCCGAAGCATAAGCACCTTGTCGACGGCGGCTATGGCACTCGGCCGGTGCGCCATGACGACCACCACCGAACCGTTTTCCCTGAGCGCCAGAATGGCGGAAGCCAGCGCCGCGTCTCCGTCGGCGTCAAGGTTGGAGTTCGGCTCGTCAAGCACGACCAGCCGGGGTTGCCGATAGACCGCCCTGGCCAAGGCAATGCGCTGCTTCTGCCCGCCGGTGAGCGGCGTCACAGCGGAATCCACATCCGTTGCGTATCCGTCCGGCAGGCCAAGTATCATTTCATGAACGCCGGCAAGTTTTGCCGCATCCACCAGTTCACGCTGGTCCGGATCGGGTTCGAACCGAGCAATGTTCTGGGCAATTGAACCGGCAAGCAATTCGACCGATTGCGGCAGGTAACCAATGTGCCGGCCGATCTTGTCGATGTCCCACTGCTCAAATGTCGCGCCGTCAATCCGGACTTCACCCTGATCAGGCACCCAGAGGCCGACAAGCATGCGCGCCAAGGTGGATTTTCCCGACGCACTCGGGCCGATCACGCCCAATCCATCTCCCGGCTCCAGGGTGAAGTTGATGTCATGCAGGATCGGTTTCGTATCGGCAGGATTCCTGGGGCCGGGCGGAAATTTCGTGGCATCGATAACAGCGATTCTGCCGGTCGGATCGGGCAACTCCACCGTAACAGGTTCGGATTCTGCATCACGGCTGAGATAGTCGCGCAGCCGTTTGTAGGCCAGGTGTGTCCGCTTGATGTTCCGCCAGCCACCGACCAGCTGATCCATCGGGGCAAGGGCCCGGCCGGCGATGATCGATGCGGCGACAATCATCCCCGGGCTGATTTCCTGTAAAATCGCCAGATAGGCGCCAAGCGCCAATATGGCGGATTGCAGCAGCAGGCGGAACGATTTCGACAGCGCACCGAAAAATTCCGACCGTTCGGAACCGCGTTGCTGATTGAATATCGCGGCAGACCGCAACTCGCGCCACGCCCGCTGGGTGTGCGCCAGCATTCCCATGGCCAGCACGGAATCGGCACCCTTCTGATTCAATTCGGCAAACCGTCCTTCCGACTGATCAAGACCAGCCGCTTCCCGCATCGGCCTTGCGCTCAGGAGTTCATTCAAAAGAGCAATCACCACAATGACCGCTGCACCCGCAGTCGCCAGCAACCCAAGCTGAAAATGCAACAAAAACACGACGCTCAGATAGATCGGGAACCATGGCAGATCGAACAGGGCCAGGGAGACCGGACTGCCAAGAAATCCGCGAATGGAACTCAGATCCTGCAGCGGCCTGTAGCCGGGTCTGTACCCCGACAATGAGCGTACCAGCCAGGACCGGAAGGCAAGCGGCGTCAGTTCGTTCTCCAGCCAATGGGCTGCCCTTGAAAGAGTTCGGGTGCGCAGGAAATCAAAAAACCCCATCATCAGATAGAGGCCGACCGCCAGTCCCAGCAGCGCAACCAGGGTGGGAACGGACTGGCTTGCAAGAATACGATCGTAAACCTGCAGCATGAACATCGGACCGGTGAGCATCAGGATATTGACCACGCAACTGAACAGCGCGACGATCAGGAACGCGCCGCGGATCTTGCCGAGCTTTTCCCGTACAACGTCTCTGTTGACCGAGGTCATCTGCTATCCCGTCGCCGTGTCTGACATTTCCAATTTCATTCCACCTGCATCAGAAGAAGGAGAAGGTGTCGCCGTCAAGCGCACCCAGACGCGTGCCGGACAGGAACAGCTCATTTCCATCGCCGAAGTCGAACAAAACACCGCCGTTCTGGTTCTGGCCGACTGCCAACAGATCTTCGAAGGAATCGATGCCTTCAACATCGAGCCTGATCCGGTCGCCGTCGACGTTGAACCTTCGTCCGGAGCGAGGGGTTTGATAGTCCATAATGCGGTCGGAGCCGTCCCCGAACCGGTAGGTAAAGATATCGGAACCGCTGCCGCCAAACAGGAGATCGTCCCCCTTACCGCCGGAAATCCGGTCCTCACCGCGACCGCCGAACAACGTGTCGTCTCCGCGACCGCCGGACAGCCGGTCATTGCCGCGGCCCCCGGACAGAAAATCGTCGCCAGAGCCGCCACGCAGCCGATCATCTCCACTACCCGAGAAGAGCAGATCGTTTCCGGAACCACCGCGCAAGGTATCGTTGCCGGCAAATGAAAGCAGGAAGTCATTTCCTGCCCCTCCGGTGAGATGGCTGTCGCCAAACCGGCTGTCGGCAATCAGCAGATCGCTCCCCTGGCCACCTGATTCAACGTTTTCGTAGGGGTCGGTAACGGCAACGGCAACTCTTGCACGAGCGGTCTCCTCGCCATCACTCACCGTGTAGAAAAATTCAGCCTCACCTTCAAATCCGACGTCAGGGGTAAATTTGATCCGTCCATTGGCCAACAGCTCAACCGTGCCATCGCTGGGCGTATCAACGGCAGTGATCTCAAGCGCATCTCCGTCCGGATCGCTGTCATTGGCAAGCAGCTTCTCCGGACCGATCGTCCTGCTGATATTGCCGCGCATGTTGAAGGAGTCCGCGACTGCAACTGGTGCGGCGTTGAAATCCCCTTCTGCGATCGCGATCAGGAAGTTGTCGGTCGCAATCTCCTGACCATCGGTCGCTAGAATTTGAATTTCATAGATATCCCCGGCGCCCTGTGGCGCCGTACCGAAGAGTTGGGTGCCGTCGAAACTCAACCAATCCGGTAACGCGCTGCCATCAGCCAGCGTGGCTGCAAACTGCATCTGGTCACCATCCACATCCGCAAAGGTGTCGGCGGGAACCTCGATGACAAATGCCGTTCCGGTTACGATTTCCTCACCAGCCAGAGGCCTGTCGGGCAACAAATTGGCGGCATAGGGCGCGTCGTTCACCGGCGTCAGAGTGAGCGTGAATATATCCGATGTCGATGCCGTCCCATCGTTCGCAGTGATCCGAATGTCGATTTCGCCGTTGAAGTCAGCCGGCGGAACACCGATGAGCCGAAGGTTCTGGGTATCGGAGGTCAACCATGCCGGGAGCGCCGAACCATCGGCCAAGGACATGCTGTAGGACAGTTCGTCGCCTTCGACGTCGGTAAACAACCCCTGTTGAAGTTGCATGTTGAAGTTTTGATCCTCATCGACGAACCGATCGGAGAAGGGCAGCGTCAGCAGAGGAGCATCGTTAACCGGTTGAATGATCAGATCGAATGCCGAAGTTGACGCCAGCGCACCGTCCGAAGCGGTTACCGCAATGGCGATGGTGCCAAAGAAATTTGCCGGAGGCTGTCCTGTAAATCTGCTGCTTGGGGCATCGAAATTCAACCAGGTCGGCAACGGCATCCCGTCGGTCTGCGCCGCCGTCAGTGTCAGCGTATCCCCATCCACATCGGTTGCGAAGTCTGCTGGAAGCGCAATGTCGATCGCTTCGTCCTCGTCAACCGATACATCTTCAATCGGCTTTGTTTCCGGCCTGTCATTAACCGGTAAAAGTGAGACGGTGATCGTCGCATCATCAGTGATTTCACCGTCGCTGACCGTGTAACCGACATCAAAGTCGCCGAACATATCAGCAGCGCGAGTGATGATCACATTGCCGTTTCCATCGAACGCGGCAGTATACCCGTCACCCGGTGCAAGCGCGGAAATCGTCAGGACATCGCCATCGATATCCGTGTCGTTGATCAGCAGGCTGTCAATCGAAATGACCGTTGGTTCGTCTTCATTGCCTTGAACCACATCGTCGCCGGCGACAGGTGCATCATTCACATTGTCAATGATGAGATTGAAACTTCTGACGGTTTCGATCGTGCCATCGTCGGCGACAACTTCAAGTGTGATCGTGCCATTGAAATCGGCCGGCGGATCTCCGACAAGCCCGAGCGTATCCGGCTGGAACACAAGCCAGTCGGGAATTGGTGTTCCCCCGGCGCTGCGAACCGACAATGTCAACTGATCCCCATCAATGTCGCTGAACGCATCGGCCGGGAGCTGCCCGACGAACCGGACATCCTCAATTCCCGTAAGATCATCGATCGGCGCTATCTCGGGCGCGTCATTGACAGCTGTCAGGTTGATGGTGACGGTCGCCGTATCGGTCTCACCGGTGATATCGGTCAGCAGATAGTCGAAACTTGCAGGTGACGTTCGGTTCGCCTCAGGAACAAAAACAACGTTGCCAAGTCCGTCGAACGATACTGCTCCGCCAACTGCATTGCTTACCGATGATATCGTCAGCGAATGGCCGTCCGCATCGGTGTCATTGCTCTTCAGCTGCGCAAGCGAAATGGTGAACGTCTGATCTTCCGGATGCAAGAAATTGTCATCGCGAGCCGTCGGCGCATCGTTGACCGGCAGTACATCAACGGTGAACGTGCCGGTGATTTCTATGCCGTTGAGATCGACGATGCTGTAGGTACCCCCCAATTGCCCATTCGCATCTGCAGCGGGTGTGAACCGTATCATTCCGTTGCCGAGAACCTCGACACCGGAACCGCCTGCGCCGACGAAGAAGATCGGATCGCCATCCGGGTCGACATCATTGGCAAGCAATTCCGCCGGATCGATATCGACGAACGTGTCTTCGTCGATTTGCCAGCCACTGTCGGCAACGGCGATTGGAAGATCCTGCGATGGCACCACGGAGATGGATGCAAAACCGGTACCAACGCCGCCATTGCCATCGGAAATCCGATAGGAGAATCCGGCGTTACCGAAATAATCGGAACGCGGCGTGAACACGACCTGATCGCCAACCATCTCGACCGTGCCATTGATCGGATCCAGCACACCGAGGAAAGAAATCGGGTCGTCTTCAACATCGGTATCATTGGCCAGCAGGTCGGCGATATCGAGTGAGATGATCGTGTCCTCAGCTGTCGAAAACACACCATCCGCTTCGGCCACCGGGTCATCGTTGACCGGGGCGAAATCGATGATGATGTTGTTTTCCTCAGCAGAATTCCTGCGACCGTCGGTAATGCGATACGTCACCGACAATTCACCGGTGAAGTTGTCCCGGGCGACAATCGAATATGATCCGTCTGGCAGCAGGCTGACCGAGCCTTCCGGCCCGACAGTTATATCCACGAAAGTGAGGTCGTCTCCGTCCGGATCACTGTCGTTGGACATAAGGGTCAGGGGTGAAACGACGACGGGTGTATCTTCGATGCCGTCAAATCTGTCGATCGAGGTGACCGGAGCGGCATTGTTTTCCGCAACAGCGACCGTCACCGTAGCGGTATCGTTTCCATGGATGTTGTCGGTGACGATGTAATCGAAGAATGCTTCACCGAAGAAATCCTGGTCCGGCGTGAACACGATCGATCCGGACACCAGCTCGACCGTTCCATTGACGGCGTTCAGTACCGTGGTGATTTCCAGCGGGTCATTGTCCACGTCGGTGTCGTTGGCGGTCAATTCCGCCGGGTCGATGATGAGTTGCTGGTCTTCCACACCATCAACCCGATCGTCGATGCCGACCGGTGGCTCATCGGCATATTCGACATCGAGCCGGACCAGCGCGGTGTCGGAACCATGCAGATCGTCGGTCAGTTCATACTGGAAGAACACCGGACCGGAATAGTCGGCTACACTGGTAAATGTCACATAGGCATCGGCATTTCCATTCACATCCAGCGAGACAGTTGTTTCAACGACACCATCATCGCCGGTCGATGTGACGGTCACCTCATAGGACTGCAACTCGGCAAGCGGCGGTGTCCCGAACAATCGACCAGTCGCGGCATCTATCTGCAGCCAGGCCGGCAGTGGCGACCCGTCTGAAAGCATTGCCGCATGGACCGCATTCGCTCCGACGTCCACTCCCGTCAACTCGCTGGAGAATTCCGGAATCGTGACCAAAAGATTGCCGATTTGCGGTTGCCCGATCGACACGATGTGAATTGGATCATCATCGCCGTCGCTGTCGTTTGCCAGCAGGTCGGCCAGCATGATGTCGATCGTGCCGTTCTTGGGCACCGAGAAACCGCTGTCGTCCTCGGCAACCGGTACTTCAGGCCGCGGATCCATATTCACGACAATAATCGCCGGTTCCTCGGAAATCGCACCCTTGGTATCGCGGGCGAAATACTCGATGGCAAACGCACCATCGAAATCAGCGGGAACGCCGATGTCAATGAGCTCATCGAAGACATTCAACGAGAACCCGGCCCCATCAATCAGTTCATAACCGGTGTCGATCACCACATTGTAGATGATCGAGAACGGCGGCATTCCGCTCTCGGCTGACGCACCGATATCAACGCGAATCGGCAACGTTCCGACATATTTTTCCGGCGGGTCGCCCTCAAGTGTCAGCGTGTCCGGATTGAAGGTCAGCCAATCCGGCAGGTCTGTCAGGTAGGCTTTTTGCGCGGTGTAGGATTCATCACCGGCAACGGGCACGACCATCAGGCCGAGCGCCGCGAAATACGGATCGTTCAGGAAGAGCTGGTTCTGAATCTCGTCGAAAGGCGCAAATGGATCGATGCGCAATTCGATCGCCCAGGCCTGGTCTTCAGCGCCTTCCGGCGTGAATGACAACCAGACACGGGTGATATCCTCTTCGGCTGACGGAGGAATTTCCGTTCGCGAAAAACTGAGCGTTTCGGCATCAAATGCAAGCCAGCCCGGCAACGGACGCCCCGTCCATTGTGCAACGGAATAGGCGCCGACCCCGGCACTGAGCACAAGGTAGTCCGGTGAATAGGTGATACCGTCAGCAAGTGCCGTCGTATCAGACGGATCAATCGAAATTGAGTCGCGGTAGACGCTTGCTTCGCCGGTTTCCGGATCGATAGCTGTGAAGGCAATTTCAACGTCGAAAGCCGGATCGCCAGGATTATCGGGCGTTCCAGACAGGGTCAGCGTCGCCGGATCGAATGCGAGCCAGGCTGGAAGCGCCCCGCCACCAGCAAGCGCAATGCCGACCGTGTTTGTCTGTTCAACCGGATACACCACATCACCAACGGCAAGGGGCGCCGGATCGAGCGTAAAGCTGCGTGAATAGGCCGTCTCGACACCGGAAACGAGATTGATGTCGGTAAGTTCGATAATCACTTCAAAAGCGCCGGTGACATCCACCGGAGGCAGACCGGTGAAAGCGGCTGTTTCGGGATCAAAGCTCAGCCAGCCGGGCAGGGCTTCACCAGCCGCATCAGTTGCGCCGCTGGCGGCGGTTTGAACCACTAAAGCGGAAGACAGTTTGAGTGTTTCGGAATAGGTTTCGCGGTTGGTGAAATCTACATTGAGAATGCCCAGCACATTTGCCGATTCAAAAAACAGCAGGTCGCCGTCGGCATCGCCGTCA
>JAJFHT010000226.1 GCA_021775495.1 Hyphomicrobiales bacterium | reverse complement strand
CCTATCCGATAACCGGTGCAGCTGTCGGTGAGGCGGAAAGCCGCATCGATTTCGACATTCCGGATTTCAGCCTGACCAAGGCCGATATTACACAAAAGTTGATGGAACTGGTGTCGGCGGAACACCCGGTTTTCACGCAATGGATCGAAGAATCGGAACTGGATGCAAATCCGGATCTGGTCAAATCGAAAAATGTGCGGCCACCGAGAGGCACCGGGCGGGTCCGGCTGGTGTGCATCGGTGCGCAATCGTCGGTCGACAGCCAGCCATGCGGCGGGACACATGTCTCAAATACCGCGGAAGTGGGCGAGATTCACATCGGCAAGATCGAAAAGAAGGGGCGGGAAAACCGCCGCTTTCGAATCCGCTTCGGGCCGTTGCCCGAGTGATGATGGAAACGTGCCAGACGAGGATCGGATGACGAACAAAAGCCGCTTTGTTGTTTCTCCCGAATGGCTCGCCGGCCGATTGGGGCAGGAAGACATGTCGATCGTCGACGCGTCCTGGTACCTTCCGGTTCAGGAACGCGACGCAAGGGCCGAGTATCGTGCCGGCCATATTCCGGGCGCCGTGTTTTTCGACCTGGATGGGATCACTGACCGGAGCAGCGGACTGCCGCATATGCTTGCCAGCCCTGAAAACTTTGCCGCCGCTGTGGGTGCCATGGGGGTTTCCGAGAGCGATACCATTATTGTTTATGACGGGTTGGGACTGTTCTCAGGCCCACGCGTCTGGTGGAATTTTCGCGTCATGGGGGCCGACAAGACATACCTGCTTGACGGGGACCTGCCGGCCTGGACGGCCGCGGGATTGCCGGTGACGGATGCAGTCTCAGAACCATCCGCGAAGTCCTTCAAACCGGCTTTCGATTCCTCCGTGGTCCGTGACATGCAGGCCGTGATGGCTGCGGTTGAGGACGGTTCGGCGCAGATCGTCGATGCCCGCCCCGGCGGCCGGTTTACGGCAAAGGACCCGGAACCGCGTGAGGGCATGCGGTCGGGCCACATTCCACACTCCCGGAATATTCCGTTCATCGACCTTCAGGATGGCGGCCGATTGAAGGATCTCGACGCGCTGCGTGAACTGTTTCGCACCGCGGGTGTCGACCTTGGCCGCCCGATCATAACAACTTGTGGATCGGGTGTGACCGCTGCAACACTCAGCCTGGCGCTGATGTCGCTCGATCACACCGAAAACACCATCTATGACGGCTCCTGGACCGAATGGGGCGGTACTGACGTGACGCCTGTTGCGACCGGGCCGGCATAAAGCCATGACTGGCCCCAGGACCGTACAGACGACGGTAACCTTCTTGGAAATGTCGTCGCCGCCGAACAGCTATCCACAATTGCCGCTCAACCGGAACCTGACGCTGCTGAGAACCAGAAAGCCGCCGCTGCATTTCTACCGCTACCTGATCGACCGTGTCGGGCGCGACTGGCACTGGGTCAATTCCCTGAGGCTGACGGACGAGGAACTTGCGGCGCAGATTCATGCGCCGGAACGCGACATAAGGGTGCTCCACATCGATGGTGCGCCTGCCGGATTTTTTGACGTCAGAAGCGATGGCGAACAGTCTGCGGAGATTGTGTTTTTCGGCCTGCTCGATCATGTCGCGGGGCAGGGGCTGGGACGTTGGTTTCTCGGCACCGCTATTGAGGCCGCCTGGTCCCACAATCCATCAAAGGTCAAGCTGCAGACCTGCTCACTCGATCACCCTGCGGCATTGCCGCTGTATCAGAAGCTGGGTTTCGTGCCGGTTGCAAGGATGGAAGAGAAGATCAAACCGCTTACGGCAACGGAACGGTCCAAAGTGCTGTTCAGATAAATTTCCTGGTGTTTCTTCGGGTGCACCGACGTTTGGCGGTGCACCCGGATGTCGGCAGACTACGCGGCAAGAACCGATTGCGGTTCCAACATCTCGTAACCCAGTGCTTCGGCGACGGGACGGTTGGTGACCCGGCCCTGATGGACATTGAGCCCGTTGCGAAGATGCTGATCCTCAACCATGGCTTTCAGGCCCTTGTCCGCAAGCTGAAGCCCGTAGTGGAGGGTCGCATTGTTCAGTGCATGAGCCGATGTAACCGGAACGGCTCCCGGCATATTGGCAACGCAATAATGGATGATACCATCCACTTCATAAGTCGGATCGGCATGGGTGGTTGCTTTCGAGGTTTCAAAACATCCGCCCTGATCGATGGCGACATCGACCAGAACCGATCCCTTTTTCATGCCCGTCAGCATTTCGCGGCTGACCAGTTTCGGGGCGGCTGCACCGGGTATCAATACGGCGCCGACAACCACATCGGCAGAGAAGCATTCTTCTTCCAGCGCTTCTACTGTTGAATAGCGTGTGTGGACGCGGCCGTTGAAAATGTCGTCCAACTGCCTGAGGCGGGGAATCGAACGGTCGATGATGGTCACATCGGCACCAAGGCCGATGGCCATTTTCGCGGCATTGAGGCCGACGACACCACCGCCAATAACGGTGACTTTTCCGGGAAGCACGCCGGGAACACCTCCCAGCAGCACACCGCGTCCGCCATTGGCCTTTTGCAGGGCTGTCGCGCCGGCCTGAATCGACAAGCGGCCGGCAACCTCCGACATCGGTGCAAGCAGCGGCAAGCCGCCGCGATCGTCGGTGACGGTTTCGTAGGCGATAGCGGTCACTCCGGATTCAAGGAGACCCTTGGTCTGTTCCGGATCCGGAGCCAGGTGAAGATAGGTATAAAGTAACTGTCCTTCACGGAGCTGGACCCACTCGCTCGGCTGCGGTTCCTTGACCTTCACGATCATGTCCGAACGGGTGAAGACTTCCTCTGCCGTCTTTGCAATCTGGGCGCCGGCAGCGACATAGGCCGAATCATCGGCACCGATGCCGATTCCCGCACCGCTTTCAATCAGCAACTCGTGGCCATGCGCGATATATTCGCGCACGGAACCTGGCGTCAGACCGACGCGGTATTCATGGTTCTTGATTTCCTTTGGGCATCCAACGCGCATTTTTCTCAACTCCTCCGTGTCCGCCCGCGGGCGTCTGTCAATCTGTTGGAGGTATTTGATCAAAAACGGGCTCGAATGTCCTTGCAAAGACACTTGCCGCGATAGCCATTTTTCGGGTATTCTTGCGTGATATTTGACGAAAACAGTGGATGTTGCGAGATATGGCGTTGGATAAGATTGATATTGCGATTCTATCGGAGCTTCAGCAGGACGGCCGAATGTCGAATGCCGCACTGGCCGAACGGGTGGGGTTATCGCAATCGGCCTGTTCGCGCCGACTGGATATTCTGGAGAGTTCCGGAGCGGTTCGCGGATATCATGCGCGGCTGTCCAATGCAGCGCTTGGGCACAGCGCTACGGTGATCGTTCACATCAGCCTTGCTGGTCAATCGGAAAAGCAACTCGCCGAATTTGAAGCTGCGGTGAAGCGCTGCCCGAATGTGCTGGTCTGTTATCTGATGTCAGGGGAATACGACTATCTGCTGAGGATCGCGGCGCGTGACCTGCAGGATTACGAGCGCATCCATAAGGAATGGCTGTCTGCGATGCCGCATGTCGTGCGGATCAATTCATCTTTTGCATTGCGTGAAGTCATCGATCGGACTGGGATCGGACTGCCACCCGAAATGGCAGTCCGATAGTGCGTTGCTGACCGATGCCGTTACGCCCGGTAGACGACCTGACGAACGTCGATATATTCGGTCCGGAAGCCGGCTTCGCAATAGTGCAGATAGAATTCCCATAATTTGCGGAACCGCTTGTCAAATCCCAGCGGTACGATCCGCTCCCAGGACGACCAGAACCGTTTGCGCCATTCTGCCAGGGTTCGCGCATAATCCTGCGGAAATATGCGCTCGCGCAGAAAGGAAAGTCCCTGTTCGGCGCCCAGTGATCTCAGGACTTCCGGAGTTGGCAGCATACCACCCGGAAAGACATAGCGCTGGATGAAATCTGGACGTTTGCGGTAGACCTCGAATGCCGCTTCGTTGATGGTAATGATCTGCAAACCGGCAGCACCACCTGCTTTCAGGCATTGCTTTACCTTGCCGAAGAATGTCGGCCAGTGGCGTTCACCCACCGCCTCGAACATCTCGATCGAGGCGATTCGGTCATAGGTGCCGGTTTCATCCCGGTAGTCCTGGAACTTGATGTCGACGCGATCCGAAAGTCCGGCTTTGTGAATCCGCTTCCGGGCAAAGTCGCGCTGTTCTTTGCTGATCGTCAGACCGGTCACATGGCATCCGATTTCGCGGGCCGCGAACTCGGCAAACCCACCCCAGCCACAACCGATCTCCAAAACCCGGTCACTGGCGGTGATTCCGGTATCGGTGGCAAGTGCCCGATATTTTGCCACCTGGGCGCTTTCCAGATCGTTGGCGCCCGTTGAAAACAGGGCGGACGAATAGGTCATGCTCGGGTCCAGCCATTCCTTGTAAAAGGCATTGCCCAGATCGTAGTGCGCCGTGATGTTGCGTTTTGACCCATGGCGTGTGTTGTCGTTCAACCAGTGCCGGAGACGCTGAACAGCGTTGAGCAGCCAGCTTGAGCCACCGGCCAGGTCCTCACCGGTTTCCTGGTTTACAAGGAACAGTTCCAGGAAGGTTGTAACGTCCGGGCTCTCCCAGTCGTCGTCCATATAGGATTCGGCGACGCCGATGGTTCCGCCGGAAAATGCACGTTGCGGCAGTTTCCAGTTTTTCAGGATCAGATGGGCGTCGGGACCTGGCCCGTTTCCGCCGACCTTGGCGGCACGGCCGTCAGGGAGACGGATAGTCAGCGTACCGCGCGGCATCTCCACCGCCGCCGCCAGTGCTAACCGGGCTTTTGCTGGTAAGCCCTTGGCGAAATCGGAGACTGTTGTTCTGTCAAGTGTGACAGGTTCGGACAATCCGATAGCAGGGTCATGGGTTTTGTTCATCTGCACTCCTCCGGCTCATCCAGAGCGCAGCGTCCATTTCAAATGGCCTGTCACTCTGCGGGTTCGATCACCGTTGCCTCGTCCCTGTAGCTGACCGGCTGTGGAGCCGGTGGGCTGCGGCGAAATTTTGCCCCCTTCACCCATAATTTCAGTGCCTCGAAGTGAATGGCAAGGATAATTTTCCATGTCATGAGTGGAATCTTGACCAGGCAAGCTGCCAACGCACCTGTTGCAAGTGGTGTTGCAGACCCGGAAAAAGTCGCTGAAAGCAATGGTTTGCCGTCTTCGCTCTCGTGTATTCGAAGGCGAATACAGTCGCCCGGAGGCAGGATTCGGAAATGATAACGCGCGTCCAGTCCAATGAACGGAGAAACGTGAAACATCTTGTTTCTGATCTGACGCAGCCCGGATTCGGACAATTCTCCGTCTTCTACCTTGCACGCATATGTGTGACGTTCGCCAAATGTATTTCGCACTTCGTAGACGGCGGCAACCAATTCATCATCGCTGTCATAGGCGAAATACACGGACAGCGGATTGAAAACGTAACCAAGGATTCTCGGGTAGGTCAGCAGCAGGATTCGGGCGGCGGGCCGTTTCAATCCGGCTTTTGCCAGTATGCCGTCGGCATAGGTGCGAAGCGGGACTTCAGCATTGTCCGTGTGATCCTTTTCGTAAAAGGATACAAGGTTCGAGCGATTGACCGACAAGATTCTCGTGCTCTGATCAAGCTCCTCGAGACGATCGAGGTCGGCAAGAAGCGTGAACACGCGATATTGGAAGCGGTGCGTGAACGGTCGCAACCGGGCGTGCATGACGGTTCCCGAATAGAGCGTACCAGCCCGAGATGGGGGCTTGCCATTTGCCTTTCGGGTGCTGATCCGGTCGCGATTTGCCATGGCGGTTCTGTTCCAGTTATTCGGCCGCAATAAGGGGTTCGGATTGCGGAACCTGTGTGGTCCGCCAGGGAATGGTGGCGCCGAGCGCCTCAGCAGCTGCCAGTCCTGATGACAGCCCGTCTTCGTGAAAGCCGCACCCCGTCCAGGCACCGGCAAACCAGGTGCGCCGGACGCCCTGTATCTCCGGCAGTCGGCGTTGTGCCTCAATGGCTGCCGCATCGAACTGAGGATGCGTGAAACTCCACTCGCCAAAGGTTTTTTCAGGCAATGGCTCGCGCATTGGATTGAGAGAGACGAACAGCGGCATAGACTTGTCTATTCCTTGGAGCTTGTTCATCCAATAAGTGACCGATACGCCGGCATTTTTGTCGCCATCTCCCGAGCGCAGATAATTCCAGGCCGTCCAGGCTCTTTTTCGTTTGGGCATCAACCGCTCGTCGCGATGCAGCACCACGCGGTTCGGCTTGTAGCGGATTGCCGCGAGAACCTCATTTTCGGCAGCGGATGCGTCGTCCAGTAGAGCAAGTGCCTGGTCGCTGTGTGAGGCAATCACCAGATGGTCGAAACGCTCCGGAGCCGTATTGCCTGCCTGGAGCGTCACTCCGAACGGGTCACGGCTGATCGTGTTTACTGGTGTCGACAAACGTAGCCCGGTGCCGACCGGGGCCAGGAGCTTTTCCAGATAGTTGCGCGCGCCTCCGGCGACTGTGCGCCACATCGGCCTTTCTTGATGCACCAACCGGTGGTTTTCGAAAAAGTTGATAAAGGTCTCGGCCGGGAATTCGAGCATCTTGATGCGCGGTGTTGACCAGATCGCCGCTGCCATGGGGATCAGATAATTGTCTCGAAACGAACCTGAAAAGCGGCGTTTTTCAAGATATTGACCGATCGACAGCCCGGCAAGGTGGCCAGCATCACGATCGACGAGACATTGGGAATTGAAGCGTCCGATTTCGCGGAGCATCCATAAAAATGGCACCGACAGGACGTTGCGCTTCTGCGCGAATATGGCGCGGTATGTCG
Source organism: Hyphomicrobiales bacterium (assembly GCA_021775495.1). GTDB lineage: Bacteria > Pseudomonadota > Alphaproteobacteria > Rhizobiales > Rhizobiaceae > JAJFHT01. The sequence continues at coordinate 10,134 of JAJFHT010000226.1, read as the reverse complement.
AGCCGCACCATTCAAGACGGCCATCATCAAGCGACAGGGAGAAACCCATACTGCTTTCCATCGTCGCCACATCAAGATGCGCGAACAACGCTTGTAGGTTCGGATAATTGTGTGCGTTGAAGACTATGAAACCGGTGTCCACGGATACCGGTGTGCCATCATAGTCGATGTCGACGGTGGCGGTATGTCCGCCGGCTCTGTCATTCGCTTCGAACAGGGTGACGTCGTGTGTTGCCGACAGCGCCCATGCGGCAGACGCGCCGGATATTCCGGAACCGATAACCGCAACTCTTCGTCCGTGGCAGCCAAAATTATGTGTCTGTACGATGTTCATGCAGCTCCCCGCATTGCCTGATAAGCTTCCAGAGCCCGATTTCGCGCCGGTTGATGTTCGACAACCGGCTTCGGGTAATTTGTTCCGAGTTTCACACCGGCGGCACGCAATTCGGTTTCCGTGGCCTCCCATGGCCGGTGAACATATTTGTTCGACAGCTGGCCGAGTTCGGGTACGAAGTGGCGGATATAGGTGCCGTCAGGGTCGAATTTTTCGCCCTGAAGGATCGGATTGAACACCCGAAAGTAAGGCGCGGCATCTGCTCCGCATCCGGCAACCCATTGCCAACTGGCGGCATTGCTTGCCGGGTCGGCGTCAACCAGAGTATCCCAGAACCAGCGTTCTCCGTGCCGCCAGTCGATCATCAGATGTTTGACAAGAAACGAAGCGCAGACCATGCGGACGCGGTTGTGCATCCAGCCGGTTTGCCACAACTGACGCATCCCGGCATCGACAAGCGGGTAGCCCGTGCGGCCCCGCTGCCAGATTTCAAGCCGCCGCGCGTCGTCGGCCCATGGAAATCGATCAAATGCGCGATTGAAGTTTGCACTGTCCAACTTCGGATTATGAAACAGCAAATGATAGCTGAACTCGCGCCAGGCGATCTCCTTTCGAAATTTCTCCGCGTCAGCAGTGCAGCCGGATTTGAAGGCGGTTCGCGTGGCATGCCAGACTTGAAACGGTGTGATTTCACCATGGGCGAGATGTGGCGAAAGCAGGGAAGTGGAGGGCCTGGAAGGCAAATCCCGTTCCGATATGTAGTTTTCCAGGTCGTTTTCAAGGAATGTTTCAAGCCGTTTGAGGGCGTGATCCTCGCCAGGCTGCCAGCTTTCGCGCAAGCCGGCTGACCAATCGGGACGAACTGGATTCAATTGGAAGGATTCTAGCGTTTCACCTTTCACCGCATTTTCAGGCGGGCGCAGATGATCGGGCGCGGACAATGGTTCACGTGGTTCGTCATTGCGAAGCAGAGCCCGCCAGAAGGGCGAATAGACCCGAAAGGGATTGCCGGTTCCGGTGGTGAGCAAAGTTGGCTCGTGCAGCAATTGCCCCTCAAAACTGTGGAGCCGGATCGATTTGTTGCGCAATACCGTCTTCAGCTTCGCATCGGCTGCGGCACCGGGCGGGTCGTAACGACGGTTCCAAAGAACCGTGTTGGCGCCGGTTTGTGCAACCAGGCGTTCGAGAGAGGCTTCCAAGTCGCCCGACAAAAGCACGAGGGGGCTGCCAAGCGCAGCCAACTTGCCGGAAAGCGCATCCAAGGATCTGTGCAGCCACCATCGTCGGGAGCCACCAAGCGACCGACCAGCGAGCCGGGCGTGCTCGAGGGCGAAAACCGGGACGACCGGCCGTCCGGTGTGCGCCGCCGCGCTCAATGCACGGTTGTCGGAGATTCGGAGATCCTGACGAAACAGGACAATGATCGGATTGTCGTCCCCGTTGGAAGGTTCACTGTAATCAGATGTCATAGGCGCTGCGTTTTCCGGGGAACTTCATACAGGGAAAAATTCGTATCTGGTCTCTTTACGGTCAGGGCGGCGTTTTGGTTTCAGGCCGATTGAAAAAAAATTTACCCTTACCTGTCGGCAGTTTTGGAAGGTGAGGGGTGTCGCAAACAACTTGTGCAACGCAGGATAACACTGAGTGAATGCTGCAATGCAGAAAGTCTGTTGTCATCGGAATGGCTGCAACCTAGCGTGATATCTGCGGTGGCAATCGTGAGTTCTCATGATGCTTCACATTTTGTACTTCGCGAACAATCTTGCTGATCCTGCAATCCGTCGCCGTGTCTTGATGATGCGAACGGGGGGTGCCCGCGTCACCATTGCAGGATTCTCCAGAAACGATGGTCAAGTCGGCAAGATCGAAGGCATCGAGCCAATCCTTCTTGGCGCCAGTCGTGACGGCAAATTCTTCCAGCGGGCAATGGCCGTCGGCGCTGCGGCGCTCAAGATCAACAGAAAACTCCGCAAATGCGTCCGGCCGGACGTGATTGTTGCCCGGAATATCGAGATGCTCGCGCTCGCGGCGCGCGCTCGCGCGATTTTCAAGGGAACGCCAATCCCCATCGTCTACGAATGTCTCGATATTCACAGATTGCAACTTCGAACGGATTTCGTCGGTGCTGCCTTGCGCCGGATTGAGCAGCGGCTGCTTTTACAGACGAACCTACTGGTGACCAGTTCCCCGGCTTTTGTCGACCGCTACTTCAACAATAACCGACAGTTGCATGTTCCGGTGGAACTGGTGGAAAACAAATTGCTTGAATTAGGAAGCGGCCGGTTTGAAATCCCAAGTCCGCAACTTCACATGCCAGGGGAGCCGTGGCGCATCGGGTGGTTTGGCACGCTTCGCTGCCGCCGCTCATTGGGGATTCTTTCAACGGCCTCCCGGCATCAGTCCGGGCGGATCGAAGTGATTCTTCGGGGCCGGCCGGCGCTGCGGGAGCACAGAGATTTTCATCGCAGCGTCGATGCCGAGCCGCATCTTTGTTTCAAGGGACCTTACCGCAACCCGGAGGACATCGGCGATATCTACCGGCACGTCCATTTCGCCTGGTTGATAGACCTTTTCGAGGAAGGGCAAAATTCCAACTGGCTGTTGCCCAACCGGCTTTATGAAGGTTGTCGTTTTGGAGCGGTTCCGATCGCCCTTGCCGGCACACAGACGGCCTGTTTCCTGCATCAACACGGGATCGGAATTGTTCTCCCCGAAGCGTCGCCCACATGTCTCGAACGTGCACTGAACGGTCTTACTCAGGAGCGGTATTCCAAGCTGAGACAAAACGTGACGTCGCTGGCCTTAAAAACGTGGGTTTATGATTCCGATAGTTGCACGGCGTTCGTCGATACCCTCCGAGAGCTGCGGAACCTGCCCGGGCATTCGCTTGATGAAGTACCTGCCTGAGTTGCAACAAAAAAGGAGCCGGAGAAGATGAGTGATCGGCGCCCTCCCATCCTCATGGTTGTTCCATGCCTCAACGAAGCGCGGCAAATCGGCAGACTGTTGGGCGGTCTGTGTGCAGCGACGCACTCGCTGGATGCCATGATAATCGTTGCGGATGGGGGCAGTACCGATGGCACCCGGAATATCGTCACACGGATTGCGGATCAGGATTGGCGTGTGGTTCTGATCGAAAATCCCAAGCGGCTGCAGAGCGCGGCGGTCAACCTGGCGGTTCAGATGTTCGGCGAAACATTTGAATATGTCATTCGTATCGACGTGCACGGAGCATATCCGGCCGACTACTGCAGCCGACTTGTCGAAGACGCCCTGAATACGGGTGCGGATTCCGTTGTCGTCTCGATGCGCACCAACGGCTCGGGCATCATCCAGTCAGCCACCGCCGCGGCACAGAATTCAAGGCTGGGTACCGGCGGTTCAAAACATCGGCTGGCGTCTGAAGGTCAGTGGATCGAGCACGGTCACCATGCCCTGATGCGCATCTCCGCCTTCACCGCCGTAGGCGGTTATGACGAGACCTTCAGCCACAATGAAGATGCCGAACTCGACTACCGGCTTGCCAATGCTGGATATCGCATCTGGATGACTGGCAAGACCCGGATGACCTATTACCCGCGATCCTCCTTCGGCGCACTGTTTCTGCAATATCTGCGATATGGCCGCGGCAGGGCGCGCAATATGTTGAAACACCGAAATTTTCCGAATTTTCGGCAGATACTGCCATTGATGGTCTTCCCTACCACCGTCCTTATCCTGCTGTCATATGTCAATCTGGTTGCGTTGATGCCGCTGTTCCTGTGGACCGCCATTTGCATCTGCTACGGCATAAAAATTGCCCTGCACGAGGCCCGGCCATCTCTCATTCTGGCCGGCGTATCCGCAATGATCATGCACTTCGCATGGTCGACGGGTTTCTGGCTGCAATTGGCGTCAAGTGCCGGCGGGCAAAGAGGTATTACATGAGTTCAGATACTGCGCCCGGCCCGGTGGACATATGCGTTTGCACCTTTCGCAGACCGCAACTGGCGATCTGCCTGCAATCCCTGAACGCGCTGGAGGTTCCGGCGAACCGAGACGTGCGGATCATAGTCGCTGACAATGATGTGGCGCCGAGCGCTCGAGCCGTTGTGGAAAGTTTTGCCGCGCAAGCGGCATTTGAAGTGCGATACATCCATTGTCCTGCACGGAATATTTCGTTGGCAAGAAACGCCTGCCTCAATGCCAGTGACGGTGCTTATCTGGCTTTTGTTGACGATGATGAAACGGTGACCGCAGCCTGGTTGTGCCGAATGCTGGAGCGGATCGAGGCCACCGGCGCCGACGCAGTGCTGGGACCGGTTCGTGCGCTCTATCGCGACGATACGCCGGAGTGGATGCGGGAGGGAGATTTTCATTCGACCTATCCCGTTTTTGTCCGTGGCGACATTCGAACCGGTTACACGTGCAATGTTTTAATGAAACAAACATCGCGGCTTGTCTCAGGTCGAAAATTCAGCATCGAGCGCGGGCAGATCGGCGGTGAGGATACTGAATTTTTTGGCGAAATGGTGCTTGAGGGTGGAGCGATCGTCTATGCGCCTGATGCCTGGATCGAAGAGGTTGTGCCGGCTGATCGGGCGCGGTTCGGCTGGTTGCAAAAACGCAGATTTCGCGCGGGCCAGACACACGGGCGCCTGCTTGCCGGACGGATTGGTCCGGCTTCACGTGCGGCTAACCTATCCCTGGCGGTTTTGAAGATTGGTTACTGTCTGGTTGCGGCTGGTTTGCAGGCGATCTGGCCGCAACGGCGCAACCGCAACTGGCTGCGTGCAACTCTGCATCTGGGTACTTTGTGCGGCTTGCTGGGGATGCGCGAAATCCGCATGTACGGCTTGCAGGCACCAATAGCGACATAGGCTGTGGTTCCGTATTGCGCCGGATATTCGAAGGATACTGAGGCAACGCTGTTTTGAACTGTCCGGCGGGCGGGCACGAAAGAGAGATTCTATGAGGAAACTGAGAAAAGCGGTCATCCCGGTTGCTGGGCTGGGGACGCGGTTTCTGCCCGCAACCAAGTCAATGCCGAAGGAAATGCTGACCGTCGTCGACAAGCCTATTCTGCACTACGCCGTCGAAGAAGCCTACGAGGCCGGGATTGAACATTTCGTGCTTGTGACGGGCCGAAACAAAAGTGCGATCGAAGACTATTTCGACATGCAGCCGGAACTGTTGGCGATGCTTGAGAAATCCGGCAAGTCCGCCCAGCTTGAGCTGCTGCGCGACCTGCAACCCAGAGCGGGCAGCATTTCCTACACCAGACAACAATCCCCGGAAGGCCTCGGCCATGCGGTCTGGTGCGCACGTGATATCGTCGGTGACGAGCCCTTTGCACTGCTGCTTCCGGACATGGTGTCGTTTGGCGATCGGGGCTGCCTGGCGCAGATCGTCGAAACCTACAACAGCACGGGTGGAAACGTCATTGCGGTTGAAAACTGTGCCCCGCACGAAACTGACCAATATGGCATTGTCGGTAGGGGCGCTGAAATCGGGACAGGATTTCAGATCACCGAGATGGTGGAAAAGCCCGCGCCGGGCGTAGCCCCGTCAAACATGTACATCAATGGCCGCTACATCCTGCAGCCGGAGATTTTCGACATTTTGGGTTCGCAGACGCGGGGCGCCGGCAACGAGATTCAGCTGACAGACGCGATGGCCCGCCTGATGGCAAAACAGGCTTTTTATGGCCGTCAGTTCAATGGCCGCATGTTCGATTGCGGTTCGAAGCTCGGATTCATTCAGGCCAATATCGCTTTTGCCCTGCAGCGGCCTGAATTGAGGAATTCGGTAATGGAGGGCATTCGAAGCCTAGTGGAACCCGACGGCATGTTGACGGGCACCTGATTGCCGATTTTTCAATTGTCGGGGTCGGCTGAGCCAGCCGGGTCCCACGTACCAGCAAATCACCGGAGCCACAGGCGAGTGGAACTGGAACAGAAATGAACCATACAGGTCTGCCTCTGCATACGAATTTGCCGGAACCTACGCAGACATTGCAGGAACCGGACGATTTCATCGACATTGAGCAATTGTTCGGGATGATTGCCCGACAGGCAAAAGTCGTTGCCTTTTGTGCTGCGATGGGTCTGTTGCTGGGCATTTTGTACCTGATGACGACACCGCCGACCTACATCGCCGTCGGCCGCGTTCTGATCGATGAACGACTGAACAAGATCATCGATGACACATCTGCCACGACATCCAGTCAGCTGACGGATTCCTCGATCGAGAGCCAGATCGAGATATTGGGGTCGAATCGGCTGGCCCTGACCGTGGTCGACAGCGAGAAACTCGATGAGAATACGGTCTTCCTGCGGCCATCGGTTTCGACATTGGCGAAGGTCTTCGGATTTGTGAGGGCCGTGGTCCTGTTTTTTCTCCCCAGCAGAAGCGCTGAGCCGGGCGAGCAATCGAATGCCGATACAATTGCCCAGCAAATCAGGGTGAAACAGGCGATCAGACAGGGCGCGGCGTTTATGCTGCAAAAGGAGATGGTGGCACAGCGGGTGGGGCGCAGCCACGTGATCGCCATCGGTTTTCGCTCCCATAACCCCATGCTGGCGCAGCAAATAGCGAATGCCTACACAAAGGCCTATGTAGAAGACCAACTTCACGCCAGTTATGAAGCCACCGAACAGGCCGCTGTGTGGCTGGAAGGGCGCTTGGCCGACTTGCGTGAAAGCTCGCAATCGGCTGCCCTGGCAGTGGAGAAATTCCGCAGGGAAAACGGGCTGACCGCCGCGCGGGGCGAACTGCTTGCCGAACGCCAGCTTTCAGATCTGACAACCCAGCTTATCGAGGCGAAGTCCGATACGGCGAGGGCACTTGCACGGTTCAGACAATATTCGTCCATTACCGATGCCGGTGCCGAGAGCGCAGTGCAGAATGCGACAATGTCGTCCGACCAGAACATTGAGAGCGTCGTCGGCACCTTGAAGACCAGCTACATGAATGTCGCCAAGCGCGAGAGAGATATCAGCGAACAGTTCGGGGTTGACCATCCGCAGGCCGTTGCCCTTCGAAAGGAGCAACAGCAACTGGCTGAGCGCATATTTCAGGAGCTGAAACTTCTGGCCGTCGGATATAAAAATGAATACGAGGTTGCGCTGTCGCGGGAAACGGCGTTGCAGGAAAGCATTGCCGCGGCAACCGGCAGAAATTCCGATGCCCGTGAAATTGATGTGCAGTTGCGCGAGCTGGAACAGAAGTCGACCGCGCTCAGCGTGCTCTACAATACGTTTTTGACGCGATTTGCGGAATCGTCTCAGCAGAGTTCCTTTCCAATTTCCAAGGTGCGGGTCATTTCGGAGGCGGGACTGCCGCGATCGCCAGCCAGTCCGAAAACCATCCTAGCGCTGGGCCTCTCGCTTGTTCTCGGCCTGATGGTGGGTGGCGGCTTTGCCGCCCTGAACGAGTTCAATGAACGGTTTTTCCGGACGGCGGATGATGTTCGCGATCGATTGGGCGCGAAGTTTCTCGGCTATCTGCCGCTGACGGGAGCTTCGGGCCCGGATGAATCGCGACTGGCCAATATCTGGAGTTTCGTTGCCCGTCTGGCGGCTTGGGGACGGCAGAAGAAACCGGCGCCGATCAAGGTCCGTCGCACTGCGTCCCCGATGGACATGCCGGGCACGGTGTCCGCCGAGACGCTTCGGAACGTCAAGCTCGCAAGTGATGTTGTGTTGCAGGGCAAGAGTGGTGTGATTGCAGTCGTTTCCGCGTTGCCGAATGAAGGCAAGTCAACGGTCGCCGCCAGCCTTGCAACCCTGCTATCGGCAAATAAGGAGAAAGTTTTGCTGATTGACGGCGATTTGCGTAATCCCGGACTGAGCAGGTCGCATACCATCCATGTAAAATTTGATCTGATAAAAGCTTTGATGAAGGGCAAGCCATGGCGCTCGGCGCTGATCTTTGACAAGAGGAGGCGCTTTTTCTTTCTTCCGGCGATCGTTACCGGGCGTTTCTCCCATGCCAGCGAACTGCTTTCATCAGCGGCGATGCGGCGGTTCCTTGAGGAGGCAAAAACCGAATTCAGCTATATCATCGTCGACCTGCCGCCACTCGGTCCTGTCATGGATGCAAAGGCGTTTGCACCGCTGGCCGACGCGATGGTTGTGGTCGTCGAATGGGGGCGCACTCCACGAAAACTCATCAACTCGTTTTTCCTGTCGGAGCCTGTCTTTGCCAACAAGCTGCTCGGAATTGTCATCAACAAGGTGGATATGTCGCAACTCTACAAATTTGGTTCATTTGGCAGCTCGGAAAAGCATTTCCATCAATACGCCAGCTATTATGTCACGCTGCCCGACCAGAAACCGGGCTGATTTGCGTGCAATGCTGGATGACCGGTCAAACGGATCAATGTCACTGAAAATCGTAATCTGCGCCGGCTGTTCTACTCTGAAGAACCGTCCCGTTCGCTGAAACGTTTGACCAGGTCGCTTCGAATCTCCGACAGAGTGTCGGCTTGGTTTGCCAGAGTTACAAGCCGCCGTTCGGATCGCAGGATCGAGCCGGTGAGTTGATCAATCCGCATATCGGATTTCTCATTGACGCCCTCATTGTCGATTGCCGCGAGAAGAAATCCGGCATCGGCAGTCTCCTTTTTGTACCGGTTGTTCAACCCATCCCGTTCATTGCGGATTTCCGTAATGATATTGTCCAAAAGACGGATGATTTTTCCCAGGCGGCTGTCGTCGGTTTCCAGGTCGCGCTCGGCGCTCCGGGTTCGGTACTCTGATCGTCGAAACATTTTTCGTGCCAGCAATTCAGACCCAGGTCGATTCCGTATTCAATCAGAATCTGCTTTGCCGCATCCGGTCAAGCTGCCGGATTTTCACTTTTTGTATCGCTGACCGGCAGGTCTGGTATAACCGCTTTTGAAGCAGGGTGTCCGGTCGATTTGTTCCGTTCAAACAGCCGACGCGCAACTTCTGATGTGATTGCCCAACCCGACTCGGTCGCAAAATGCATTGGCTTCCGGCTGCACAACTCCCATAGGACCGAGCGTCTCTTCGGCCATCTGATTGACAGAAGCCACGGCGTGAAAACCATTTGGCACAACTCGTCATCACCTATGGCAGGCAGAAACCCTTCGGCCTGTTCGAAAAGCGATCGGTCGTCCTTGCCAATAACAGCGCCGGCGACGCGAAACCCCAACAGCAGAGTGCCTAACAACTGATGCCTGCGCGCATAGTTGGTCAGACGGTCGTGTTCGGCCAGGTTCATCGTCCTTGAGGCGGCAAAAGCATCGCAGGCATATCCGGCACAGGGTTCCCGGTTATAGAGCGCCTTGGCGATATTGATGCATGCCACGAGCAGGACATCCGAACGGCTCAGAAAGGGGACTTTTGCGCTTCCAAGATTTACGAAATCCTTGCGCTGCAGAATGTGTCTCGTTCGTCTTATCCCGGGAGTGCCGGGTTGGCGAACACTGTGATGTAGGTCTGCAACCACCGCCGCGTCTTGGCCGGAAAACACAAGATGCTGCTCGGCAAGAAAGTGGGACCACCATAAAGAACGCGAGACTTCGGCGATCTCATATCCGGTACGTGAAAGTGCTCCGAGTGCGGACCTGAACCCTTCCGGAGAGACCAGGATATCAACGTCTCCCACCGGTTTCATATAGCAGTTCCGGTACAGGAGGTTTTGCTGCAACGGCCCCTTCATCAAGGCGAAATCAAGCCCGGTCTGCTGCAGTGCCTCGCATATTCCGCCGGTCGTCGCGATGACCCTGGAGTTCTGAAGGAAGGTTTCTTTGCGGAGGGAATTGAGCGCTTGCCTGGCGTGCTTGTCCAACG
>JAJFHT010000225.1 GCA_021775495.1 Hyphomicrobiales bacterium | reverse complement strand
AAGAAGCCATCGCGATCGCCAATGATACGGTCTATGGTTTGGCTGCCAGTGTCTGGACAAAAAATATCGACAAGGCGCTGACAGTCACCCGGCGCGTTCAGGCCGGGCGGTTCTGGGTCAACACCACGCTGTCCGGAGGGCCGGAACTGCCGCTTGGCGGTTTCAAACAGTCGGGCTGGGGCCGCGAGGCCGGCAAATATGGGGTGGAGGAATACACTCAGATCAAGTCGGTCCATATCGAGATCGGCAAACGCGCGCCATGGATTGAATAATGACGAAACGCGGATACGACTATGTGATTGTTGGCGGAGGCTCCGCCGGTTGTGTGCTTGCCAGCCGGCTGAGTGAGAACTATGCAGTGCGTGTGCTGTTGCTCGAAGCTGGCGGCAAGGATAACCACCCGTTGATCCACATGCCGGTCGGCTTCGCCAAGATGACGACCGGACCGCATACCTGGGGCCTGACGACCGCGCCGCAAAAACACGCCAATAATCGCGAGATCCCTTATGCCCAGGCTCGTGTGATCGGCGGCGGCAGTTCCATCAATGCGGAGATTTTTACCCGCGGTACTCCGGCCGACTACGATCGCTGGGCCGACAAGGAAGGTTGCGACGGGTGGGCGTTCGCGGACATCCAGAAATATTTCCTGCGGTCGGAAGGCAACTCGATCCTGGCCGGGGACTGGCACGGGACCGATGGGCCGCAGGGCGTCTCAAACGTTCCCGAACCCCAGCCGATGACCCGTGCCTTTGTCCAGTCGTGCCAGGAGCTGGGCCTGCCTTACAATCCAGATTTCAACGGCCCGGTCCAGGCTGGCGCCGGTGTCTATCAGACAACGACCCGAAACGCCCGGCGTTGTTCCACCGCCAGAGGCTACCTGAAACCGGTGCTCGGTCGCAAAAACCTCACTGTCGAAACCGGCTGCCAGGTGCAGCGGGTGGTGTTTTCAGGTGGAAGGGCAACCGGGGTGGACTACTCCGGTGGCGGGCATGTCAAACGGGCAATTGCGGAACAGGAAGTCATCGTGACCTCAGGCGCCATCGGAACGCCGAAACTGATGATGCTGTCCGGTGTCGGGCCGGCGGCGCATTTGGCTGAGCACGGGATCGACGTGGTGCACGATCTTCCCGGTGTTGGCGAGAACCTCAATGATCATTTCGGTATCGACATTGTTGCCGAACTGAACGGGCACGACAGCCTGGACAAATACAACAAGCCGCACTGGGCCCTGTGGGCCGGCGCCCAGTATCTGCTGTTCAATTCCGGACCCGTTACCTCGAATGTGGTCGAGGGCGGGGCTTTCTGGTTTGCTGACAAGAAACAATCGGCTCCTGACCTGCAGTTTCACTTTCTTGCGGGAGCAGGCGCTGAGGCCGGTGTGCCAAGTGTGTCGAAGGGCTCATCCGGAATCACGCTAAATTCCTACACATTGCGGCCGAAAAGCCGTGGCACGGTCCGCCTGCGCTCGTCTGATCCGGCGGATCTGCCAATTATCGATCCGAATTTCCTGGCCGAACCGGATGACCTGAAAACATCGGTGGAGGGGATCAGGATCAGCCGCGAGATATTCTCCCAGCCATCGCTGCAGAAACATATTCGCGCGATCCGCTTTCCCGATGACTCCATCAGCAGCCGGAAAGATTTGGAGGATTATGCGCGTCAGTACGGGCGGACCTCCTACCATCCGACCTGCACCTGCAAGATGGGAACCGACGAGATGTCCGTTGTCGATCCGCAGTTGCGGGTGCATGGGCTGGATGGCTTGCGCATTTGCGACAGCTCGATCATGCCGAGCCTCATCGGCTCCAATACCAATGCACCGACGATCATGATCGCCGAAAAGGCCGCCGACATGATCCGCGGCAATCAATGACTGCGTCCTCCCAGGACTGACAAAAAAAGGGCGATCGTTTCGATCGCCCTTTCGAACTTATTCTAGTCCCAGTCCGGCGCCCATGGCACCAGGTCCTTGCCGACAATGCGGTAGTTCGTGCCGGTCATTGCATCGATCCTGGCCATGTCGACGCTGGAGAGTGTGAAGTCCATCACGTCGAAATTGGCTTGGATGTTTTCGGGTTTGGTCGACATGGTGTTGATGGTCACGCCTTTTTGCAGAATCCACCGCAGAACAATCTGTGCGGCGCTTTTGCCGTAACCCGATCCAATCTCCGAAAAAATCGCGTGTTTGAACACCTCGCCGCGCGCGACAGAACAATAAGAAGAGAGTGGAATATTCGTTTCCGTCGAACCGGCAAGCAGCTTGTCCTGATTGAGCAGCGGATGGAACTCGACCTGGTTGGTGACAATCGGAGCATCTGCGATGCGTGTCGCCTCGCGCATCATCTGAACGGTGTAGTTCGATACGCCGATATTGCGCGTCAGTTGACGATCGTGGGCCTGTTGTAGCAGTTCCAGAGAGGGCCGTACATCGCCACCCGCCGGCGGCCAGTGCAGCAGCAGCACATCGACATAATCGGTCTTGAGCGCCTTGAGGCTGGTCTCAACCGAAGTCAGAAACCGGTCGGCCGAAAAATTGTCATTCTCAACTTTCGTGGTGATGCACAGTTCGTCGCGCGGCAGCCCGGTTTCCGCCAGGGCATCGCCGGTTTCGGCTTCATTCTGATACATCTGCGCAGTGTCGAAGGCGCGATAACCGACTTCCGCAGCGGTCAACACCGAAGCGCGCAACTCCTTGCCGCGCAGCGGGAACGTTCCGAAGCACCGTTGATTGGATTTCTGGAAATAGATATTCATGTCTGCCTTCCCGTGATAACGTTGACCCACAGTAACCAATTAGTTACTTGTTTGAAACCCCGTCGTGCGATTCTTTGCGATTTTTCCTTGATCGAATGGCGAATTGACGGCATACCTTAATAACTGTTTAGTTACTTCTTGAGTCAGGTGAGGACCCGATGACCAAATCCAGGACTGCATCCGAGGCTGCCGGCCTGATCGGTGATGGGGCCGTGATTGCGGTGAACTCCTCAAGTGGTCTTTGCTGCCCGGACGCCGTACTGGCAGCCATAGGTCAGCGCTTTGAAGAGCAAGGCCATCCACGCAACCTGACCAGCATACACCCGATCGCCGCCGGCGACATGTTCGGTACCAAGGGAGTGGATCATATTGCCCGCAAGGGGCTCCTGTCCCGCATCATTGGCGGCTCCTATCCATCCGGGCCGACAAAGGCCGAGCCACCATTGATATGGCAGATGATCTCGAACAATGAGCTGCCGGCATACAACGTTCCTTCAGGTGTGGTCTTTGATATGCTTCGTGAAGCCGCCGCGAAACGCCCTGGCGTTTTGACCAAGGTCGGGATGGGCACCTTTGTCGACCCGGACGACGAAGCCTGTGCCATGAACAAAGCTGCCAAGGCAGCACCGATCGTCCGCCGGGAAAAATTCGACGGTGACGAGTGGTTGTATTTTCCGGCAATTACGCCCGATGTGGCTATCATCCGCGCCACAACCGCCGACGAGAACGGCAACCTGACCTTCGAACATGAGGGGGCATATCTGGGCGCTATGGAAATGGCTCTGGCGGCTCACAACAATGGCGGTGTTGTCATTGCGCAGGTCAAGAGAATTGCGAAAAACGGTTCCCTTCGCCCGCACGACGTTCGGGTTGCGGGAATTCTGGTGGACGTGATCGTGGAAACGCCTGAACAGTTGCAGACGACAGCAACGCAGTATGACCCAGCCATATCAGGAGAACTCATTCGTCCGCTGTCGACCTTCAGCACGCCCGAGTTCAATGTCGCCAAAGTGATTGCCCGCCGGGTCGCACAGGAATTGAAGAGTGGCTGGGCAGTCAATATCGGCTTCGGCATCTCGGCCAATGTACCCCGCATATTTGCCGAGGAAGGTCTGCACGGCGCGGTCACCTGGATGATCGAACAGGGCGCAGTTGGCGGTATACCGCTTCTCGATTTCAAGTTCGGCTGCTCGGCCAACGCGGAAGCCTTTGTTACCTCGCCACATCAATTCTGTTATTTTCAAGCTGGCGGTTTTGATGCGTCGCTCTTGTCTTTTCTGGAGGTCGACAAAAATGGTTCCGTCAACGTGTCGCGTCTGTCCGCAGTGCCCCATCGCACCGCCGGCGCAGGTGGTTTTGTCGACATTACGGCGCGCGCCCGCAAGATCGTGTTCTCTGGCAATTTCAATGCCGGCGCCAAAATGTCGATCGCCGACGGCAGGCTGAGGATTGACCAGGAAGGAAAGATCGCCAAATTTGTCGACAAGGTTGACCAGGTCTCGTTTTCCGGCATCAGGGCACGGGAGCAGAAACAGGACGTCACCTATGTGACCGAACGCTGTGTTATCGTCTTGAACGGGAATGGTCTGATGGTGACGGAAATTGCTCCGGGAATTGATGTCGAGCGCGATGTGCTTGCGCAATCCGATGCGCAAATAATGGTATCCGATACGCTCAAGACCATGGACGAGGCCCTGTTCTCGCCCGGCCTGATCGGCCTTGAACTGGAAAGCGCACGCTAGTGGAAACAAAGCATTGCATCCGACTCGATATGCAAGGCGGTATCGCCTCGTTGACGATCGCCCGGCCGGAAAAACTGAATGCGCTGACCGGCGAGATGATGCAGGCGCTGATGGCTATGTGCGCACGGATCGAGCGCGAGGCTCAGATTCGCGTTGTCATCCTGACCGGGGAAGGCAAGGCGTTCAGCGCCGGGGGTGATATCGATGCCTGGAGTTCCGATTCCCCAGTAGAATTTGGCCGGCATTGGGTGAGGGACGGCCATGCCGCATTCGATGCGCTTGCACGATTGCGTCAGCCGGTGATCGCGGTGATCAACGGTCATGCGTTTGGCGGGGGGCTGGAACTCGCGGCTTGCGCGGATTACCGCATCGCTGAATCTCACGTGAAAATCGGCCAGCCTGAAACCGGTCTCGGCATCATTCCCGGCTGGTCGGGCACCCAGAGAGCGGTTCGCCGTTTTGGTGCGCAACTGGTGCGGCGCATGGCTCTGTTCGGTGAAAGGTTCAGTGCCGAGGAAGCTCTATCTCTTGGCATCGTCGACCGTTTGGCCGATCGCGGCAAGGGTCTGGAGGAAGCGCGAAAACTGGCAGCATCCATCAGCGCTCTCAGCCCAAAGGCAACCGAATTGACCAAGATGCTGATCAATGCCGCCGAAGGGGAAGAGACCGAGCGGGTTCTGGAATCCCTCGCCGGCCGTATTGCCGCCGAGTCGAGCGACCTGAGCGAAGGCCTAGAGGCATTTCACCAAAAACGGCCACCCAAATTCGAAGATTGATTTCGGCTCGCCGGGACCTATGAAAGGAAACGCCATGATCCGCCACCTGGTGCATCTGAATTTCATCCCATCCGCCAGCAGCGAGCAAAAACGCGACCTGATGGATCGCCTGGCCCGACTGGGCGATCATATCGACGGAATAGTGGACTTTCAGGCCAGACCGAATGTCAGCGTGGAAACGCCCCTGGTTCGTGGATTTGACGATATGTTCTGGTTTGATTTTCGCGATGTCTCGGTTCGCGACGCCTATCTGGTCGACCCGGTTCACCAGGCCATCGGTGGTGACATCGTGGCACTGACCGAAGGCGGCGCTGACGGCGTATTCGTCTGCGATATAGAGCTTTAGGATCAGGACCTATTAATTTCAAAGACACCCAATGACTACCAAAAGCTTAATGTTTCCATTTCCCGAGGGTGCCTTCCATTGTATCTACTGGGGGAGAATATTGGAGATTGCCGATGTCAGCTATGGTTTCGTTTCGCTCTGTGGTCGATCCGTCTGACTGTGATTTTCTTGGTCACATGAACGTGTCGCGATATTTTGCAGCCTGCTCTGATGGCATATTTGCGATCCAATCAGAAATGGGGCTGACTGCGAATGATATGCGCAGTGGACGACAGCTTTCCTTTGCGGTCGTTAACGCTCAGAGCGACTTTCGCGCCGAGTTGTCGGCTGGCGACGCGATTAAGTTGGAGACCTCGGTCATTGAGATTGGTTCAAAATCCATGACTTTCAGGCACCAACTGATCAGGTCGGAGGGAGACGTGGTTGCATTCGAAACGGTATTCAAATGCGTGATGTTAAGCCTTGAAACTCGCCGAGCTGCAATTATCCCGGAAGAGATTCGCGACAATGCGATGAAGTGGCTAGAGAAGGAACAGTGAACCCCAGCTATGTTCGCAAAGGCTGAAAGACTGGCGGCATGTAGCAACCCGACATGACCGCTGCGCTGATATGTTCATGTCGGCAATCTGTATCGCCGCAAGCGCCATCTTCTGGATCAATCAATGAGTCCTGACCTTAGATTCTCAAATGTACAGCATTAGCTGGTTCTCGCCGATCTGAACCGTTTCGCCGCGCTGGTTCGCCGCATCGAATTCCAGGCAGGCGATGCCCCGGTCCTCCCGCCGTGTGCGCCGGAGGCTGCGCACCGCGATCCGCACACCAATGGTATCGCCCGCCAGCACCGGCGCTCGGAATGACCAGTTCCAGCCCAGCGAGGCTACTGCCCTGAATGAAACCGGTGACTGGTTCTTGAGTCCGTCAACCAGGGAAAGCACCAGGAGGCCATGGGCGACCCGTCCGGCAAATCCATGTCGTTTTGCCGCGCTCTCATCCATGTGGATCTCGAACCGGTCGCCCGTCAGATCCGCAAATGCGTCGATCAGCTCCGCCGATACGACTCTCTCGCCGGTGCTGAACCAGTCGCCCGGATTCAGATCACCGAGGCCGTAGGCTCCCGGATTCAAAACCTGTTCGGTTAGCTCCATTGCAACAGGTCGCTATTACTATGGCGTCGGAGCATCTTCGCGAAGCAGGCCCTGGCGTTTGAGGTCGGCCCAGAACTCCGATGGAATTGGATGGGCGAACCAATTCAGGTTCTGTTCCAGCTGAGCCACGGTGCGCGTTCCCGCCATGAATGTCGGGACAGCCGGATGGGCGACAACAAATTGCAGGGCTGCCGCCGCCAGCGGTACGTCGTGATTGCGGCAGACGGCTTCGATCTTTTGGACCCGCTCCACAATATCGGTCGGAGCCGGCGCATAATTGTATTTCGCGCCCCCGACCGCCCCGGTCGCCAGAATGCCGGAATTGAATCCGCCGCCGACGACCACGGCGGCGCCGCGTTCCTCGCACATCGGCAGAAAACTGTTCAGCGAATCCTGCTCAAGCAATGTGTAGCGCCCGGCCAGCAGAAAACAGTCGAAATCGCGTTGCTCCAGGGCGGCCTGACAGACCTCCCATTCGTTGACGCCAACCCCGATGGCCTTCACCACACCCTGATCGCGAAGGCTGGAAAGCGCCTTCCATGCACCATCCATGGCTTGTGCGAAGGCCTCCGGCTGTTCGTCGCCGCGGGTGAAGACATCGATGTCATGGATAAAACAGATATCCATGCGCTCCAGGTTCAACCTCTGCAGCGAGTCTTCAAACGATCGCATCGTGCCATCGTAACTGTAATCGAAATGCAGGGTGAACCGACCGGCATTGGTCCAGGGATCATAGGCGATGTCCTGTTTGCGGGCCGGTTTCAGGATGCGGCCGACTTTGGATGAAAGCACGAAATCATCACGGTTTTTCCACCGCAGGGAATAGCCCGTACGCAGTTCCGACAGCCCGTGACCGTACATCGGCGCTGTATCGTAATAGCTGACACCGGCATCCCATGCGTGCTGGATCATTCCGTCGGACGTGGCCTCGTCGATCTCGCGAAAAATGTTTCCGATCGGCGCCGTGCCGAAACCGAATGCAGACACCTGAAGGTCGACGCGACCGAACTTGTTCTTGTGATGCGGGTTCATCATTCTCTCCGATTAGTAACCAATTGGTTATAAGTGATGTGTCGTCATCACTCAAGTCCCTGCAATCGGAAAATGGGCTTGACCGCGTCGCGGCGGAACTCTACAAGTAACTAAACAGTTACTGGAGTTTTTTGATTGTTTATCTCGGAAACCCACATCCAGGTTCGGGAGATGACACGGCAATTCGCCAATGACGTCATCCGTCCGGTTGCCGAAGAACTTGATCGTGATGAAGCCTTCCCGGCGGACATCTACCGTCAGATGGGAGAGCTCGGTCTATTCGGAATTTGCGTACCCGAGGATATGGGCGGACCCGGTTTTGACACCGTCACCTATGCGCTGGTCATGGAGGAACTGTCGCGCGGATATGCTTCCGTTGCAGATCAGTGCGGTCTGGTGGAACTTGTTTCGACCTTGTTGGTCAGGCACGGGACCGACGGACAGCGTGCCCGCTGGCTGCCGGATCTGCTGAGTTCGGCTGCCAAGGGGGCCTATTGCATCACCGAGCCTGAAGCCGGCACCGATGTTTCGGGCATTCGCACCGCCGCTGAAAAAGTGGACGATGGCTGGGTTCTGAATGGCGGCAAGATCTGGATTCACAATGCACCGGTTGCCGATGTCGGTTTCGTGCTGGCCCGAACCGACAAGGCGGCGGGGCATCGCGGCATGTCGATTTTCATCGTCGACCTGAATGCCGACGGTGTCGAGCGCGGACCCAAGGAGCACAAGATGGGGCAGCGCGCCAGCCAGGTCGGGGCGCTGAATTTTTCGGACGTGCGCCTGCCGGCCGATTCCCTGCTCGGACAGGAAGGGCGTGGTTTTCACATGATGATGAGCGTGCTTGACAAGGGCAGGGTTGGCATCGCCGCTCTTGCTGTCGGCATCGCCCAGGCAGGACTGGAAGCTGCGGTCGACTATGCCGCGCAACGCAAGCAGTTCAACAAGGCGATTGCCGAGTTTCAGGGCGTTCAGTGGCTGATGGCCGATATCGCCAAGGATGTTGAAGCTGCACGCCTGCTGGTCCACAGCGCAGCATACAAGATCGACACGGGAGCGGACGCGACGAAATCCTGTTCCATCGCAAAATGTTTTGCCGGCGATATGGCTGTTGCGCGCACGGCCGATGCGGTTCAGGTTTTTGGCGGGTCGGGTTATATTCGCGGGTTCGAGGTAGAGCGGCTGTATCGCGACGCCAAGATCACGCAGATTTACGAAGGGACCAATCAGATTCAGCGCATGATCATTGCACGTGAACTGCTTGCCAAGGGAGCGGAGTGGTGACCGGAAAGGCCGCCTTCATAACCGGGTCCAGTCGGGGAATAGGGCTGGCGACTGCGCTTGAGCTTGCCGGCAACGGATTCGCCATTGCACTCAACGGTCCAATCTTGGACGCGGAACTGAGCAGCGCCGCGGACCGGGTTCGCGAGATCGGCGTGCCCGTATGCGTAGTGGCACTCGACGTTTCCGATATAGCCAATCATGACCGCCATCTCACCGGAATTGAAGCTGAAATCGGTCCCTTGACCACATTGGTCAACAATGCCGGTGTCGGTGTGGTCTCGCGCGGCGACATTCTGGACGTGAGCGAAGCCAGCTACGATCGCTGCCTGACAATCAATGCGAAAGCGCCGTTCTTCCTGTCACAGGCCTTTGCCCGCCGGCTGGTTGCCAGAAAACGCGACGCCTCGCTGTTTCACAGCCTGATCAACGTGACATCGTCGAATGCGGTCGCCGTGGCGGCACAGCGGGCGGAGTATTGTGCGTCCAAGGCGGCCGCAGCGATGACATCGAAAGCCTTCGCAGTGCGTTTGGGAGAAGAAGATATCGCCGTCTACGATGTCCAGCCCGGTCTGATCTCAACCGACATGACCGCGCCGGTCATCGAGGCCTATGCCAAACGCGCCGAAGACGGATTGACGCTGATGCCCCGGGTCGGACAACCGGAGGAGGTCGCCCGTCTGATTGCCACCCTCGCCACCGGAGGGCTTCCCTATACCACCGGCCATGCGATTTCGGTCGACGGCGGAATGCTGGTTCCGCGTTTTTAAAAAGGCCCGAAATGATCATCAATCTTCCGGACAATTCCGGCCGCCTGGAAAAATATGCTCTTGCCGGCCAGCCTCTGCAGGCAGGTCGATTGCCAGCGGATTCCTGCCGCACCGTGTTTTCAGCTGCCCATGTCGTGGCCAACCCGTTCAGCGGCAACGACCCGGCGGGAAGCGCAAGCGTTGACTGGGAAGCGACGATGGCTTTTCGCCATCACCTCGATGATCTTGGTCTTGGTATCGCCGAAGCCATGGACACAGCTCAAAGAGGCATGGGCCTCGATTGGCCGGGTGCGCTCGAGTTGGTCTCCCGAACTCGTTCGGAATTACCCGATGCGCTGGTCTTCAATGGCGCCGGTACCGACCAGCTCGATCCCCAGGACGCACGGTCGCTGGATGATGTCTGTCGTGCCTATGTCGAGCAGATCGAGGCGATCCAGAAGATCGGCGGGCGGATAATCCTGATGGCATCGCGCGCGTTGGCGCGCATCGCAAGCTCTCCGCAGGACTATGTCAGTGTCTACGGCAAGGTCCTGGCGGCTTGCGACAAACCGGCCATCCTGCACTGGCTGGGGGAAATGTTCGATCCGGCCCTGGCCGGATACTGGGGCAGCGCATCCTTCGAACAATGCCTCGAAACGGCTCTTGCCGTCATCGAAGAAAACCGGTCCCGGGTCGATGGAATTAAGATTTCCCTGCTCGACAAGGATAAGGAGATACTGATGCGCCGGCGTCTGCCCGAGGGCGTCAAAATGTATACCGGCGATGATTTTAACTATCCCGAGCTGATCGAAGGCGATGCCGAGGGATATTCCCACGCCCTGCTCGGTATATTTGACCCTCTCGCGTCCGCCGCCAGCTGCGCCATTTCGAAGCTGAATGAAGGCGACAACTCATCGTTTCGCCAGATACTGGATCCAACCGTTCCGCTTGCCCGGCAGATCTTCCGGCCGCCGACGCAGTTCTACAAGACGGGCGTGGTCTTTCTGGCCTGGCTGAACGGATTTCAGAACCATTTCGTCATGCTGAACGGCGCGCAGGCCATGCGCCCGCTGCCGGATTTTGTCAGCATTTTCAAACTCGCCGACGGTTGCGGGCTGCTGCGCGATCCCGAACTTGCAGTCGCCCGCATGCGGCGATTGCTGGCGCTATACGGAGCGGACTGAAACCGTGCTCGATTTCTCCCGCGACCACTCCGCCCTCGCGCTGAACACGGCAACGCTTGGGCACAATGTCGAGGGCCACGGGGAAGGATGGTCGCCCGAGCGGATCATTGATGCCTGCGCCGAACGCGGTTTTGGCGCCATCACCTTCTGGCGTCGTGAATTTGCCGGCGACGAGGTGGAAATCGGTGAGCGGACCAAGGCGGCCGGAATGGATGTCTGCGGTTTGTGCAGGACGCCGTTTCTGGTCGGGCCGCTGGCGCCGGCGCCGCAAGATGCGATGATCGTTGACTTCAAGGCTTCCATCGACATGGCGGCGGCTCTGCAGGCGCACTGCCTGACCATATGCGTCGGCGGTGTCGTGGAAAACAGCCACAGCATGCGATCCAGCCTCGCGAATGTCCGGTCCATTCTTGAGCAGATACTTCCCTACGCTGAGCAGTCCGGAGTCACATTGGCTATCGAACCTCTCAATCCGGTTTACGGCGGTAACCGGTCCTGCCTGGTGACGGTTCGCGACGCGGTCGATATGTGCAACTCCATCGATCACGCACTGCTCAAGATTGCCGTCGATGTCTACCATGTATGGTGGGATCTGAGCCTGGGTGACGAACTGGAACGATTGCCGGACGGCAAAATCGCCGGTTATCACCTGTGCGATTGGCTGCCCGATACGCAGGACATTCTGCTTGATCGCGGAATGATGGGCGATGGTGTGGCCGATCTGAAACACATTCGGCAGGTGGTCGAGCGCGCAGGTTACGACGGTTATTGTGAAGTCGAGATTTTCTCCGCTGGCAATTGGTGGAAGAAACCGCCCGCAGAGGTCCTGGATTGCTGCATCGAGCGCTTCAGAACGGTGTGCTGATTAATCTTTTCGGCGGCAAGGTACCCGATCTGTTTTCCGCGATACGCGGTTGATCGGATGCAGGCGGTATATGAGTATCTGCAGCGCCATCCAAAACAGGACATCCGAATATGAACGCCGCGCTTGCACAAAACTGGCCACTTCCGACCGAACCGAAGCCCATTGTCCTCATTGGCGCAGGAGGCATCGTTCGAGATGCGCATCTGCCCGCTTATGCAAAAGCCGGCTTTACGGTCCAGGGCGTATTTGATGTTGATCAGGCCCGCGCGGCTTCGCTGGCGAATGACTGGAAGCTGGAACGGCAATATGACAGCCTGGCGTCAGCGGTTGCCGAAAACGGCAGGAGCGTTGTCTACGACATCGCCACGCCTCCCGATGCGGTTGCTGGAATACTGAAACAACTGCCGGAAGACGCAGCGGTTCTGATACAAAAGCCTATGGGTGCAAATCTCGATCAGGCGCGAGACATTCGCACCATATGCCGAGATCGGAGCCTAAAGGCCGGCATGAATTTTCAGCTGCGGTTTTCGCCGATGATGATGGCTGCTCGTGATGCGATAGAAAAGGGATTGCTGGGCGATCTGCTGGAGCTTGAAGTCCACCTGAATATCCTCACGCCCTGGGGCCTTTTTCCATTTCTGATACCAATGGATCGGGTGGAAATTTCGGTTCACTCAATCCACTATCTCGATACGATCAGGGCGATAGCCGGCGATCCACAAGGTGTTTTTGCCAGAACCATCGGCGACCCGCGCGCCAGGGAGTTCGCACAGACACGGACATCGGTGATATTCGATTACGGCAGCGAATTGCGCGCATTGATGTCGATAAATCACAATCATCAATGTGGCCGAAAGTTCCAGAACGCCGGCTTCCGTTTTGAAGGCACCAAGGGTGCCATGAC
>JAJFHT010000224.1 GCA_021775495.1 Hyphomicrobiales bacterium | reverse complement strand
GACGTCATCACCATCGACGGATCGAACGGTCAGGTCATGGTAGGGGCGGTACCGATGCAGCAACCCGAACTGTCCGGTGATTTTGCCGCGATCATGGCCTGGGCCGACGAGATCCGTCGCATGAAGGTCCGCACCAATGCCGAAACCCCGGCGGATGTGCGTACCGCACATTCTTTCGGCGCGGAGGGCGTCGGGCTGTGCCGTACCGAGCATATGTTTTTCGAGGGCGACCGAATTGTCGCGATGCGCGAGATGATCCTTGCCGACACCGTTACTGACCGCCGCGCCGCATTGGAAAAACTGCTGCCAATGCAACGCTCCGATTTTGCTGAACTGTTCGAGATCATGGCCGGACTTCCGGTGACGATAAGACTGCTTGATCCGCCGCTGCACGAGTTTCTGCCGAAGACCGCCGAGGAAATCGCCGTCGTTGCCGATGCCATGGGCGTGCCGGCTGAAAAACTTCGCCGCCGGACTGAAGCGTTGCATGAGTTTAACCCGATGCTCGGACATCGGGGATGCAGGCTTGCGATTTCCTATCCGGAGATCGCCGAAATGCAGGCCCGGGCCATCTTCGAGGCCGCCGTGGAGGCCGGCAGCAAGACCGGCCGGCCGGTTGTTCCGGAGGTTATGGTGCCGCTGGTCGGATTGCGAGAGGAGCTTGATTTCGTCAAAGCCCGCATTGACGAGGTGGCGGGGACGGTGATGGACGAGACCGGCGTGAAAATCGAATATCTTGTCGGCACCATGATCGAGTTGCCACGTGCCGCGGTCCGTGCCCATGCCATTGCAGAAGTTGCCGAGTTTTTCTCGTTCGGAACCAACGACCTGACCCAGACGACGTTCGGCATTTCACGCGATGACGCTGCGTCGTTTCTGGAGACCTACCGTCAGAAGGGTATCATCGACCGCGACCCGTTCGTGTCGATTGATGTCGATGGCGTGGGAGCACTGGTGGAACTGGCGGTGCAGAAAGGGCGGCAAACCCGGCCTGACATAAAACTTGGCATTTGCGGCGAGCATGGCGGTGATCCGCAATCGATCCGGTTTTGCGAGGATATCGGGCTGGATTATGTGTCCTGTTCGCCGTTTCGTGTGCCAATTGCCCGTCTGGCGGCCGCTCAGGCGGCGATCCAGAACAAGAGCTGATTTAGACCACTTCCTGATTTGATTGGATCACTCTGCCGGTTGATTTTTGGTCAGGATCAAGTTGCTTCGCGAAGCGCGTACCTTTTGGTACGGGCGAGTGGAACGACGCAGATAATGGCGAAAAACCAGCCGGCCCGAAGGGTTCGCGACCAGCGGCCGCCCGCGGCATGGGACGTCTCGACCGATGCTAGAGCCTCTCGGACAATTGTGCGAAGGAGACCGCGACCGCGCCGATCGGGCTGGTATGATCGGCGCAGGACTCGACCCGGATGGTCTCGCCGTTTTCTTCAAGCAAAACCAACAGCGTTCTGCGCAAATCATCGTGCCCCGTAGAGACGGCAGCAAGTTTGAGTACTCCCGGGCTGCAGGCTTCCGGCATGTAGAACAGCAATGAGCCGCCAACAGATTCGAGCGCGGATTCCACGCGATCCTCGAACGGTGATCCGCCAAGGTCCAGCGATTCAAGAGCAAGTTCCAGCTCAATCGTTTCAAGCGAATGATCAAGGTCGGCTGGCAGGTTTTTTTCCGGTGAGTCCATAGACATCTCCACAGGTAACACCATCCTCCGTCACAGCATGTCGGAACTGTGGCCGCGCCGTTCACAATGCGCTGCCGACGGTAACAAATTGACTGCAAAACATGGCGGCGACCAGCGTTGAGCGGTTCACCAAAGGGAAACCGATTTGATTTCAAAGAGGCTGGGACATTTCTTCCTGCCCTCTGGACAAGCTGTCCATTCCATCTGAAATTGGCCCAAACACCGGGAGGATTTGAATGCACGGATTGATGCAGGAATGGCCACTGCTTTGCCATAAGATTATCGACTATGCTGCGAGCCAGCATGGAAAACGGGAGATTATTTCACGTTCGGTCGAGGGGCCGATCGTGCGAACCAATTATGCGGAAGCGCGCGCGCGGGCGCTCAAAGTCGCCCAGCGGCTGGAAAAAAACGGATTCACTCTTGGCGATCGCATCGCCACACTGGCCTGGAACACCGCCAGACATCTGGAGGTCTGGTATGGCATCATGGGTATCGGAGCGATTTATCACACGCTCAATCCGCGGCTGTTTCCCGAGCAGATTGCCTGGATCATGAACCATGCCGAGGACAGGGCGATATTTGTCGACTTGACCTTCCTGCCCATCGTCGAGGCGATTGCCGACAAGCTTCCGGAACTCGAACTGGTGATTGTTCTCACCGATTCAGCAAACATGCCGGCGACCAGACTGACAAATGCGGTTGCTTATGAAGACTGGATTGGCGAGGTCGATGGCGATTTTACCTGGCACAGTTTTGATGAAAAAACCGCCGCAGGCATGTGCTACACCTCCGGAACCACCGGAGATCCAAAGGGCGTGGTTTACAGTCACCGATCAAACGTGCTGCACGCTCTGATCTCCTGCCAGCCGGATGCTCTCGGCATCGCCTCGAACCAAACCATCATGCCGGTTGTGCCGATGTTCCATGCGAATGCCTGGGGAATCGCCCATACCGCGCCGATGGTCGGGGCGACCCTGGTGATGCCGGGCGGGCGCATGGACGGAGAAGCCATTTATCAATTGCTCGACGAGGAGCGTGTTTCGATGACAGCGGCGGTGCCGACTGTCTGGCTGATGCTGCTGCAATATCTGGAGGAAACCGGAAAGAAACTGCCGCATCTCAATCGTGTCGTGATCGGCGGCTCGGCATGCCCGCGGTCCATGACGCAGAAGTTCCAGGACAATTACGGCGTCGACGTCGTTCACGCCTGGGGAATGACGGAACTCAGCCCGCTTGGTTCGCTCGGCACGCTGAAACCTGAATATGCTGATCTTGAAGGTGATGCCCGGCTCGATATCCAGGAAAAACAGGGATATGCGCCGTTCGGTGTCGAAATGAAGGTGACCGACGACGACAATCTGTCTCTCCCCTGGGACGGCAAGACCTTTGGGCGGCTGAAAGTTCGCGGACCGGCGGTTGCGGCGGCCTATTACGGCGGCGATGGGGTGGAGCAATTCGACGACGAAGAGTGGTTCGACACCGGCGATGTCGCGCATATCGACGCCGAAGGCTACATGCAGATCACAGACCGGGCCAAGGATGTCATCAAATCAGGCGGCGTATGGATTTCCTCTATCGACCTTGAGAATCTGGCCGTCGGCCATCCCGATGTTGCGGAGGCGGCTGTCATTGGCATTTCCCACCCGAAATGGGATGAGCGACCATTGCTGGTCATTATCCCCAAACCAGACAGGCAACCGACCCGGGAACAGATTCTGGAGTTCATGGATGGCAAGATTGCCAAATGGTGGATGCCGGATGATGTGGTGTTTGTCGATGAAATCCCGCACACGGCAACCGGCAAGATCCAGAAGATCACCCTGCGAGAGCAGTTCAAGGAGTATCGATTCCCAACGGCCTGAGTTTTCAGGCCGGCAGCCCGGCGTTGGCGGCGAAGGGACGCTTCAATATCGCGGAACTTTGCGCTAAGGAAGCGCTAGGTTTGGCGGAAAAAGGCTGATTCCCGATATGCCGATTGATGGCGGACATTAATGACGGACTTTTTTGAGCGACGCACATCCCGGTCGGCGAAATGGTCCTTGAACCTGTCGCGCTTTGCGGCGGTGCTGTTTGCCATTTCATTGCTAGGGCATCGGATCGGACCGGTTGGTACGATCGCATTTTTCTGGCTGCTTGGAATTGTCGCCGCCCTTGTCGTCATTTCCTTCGGATTGATGTTCCGGGGGTTCTACAGGGTCTGGGAGCATGGTGATCGGGGAGGGCGCAGCCTGAGCCGCAGCATTGTCTATTGCGGCCTGGTGCTCGTGCCCTATGCGATTGCCGGCTGGTATGTCTATTCCCTTCCGCGCCTGACGGATGTATCCACCGATCTTGGTGATCCGCCGGCCTATTTTTCAGCCCAACTGACGCGATCAGACGACATGAACCCGATCGCACCGATTGGCAGGGATGCAGCCGAAGCGCAAAACGACGCATATGCAGATGTGACGGGCCGCCGCTATGGGGCAAGCCCTGAAAGCGTTCTGGTTGCCGTCAACAATGTAATCAAAAGCCGGGGCTGGCCGGTGACCTATCGTTTCGGTCTGCCCGGACTTGATCAGGAGATCATCATCGAGGCGCTGTCCCGCACGTTCTGGCTTGGATTGGCATCCGATCTTGTGTTGCGCCTGACCGACGAGGGCGAGACATCCTATGTGGATCTGCGGTCGGCGTCACGTTACGGCCCGCATGATCTTGGCGCCAACGCCCGGCGCATTCGCTTTTTCCTGACCGATCTGGATGCTGAGGTGGCAAGAGTCGGCCGACGGGTGGAGCAGAACGGTTCCGAAGAGGAAGAGGCCGATACGTCGCAATCCGACACGCCGGATGCGACAGAAACGCCGGACACTAACTGACTTCGAAAACCGCGTCGATCGCCGGCGCGTCGTCGGTCCTGACCAGGCCGCGGCCGACGAGATCCTCCAGATGCGCCAGAACCGAAAGACCGGCCGCGCCGTGCAGCCGCGGGTCGGTATCACGATAGATCGTCGCCACCATGTCGGGTATTGTTCGGTCGCCCTTGCGCAGCCGCTCGATAATGGCACGTTCTCGCATCCTGCGATGGGTTTTCAGCCCCCGCATGAATTTGCGCGGCGATCTGACCGGTCCGCCATGGCCCGGCAGGAAAACCCGGTCGTCACGTTCAAGCAGACTGTCCAGCGATGCCATATAGTCCGTCATGGCTCCATCGGGTGGTGCCACGATCGAAGTCGCCCAGGCCATGACATGGTCGGCCGAAAACAGGATCCCCGTGCCTTCGAGCGCAAAAACGCTGTGATTTGCCGTGTGGCCAGGCGTGTGGAGCGTGCGCAGCGACCAGCCGTCACCCTGTGTGACGTCCTGATCGGCAAGCAGAACATCCGGCTGAAATTCCATGTCGGCGCTTGCATCGAGCGGATTGATTTCGCCGATGCGAAGATCACGTGCCGGCCGGTGCGGTCCCTCGGCGAGCACCAATGCTCCCGTCGCCTGTTTCATTCGTCCGGTCAGCGGCGAATGATCGCGGTGTGTGTGGCTGACGAAAATATGAGTCAGCGGCCGCCCGCCGATCGCATGCATCAGTGCGGCGAAATGAGCGTCGTCGTCCGGGCCGGGATCGATCAGCGCCAGCGAATCGGTGCCAATCAGATAACTATTGGTGCCTTTGAAGGTGAACGGCCCGGGATTGTTGACCGTCAGTCTTTGCACGCCGGGGGCGACATCAACGGGGGCTCCGTGGGCGGCCTTGAATTCCATATCGAAATCTAGCTTCATAACCGGGCGACTTAGCACGGAAGGCGATGGCAGCGAAGCCCCGTTGCGCATCGCAAGAGCCGGCGCTATAAGCGCCTTCGACCGGGATCTCGTGCCCGGTTGCTGGGGCGTAGCCAAGTGGTAAGGCAGCGGTTTTTGGTATCGCCATGCGCAGGTTCGAATCCTGCCGCCCCAGCCAGATGATTCGGGTCGCGGCTGGTCATTGTATTTGCGACCGCCGGCTGTGAGACAGACACTCATTGCAGATGCGGATGGATTGCCACGCTGGGA
Organism: Hyphomicrobiales bacterium; assembly: GCA_021775495.1. Lineage (GTDB taxonomy): Bacteria > Pseudomonadota > Alphaproteobacteria > Rhizobiales > Rhizobiaceae > JAJFHT01. Next base: position 1,241 of record JAJFHT010000224.1, on the reverse strand, counting down.
ACGTGTATCGCTGTCGGACGCCGGGCCTTTTTCTTCAAGCAGATATTGAGTTGGAAAAGATTGAAATGCTTGCCAAGTCGACGATCCTGATCATGGGCGAGCATGATGACCCGTCGACGGGCAGATCGGAATCGGCATGGCCCCGGCAATGGCTGAGTGGCATGGGTTGAGCCTATGAATTCGCATCGCGGTATTCTGATAACCGGGGGAACCGGGCTGCTTGGATTGAATTGGGGGCAGGCTGTCAAAGATCGATTCAATGTGACACTTGGCCTGCACCAACGCCGGGGGGTTCCACCCGGTACCAACGGTTTGGACCTGCCGATGAATGACGCCGGCAAGTTGACCGAGGCCATTGAAGCGCTCGATCTGGAACTGGTGGTGCATGCCGTGGGAATGACAAGTGTCGAGGCCTGTGAGGCGGATCCTCAAACGGCAGAGTCAGTCAATGTCGATATGACGGCTGCGATTGCCGAGGCCTGCCAAAAAACCGATACCAGGCTGGTCCATATCTCGACCGATCATCTGTTCAGCGGAACCCGCCATGGCTACACTGAAGAGCTGGAAATCGAGCCGGTGAACGTCTATGCGCGAACCAAGGCAGATGCTGAGAAAGTAGCCTTGGAAAGGTGTCCGGATGCGCTGATCATTCGCACGAATTTTTATGGATGGGGCCCTTCCTACCGGCCTTCATTCAGTGATTGGATCATTTCCTCTCTTCGAACCGGGAAAAAAGTCAGATTGTTTAATGATGTTTCCATAACTCCGATGTTGGCAACGGAACTTGCAAGGTCGGTGCACGAGGTTGTCGCGAAGCGCGGCACCGGTATCTTCAATGTCGCCGGCGATGATGCGGTTACAAAGCTCGATTTTGGCAGATCGATCGCGGAAATATTTGATCTCGATCCCGACCTCATTGAACCTGGCAGATTGGCCGATGCCAAAGGCCTGGTCAGGCGCCCCCATGATATGAGCCTTTCAAATGCAAAGACCCGCGCTCTGCTCGGAAGGCCTCTCGGCGGCGTCAAAGAACATCTGCAGATACTCAAAAAGCAAGAGCACTCCGTCCTGACCAGGGAATTGGCAAATCTATGATACCATACGGCAGACATCACATTGATGAAGAAGACGTTCAGGCTGTCGTTGACATTCTGACCGGAGGGCTTCTGACACAGGGGCCCATGGTCGAGACGTTTGAAGCGGCGGTCGCCGATTACGTCGGGGCCAAATATGCCGTCGCG
>JAJFHT010000223.1 GCA_021775495.1 Hyphomicrobiales bacterium | reverse complement strand
AGGCACAGGAACCGGCCGCCGGGTTTCAGCACCCGGTACGCTTCACTCAGCGCCGCCTCGATATCCGGTACATTGCGGATACCGAAGGCGATCGTATAGGCGTCAAAGCTGGCGTCGGCGAATGGCAGCACCTCTGCATTGGCTTCGATAAAATCGGTGTGAGCCTCCAGCCCGCGTTTGACGGCCCGCTCGCGGCCAACCGTCAGCATCGACCCGTTGATGTCGAGCACCGTGGCATGGGCGTTGCGGTTCGACGCCTCAATAATACGAAATGCGATGTCGCCCGTCCCGCCGGCAACGTCCAGAACCGCCCAGCCGGGCCGCTTCGACGGCGCCAACCAGGCGACCATTGCATCCTTCCACAACCGATGCAGCCCGCCTGACATCAGATCGTTCATGATGTCGTAGCGCTTGGCGACGCGGTGAAACACCTCATCGACCTTCTGCTGTTTTTCACCGGCTTCCACGGATTGAAACCCGTAGGAAGTGGCCATTTCTTCGTTGACCCTGGCGCGCTGTTCGGCCATTGGCAGCCCTTCTCTCACAAATCCGGCGGGACCATAGCCCATCCCAATGTTGCACGCCATGATGCCAGCCGCGATGAAGCGCCGCGCCGGTTCGGGTTAATTCTGATGATTGTTTTCAAGAGCAGAAGTTTGATCAGGATTGGGGAGCCAACCACCTAATCAAAAGCTGATATTGGGTCGGTACAAAGCTGTTCGATTTCCGTCACTACTGTGATCTGAAAAACGTGCCAATGGCAGAGATACAGCAAGGGATTCAATTGAGATCCGGACCGATTGGCAGCGTATTTTGCCGTTTTATCTCATTGAACACCGCGAAAGAGCCGGCCGATCAATTCAAACCGCAAAAACGTATCCTTTGCGATAAAGCAACTATCACCTTGACGGGTTGAACATCGGATTAACATGTCCCGTCTCGCATCCCGTTCATTTTCTCCGTGTGATTATACGGCAATGGCGACGGGTCGGAGCATGGGTCAGGCAGCTTCGGCTTCGTTTTCCGGAACGATCGATTCAAAAATGATTTCCGAAACGATGCGATCCTCCATGGCAATTACATTCTTGAATGAATTCTTGACCACCGAGGAGTTGACTTCAGGGACATCGCGAAGTTGTTCGCTTGAAATCTGGACGATGTCCAAAACCATGTTCACCAGAATGCCGTATGTATTTTCTCCCATCTGAGTGACCATGATCACATGGCTCTTGCCGGGATCGCTGGCGGCCATACCGAGCCGCGCCGACAAATCGATGATGGGCACGATAACTCCACGTAAGTTTATCACACCAAGGATGTAGTCCGGCGAATGCGGCAGCGGTGTTACGGGAATCCAACCGCGGATTTCTCGAATATTTTGTATATTGACGCAGAATTCATGCTCATTGACCAGGAATGAGATAACCTCGTGGCCTTTGGCATCGTTCTGGATATCTGCTTCGGTCATGTGAATATTTCCTCACCTAAATTGCACTACGTTAGGTATTTCTGCGTTCGTGTTTGAACGATGTTTCAGTGACAATCGAGAGCGCCCGGACCAGCAGCAAACAAAGCGAGGCAGGTCAACACCAACGCAGCGGCATTGCGTCATGCTGTTGAGAATCACCGAACCCCAAGCCGCTGAAATTCAACAATATCTGTAGCCGGTTACAGGAGCATTAACTCTGACCAGAATCTCACTTGCGGAAGTGCCAATTTATCTGGCTGCCTTGAAAACTTTCCACGGAAACGCCATCGGTTTTGGGACAAAAGTGCAAACATCTCTTTTGATAACCTGTTCCGTTGGCGGCGATCATTGTATGTCTGCTATCGGGTACAACACGCGATCACTTCATTGCCCCCTCGACCCGCATAACTGCCGTCAATGCGGCAATGGTCTGCGACAGACCAAGTTCAAAGCAGGCATTCGCAAACGAGCCCAATGCCGCTGCGGAATGAGACATCCTCCTCGTCAGCTTTATCGCCGCTGGATGGCAAGCATCCAAAAGCCACAAACCTCAGACAATCCAGCCGTCCGCTGCGGTTGCAACAATGGCTGCTTTCAACTGAAACCGACTATAACCTTCGCGGCAGGTCATTTTGTTGCAAATTCTTTCAAGCGAGCGGCAGATTAAGGAGCCTTCCGATCCGTCAACCAAAATGTTTCGGTTAGGCCAACGCCTTTGATTTCGATACTTCCACGCTGATCGAACTCGAATTCTGATCCCAGTGCATCACGGGTGGCGGCCGTGACCTGAATGCGGCCCGATGCGCCATGGCTTTCCAGGCGAGCGGAAGTGTTCACCGTATCGCCCCAAACATCATAAAATACCTTATTGCTGCCGATAACACCGGCTACTACAGGGCCCGTGTGCAAACCGATCCGAAGCTCTATTTCGTCCCCCAATTCCGTGCTCAATTTGTCGGTGGCAGCGAGCATGTCGAGTGCCATATCAGCAACTGCATGAGCGTGATCAGAGCGCGTGACAGGCATTCCACCCGCCACCATGTAGGCATCACCTATGGTCTTGATCTTCTCCAGCCCGTGTTTGGTTGTCAGTTCGTCAAATGTGGAAAAGATGCGGTTGAGAAAGCTAACCAATGCCTCGGGCCTCATGGTGGCGGCGCGAGGAGTAAACCCAACGATGTCTGCAAAGAGAATCGTAACAGCCGGGATCTCATCAGCGATGACTTCACCGGGCGAACGCTTCAGGCGCGCCGCGATCTCTGCTGGCAGAAGATTCGCCAGCAGCGTCTCTGACCGACCAAATTCCTTCACCAATGCATCTTCAGCCCGTTCGGCACGCCGAAGGATAATGAGTATGCAAATCAGCACGATGGCGATCAGATTTCCAACGTTGCTCATATAAATCAGATTCAACAGTTCAGGACTGGCGTTTGTGAACAAGCCCGGCTCCCGGAACCAGATTGGGAGCGCACCGAACAGAAACAGCATCGGTGATAAACAGATCGCCAGAATGACAAGCCGTTTCGTCCCGCATTCCAGTACAAGAAGAAGAGAAGCGACCAGCAAACCGAGATTCAACCCGGAATCTGCACCAAACATGTAGACCATCGCCGAAAAGAGAACGCAAATAATCAGGGAAAGAGAGATCTCTGCCGCAAACCGGCTTCGCCTTGCGACGAATGGCAAGAGAAGTCCTGAGTTGGAAATTGCGCAAGCGGCCGCGGCGGGCCAGTATGTCGCTGCGTCATATGCGAGATAGAATATGGCCCAGCCCGACAGCGAGGCTGCAGCTATCGGTGCGACTATCGCAAAGAAGATGACCGCTTCTCGCTCTTCCTGCGTGTTCCATTCTGTCCCTTCGAGAGCATACCAATCAAAGAGGCGTTTTGCGCGCGAAACCACATGGGAGAAACGACCGGAATACGTCAATTCTGGCGAACCTCCGGGCAGCATATGAAATCGCAATTGTGCAGGATACCCCTCCCTGAACAAGCAGAGGCTAAACCGAATTTGCAATCGTTCCCAGCGCCCTGGTGCTCAACTCGCTAGATTGCCAAAAACTTGATCCAACGATCGAAACCAACAATGCGCAACTTGGACGCATAGCACTCGGTGTTTTCAAACCCGGGAGTCGGCGTCCCCGAGGCCGGCATTCGCAACAAATCGGACAACTGTCAAAGTGGCTCATTCTTGCCGGTGTATAATCATTTGCAAGCAGCAGTGACGGGTCAAAAGCGTGAATGCCCCCCTGGAGTCAGGTCAATTATGGAATGTCCGTTGTCGGACTTAACGCACGATCATTTCATTATCCGCCACAGATATTCACAATCGACGCCCGATGCCGCCACTGGATGGAACATCCCCCAGCAGCGGCTTCGGGCGCCTTGCATGGCTTCTAATTCGCCAGCTTATTCCGGCGCGCCTGGATCGCGGCGCGTCTGCGTTCGGCGGCCATTCGAGCCGCGCTCCGCTTGGCTTTCAGCCGATTAGCCTTGAGTACATCCACCCACCACTTGTGTTGTCCTCAAGCGCTCAGACCGGACGCGCAGGCGCGAAAGTCGCGCACAGCCGGGCCCGCGCCGTCGAGTGGCACAGCAATGGCCCGGTCGCCGAGCAGTGCGGTGGCAGTGTGGTTGAACTCGAGCCCGTTTAGTACATTGCCGAAGCCGCTATCGGTGACCGTCAGGGTTGCGCCGCCACCCGAGATCACGTGCCGGTCCGTCGAAATTATGTTGCTGCGCGGCCCGTCGAAGCGCATCGCGAAGACCGGGCTGTTCAACCATGGGAGTTCCGGCGTGATCGCGATGGAGTATTCCGGGATCGCCGGATCGTAGGTGACACGCACGAAAGCGGTCTCACCGTCGTGGACCAGTTCACAGACACGGCCCGACCTGGTCTCCCAGGCGAGCGCCGGGGCAGCGGTCAACAGAAGAACGGCAAGGGCGCGCAACATGCACGATGGTATAACAGACGGCGAAGCTTTGTGTATTGGAATTTGAGTGAGGGAGCGTTGCGACCGAATCTGGCTGTAACCCAGGCATCGGGTCAATGTGCTTTCGGCCCACAGCAGGCGTTCACAGCGCGACAAGACTATGATCGCTGCTGGCTGTATACCGGACATGAGTTGACCGGAGAAAATGTGCCCTTACCAGACGCCCGTTTGCAGTGCAGCGAACAGCAGGACGGAACCCATATTCACCTATGTGGCACTGTGTTCGAATGACTGCTATGTGCGAGTAACCAATAAATTCAGTTTAGCAGAGCTTCGGAGTTCTTCCACAACAGTCTGAGCATAATCGTATGACCGAAAACTCACACTCAAAATTCGATGCTTCCCGCGCTAGTGAATATGGGCAGCAAGCAAGGATAGCTCTCGCTGGTTACGATGCTTGCCACGAACTGACAGCATGTATTTTATCCGCATCGCTCGAAGGTCAAAAAGATGTTCGTATATTGGTCGTCGGAGCGGGCGGAACTGCGGGCGAAATTATAGCTGCGGGGAAGCTTGAGTCCGACTGG
>JAJFHT010000222.1 GCA_021775495.1 Hyphomicrobiales bacterium | reverse complement strand
AAAACGGTACCTGCGAGACGGAGTGAAAAGTCATCCGACCGCGCTCGCCATCATAGTCGGCAAGTGCGGCATGCGGTTCCATTTGTGCGTGATTGACTTCGGCGCAGTTGAATGTTTCCGCCCGCACCAGGTCCGCGCTGGCAAAGCCGTCCGCCGTGTCGCCGAATTCGTGATGCACTTCCCGCTCGATATTGCCGGGTTTGTCGTCGTGCAACAATTCAGCATCGGGCGCGCGCGCTTCCTTGAAGGTATAACAGGGTGCCAGTTCCTCGAATTCGATCTCGATCAGTTCCAGTGCCCGCTCGGCGGTGCTGGCATCCTTTGCCGCCACTGCCGCCAATGGTTCGCCGCGATAACGCACCTTGTCGCGCGCCATCGGGTATTCGTTCATCGCAATCGGGATGACCCCGAATGTGTGCGGGCAATCGGCTCCGGTGACCACCGCCGCGACACCGTCGAGCGCCTCGGCTTTCGAGGTATCTATCCGAATGATTCGGGCGTGGCTGACTGGACTGCGAAAGATGCGCCCGGTCAGGCAATCGGCGGTTTCGAGATCCGCCGTGTAAAGGGCCTTGCCGGTGACCTTTTCGATCCCGTCAATCAGGGGTGTCGGCTGACCGGCCTTGGTGCTTTGCGCCGGCGCATTCATGACAGCGCCTGCGCTGCGGCCTGAACGGACCGGATGATCTTAACATAACCGGTGCAGCGGCAAATGTTTCCGGCCAACGCCGCCTTTATCTCGTCAACGTCCGGATCCGGTGTTTCACGCAGCAGGTTTTCTGCCGCCATGATCATGCCAGGTGTACAAAATCCGCACTGGGTGCCGAGATGTTCGTGAAAAGCGCGTTGCACTGCCGACAGCCTTCCGGCGGTCGCCTGGCCCTCTATGGTTTCAATTTCCGTGCCGTCGCAAACCGTTGCAAGGGTGATGCAGGACAATCGTGGCCGTCCATCGACGAGTACCGTGCAGGCGCCACACTCGCCGCCGTCGCATCCCTTTTTCGTGCCGGTCAAATGCTTCATATCACGGAGGAAATCCACGAGCAGGAGGTTGTCCTCTATCGCGTCTTCACACCGTTTCCCGTTGATCGACAAGCCGACGATCCGCTTCATGGACAATGTCCTTTCGTCGTTGCAACATTAAAGACCTATTACAGTACCATTATACCTATTTAAATGTTATGGTATAGGGGGCAGGTTTGTTTTTCTGTGCTGACCTGATGGTGTCGGATCACCTGGAGAGCTTGTATGGCCGGCCACAACGCTCTAATTTACAAGCGTCAATTCGAAAGGATTCGCAATAACGGGCGGCATCCGGCGAAACTGCGTCTGAAAGCAAAGAGTGAGCATGGACACACACAAGGACGCGTCTGGCACAGCATCGGTTTTGCAGATCGACATCCGACGCGTGCGTGAAGCCGACCTCCCGCAGGTGGTAGCCCTGGATGAGCGGGTCACGCAGATAGCCAAACCGGATTACTGGCGCGATATCTATGACCGCTATGCGGAACGGCGGGTCGGGGAACGGTTTTTTCTGGTTGCGGAAGATGCCGGCGACGCGGCTGAATTTCCGCTGCTGGGGTACATCGTCGGTGAAATACGCGCCTGGGAATTCGGTTCAGAGCCGTGTGGCTGGGTGTTCGCATTTTCGGTTGAACCTGGAACCCGGTTGCAGGGAATTGGAGAAAGACTATTCGAGGCGATGTCGACGGAGTTCAAGAACATAGGCATCAAGACCATGCGGACGATGGTCGCCAGGCACAATCAGCTGCATATGGCGTTTTTTCGGAGCGAGGGAATGGTGGCCGGTCCCTATCTCCAACTGGAAATGGACCTGGACGAATAGAAACCGATGCTGGACGGCAAGCGCACGAAGAGAAGGTTTTCATGAAGCTGCAGATATCAAGCCGGCTGGCGATTTTTGCCCTCATCGAACTGGCCTCGGAGCCAGAGCGACAGATATCGGTTTCGGAGATCGGTGAAAAATACGGTGTTTCGGCCCATCATCTGGCCAAGGTGATGCACACTTTGGGCAGGGCCGGTCTGGTTCGGTCCATCCGTGGCGTCGGCGGCGGCTACAGTTTCAGCGGCAATGCCAGGCGCACCACTCTGCTTGACGTCATCATGCTGTTTGAAGACGCAACAATGAGCGATCGCGAACTGGAGAAAAACGCCGACAGTACGGCGGCCGAATGGGCGCTCGGACGGATTCTCTTCGAGATCGATGACACGGCCAAAGCGACGCTCGGATCAATCACCATCGCGACAATGCTGAAACAGATTGCGCGCCGCAAGGGCGCTGTGGACCTGAAAACAGTGGTCGGATGACGTTCGGGGCCTGCCTCCCCGAACAGGCTAAAGAGGTGAGGGAAAAGGAAATGGAGACGTTTCAAGAGCAGTTGCGGCCGTTGACCGAGGCCGTTGCCGGCGTGACTATCGACAAGGCGCTCGAACAACAGCTCAGTCAGCAGTTCCCGCCGGACGGAGCGTTTTTTGGAGAAATCGAGGCGGCCTGCCACAAAGCCATTTCCGAGGGTTGGATGTGCGCTCAGGGTCAGGAAGGCCGCCGTTTCGGCCGCATCATCGAACCGTCATCGTCAACCGGAGATCTGTCGATTGATGTGGTCGAGATCGACAATTTGGCCGGCCCGCATCACGTGCATCCGACCGGTGAAATCTGCATGATCATGCCGCAGGACAAGGACGCCACCTTCGATGGCAATGGCGCCGGCTGGTGTGTCAATCCACCGGGTTCCGGGCATTTTCCGACCGTCAGCGGGGGAAAAGCCCTGATCCTCTATCTGTTGCCCGGCGGGCAAATCGAATTCACCGGCCGGTCGCCGGAGTAATCTCCTTTTAGCAGACCTGCCCCTTCACTCAACGCGAAGTTTCGGTGACGGACTCCTGGTCGTCGCCGCCGGCGGGTTTTCCGATCAGCTTGTAAAAGGTATAATGGTACGCTAATACTTTAATTGGAGGCTGAGAT
>JAJFHT010000221.1 GCA_021775495.1 Hyphomicrobiales bacterium | reverse complement strand
CCGCATCCTGCAAGGCATAGTGAAGCTCGGAATGACTCAAGTCGTTTGCAGATTTGCCGCGCCAGGTAACCATCCTACACCTCATCTGTTTGGTGAATGAATTGCAAACGTCATGCCAGCCGCGATCTGCTGATTTCTGTGCCAATATTGGACAATTCGGCGGATTAAGGCGGGATGGAACAGCGTGTTGTTCCAAAATGCGATAAGGAATTGTTAAGTTTCAAGCCCGGGGCTGCAGGAAGAATCTGTATAACCCGAATATCAATCAGAGGGGCCGATATGCCTTACCGAAAGCTCACCCGAGATCAGCATTTTACCACGAGCGGCCCCAAGAGAATTCTGTCACTCGATGGCGGTGGTCTTCGGGGTATCGTCACCCTTGGTTACCTGCAACGGGTCGAGAACCTGCTCAGGGAGCGACATGACGGCGATGAACAGTTCCGTCTCGCCCATTATTTTGATCTGATTGCGGGCACTTCGACCGGATCGATCATCGCGGCGGGGCTGGCACTTGGCATGTCGGTTCAGGAACTGACCGATCTATACATACAGCTTGGCAGGGATGTCTTTCACAAGAGCCTGTGGCGCAAAGGCATTTTACGGGCGCGCTACAATCATGAAAAGCTCTCAAAACACCTCCAGTCCATTCTGGGCAGCGATTTGACCCTTGGCAGTCCCACCCTGCAGACCGGATTGCTGGTGATGACCAAGCGCATGGATACCGGCAGCCCATGGCCGTTGGGCAACAATCCAAAGGGCAAGTATTTTCGTGCTGCCGCGGGCGACGACTGGATCTCGAACGAGGATTTCCCCCTTTGGCAGGTGGTGCGTGCGTCGACGGCGGCGCCAAGCTATTTCAAACCCGAGAAAATAACCATCAGCCGCAAAAGAGGCGGCAAGCCGATACGTGGTGAATTCGTCGATGGTGGCGTCAGTCCGTTCAACAATCCGACGCTTCAGGCATTCATGTATGCGACGCTCGATGGATACCGCATCGGCTGGGAGACCGGAGCGGATGAATTGCTGGTGATCTCCGTCGGCACCGGCCGAGGCAATCCTGGCAAGGAACCGACGTGGATCACCGCGAAGGGTGCCATGCAATCACTTCTCTCGCTGATGGACGATTCAGCGGCTCTGGTGGAGACCATGGCGCAATGGATGTCCACGGGCGACACCCATCGCGACATTGATGGGGACATGGGAACGCTGATTGACGATCGGATCGGACGGATTCCGCAGTTCACCTACGCGCGTTACGACCTTTCCTTTCTGCGAGATGACATCGACGGGCTCAAACCCGGGGTTACAGACAGGACGCTCAAAACCCTCACCGAAATGGATGAGCCCGCTAACATGGCGCTTTTGAAGGAACTTGCTGATGTCGACGCGCATTCGAAAGTCGCGCAGAAACACTTCCCGGCAGCGTTCGACCTGGCTTGACCAAATGTCACTGCTGGGATGAAGTTACCGCATGAGCGATCTTCGAAAATACTTGAGACAAGACAACACGCCGGTAACGGCGGTGCAACTGGATTTGGAGATAGAGAGTTTCACCTACTGCAAGTGGGGCGGCATCCAGACCGCGTCGACGGGAGACTGGCTCGTCAACAATGACGGGGATGTCTACACGGTGGCACGGGGGTCTTTTGAACACAGCTATCGGAACGTCAGCCCTGGAGTCTACGTGAAGTCCGCGCCGATCTGGGCGCGGCGGGCCGGCGCGGCTGGGAAGATGCCTACAAAGGAAGGGGAGACCCAATACGAGGCGGGTGACATGCTTGTCTTCAACGACGTTGATGAAGAAGACGGATACGCGATGAGCTCAAAGACATTCGACAAACTGTACAGGCCGGCTGAATAGAGCTGCACATTTAGGACGTCACGCTCTAGCGGACAACTGTTTTGGCCGTCCTAACTGGGGCAGTTCCTGAATGTGATCATCCGGTATGGCTCAAGCGTTACTGCGCTTGTTTGGCCGGTAACGCGCAATTTCAATTCAAGAGATTTTCCTCGAACGGAAAGCGTGCGACGAGCTCGCAGCCGGTTTCGGTGATCCGAACCATTTCCTCAAGCTTCACGCCTTCCTTTGCGCCTCTTTCACCGATGTAGCTTTCCACTGAAACCGTCATGTTCGGCTCGAACTGACCATCGTAACCGGTTTGCTCGAACCATTTGAGCGGTGCAACCTGCGGATACTCGTTGCACATGCCTATCCCGTGCACGACGACACCGACTTCAAACTCCTCGTAACGTGCCGGAATTCGCCAGGACTTTTCAGCCAGCTCGCGAAATCCAAGTCCTGCTTTGAGCAGCGCCATGTTGTGATGAACTTGCTCGTATGCGAGCTGGTAGACTGTCTTCTGCTCGTCTGTGGGGGCGGCATCTGTGCAAAGCCAAGTCCGCGAGATGTCGGTACTGTAACCGAACGGGCCGATCATATCGGTATCAAAGGCTACGAGCTCACCAACTTGAACAGGGCGGTCACTGGCTTCACTGTACCAGGGATTGGTTCGGGGGCCTGCGACCAGCAAGCGGGTTTCGACATAGTCGCCGCCGAGCGACGCATTGATGGCGCCAAACGTCGCCCACAATTCGTTTTCTGTGATACCCGGACGCGTGATTTCCTTCAATCGTTCCAACCCCGTTTCACAAACGCAA
>JAJFHT010000023.1 GCA_021775495.1 Hyphomicrobiales bacterium | reverse complement strand
AAACGGCCGCGACGGGCTGGCCAACCGCAGATACGCGGTCATGTGCCAGGACAGGGAACTCGACAGTTTTCACCGGACCAAGCACCGGGTTGACCGCAAGATCGCCGAGATGGGCCACATGCCGGCCGCAAAATGCCGCCGATACACCGGCGTGACGGGTTGCTTCATCGAGATTGCAGGTCGTGATCCTGCCGGATGCCACCGGGCTGCGGACAAATGAAACATGCAGGGCGTTTTCGAGTTCGATGTCAGCCGTGAAACGACCCTTGCCGGTGATCTGCCTGTCGTCTTCGCGGCGATGCACGGGCATATCGATATCGGAAGATGACGGACGGCTGCCGGATTTGGTCGAACTTTTGCGCACAAATTTGCCTTGGCTTTCGATATTGCTCAGTTAGTGACCGTTCCACCAAGGTGCCGGTCCGTCCAGACACATCTGATGTTGCGCTTCTCCAAGTCGTCAGCACAATTCGAAATACCGAAATTTGCTATATGAAAAGGCAATAACAAAACTAATTTGATATGTGATTTTTGTAGTTCAGATCGTTGCGTTTGGCGCACTCAATTGTGTTTTTCCGCCAGTCCGCCCGCACTCGCCCGCAGCTCCCGCAGAAATTCCAGCGCCGCGGGCGAAAGAGAGTCGAGATTGCGGTAGGAAACCCCGACGGGACCGATTGAGATGCTCATCTCGCACGGGACGACCGCCAGTATGCCCAGTGAGATTTCACTTTCGACGACGTGATAAGGCAGAACGCACAGCATGTCGGTTGAAGACAGAAGCGCCCGGTTGGTCAGAAACGAGATGGACTCCACGGCGTTTGAGGGGGGCGGAAAACCCTTGTCGAAGAACTCCTTGTCGATTTGACGTCTCAGCGTCGTTTGAACCGGCGGAAGAATCCAGTTTTGATCGGCCAGGTCTCCAAGATCGACCTTGTCCGATTGCGCCAGTGGATGATCATTTCCGCAGACAATGACCAATTGCTCCTGGTAGAGCGTTTCCTGCACCAGATCCTCGCGATGGCGATATTCCGGCAAGCGGCCGACCACCATGTCGAGATCGCCGGTATGCAGCAATGGCATCAGAAAATCGTTTGTTCCGTCCCTGACGACGATGCTGACATTGGGTCGTGACCTGTGGACGTTCTCGATGGTCTTCGGAAGCAGCCGGGCCGACGCGGTCAGGAGCGTGCCGACCACAACCCTGCCACCAAGCCCGTCATTCAGATCATCCAGTTCCTGGGCAGCGTGTGATATCTGCGCAAGAATGAGTTTGCCGTGGCGCACCAGCGCCTCTCCGAATTCGGTGGCGATAACGCCGCGATTGGTTCGGTCGAACAGCGTCACCGCAAAATCCGTTTCCAGGTCCTTGAGCAATTTGGTTGCCGCCGGCTGCGATATGTTGAGTTCATCCGCAGCGTGGAGGATGCTGCCATGCTCCGCGATGGCGACGAGCATTCGAAGCTGCTTGAGTTTGAGCCGGGTGGAGACCCGTTCGATGATTTTAACGTGCCGGTTTCTTTTGTTCATCGGTTCGCTATATCGTTTTGGAATACCTGTTTCGAAATTTTCAATTTGATTGAAATATCAGATGGACCTCTAGATCGCCAGGTGAATATCTGGGAGGACGATGACATGAAGATCGTGCTGGTTCACGGTGCATGGCATGATGGGACGCTTTGGCAGGAGGTTGCAGACCCGCTTCGCGCCGCAGGACATGAAGTGCACACGCCGACGCTTGCCGGAAACGGACCTGGTGATGTTGATCGCATGATCGGTCATGCGGAGGCGGTTCAGTCGGCCGTCGACTATCTCAACCAGAACGAGTTGTCGGACTTTGTCCTGCTCGGCCATTCCTATGGTGGTTCGATCATTTCCAAGCTGGCCGAGGCGATGCCGGACCGCATTCGCCGGCTGGTCTACTGGAACGCCTTTGTACTGATGGACGGGGAATCGGTCGAAAGCGTCAGCCCACCACCTTACAAAGACATGATGGACGGCATCGTGGCGTCTGGCGCTTATGGTCCCGGTGCGGTCAAGCTGCCATTCCCGGTCTGGAGGGAAGCATTCATGAATGATGCATCTCTCGAACTGGCACAAAAATCCTACGAAATGACCACGCCGCACCCACTGAAGACATTGACGGACAGGCTGGAACTGAAGACGTTTTACGATCTGCAAATCCCAAGATCATACATCAATTGCACCGAGGATATTGCTATGCCGCCGGGTGATTTTGCCTGGGTACCACGATTTCCGGCTCGACTAGGGCTGTGCCGGTTGGTGCAGATGCCTGGAGGTCATGAGGTCTGTTTCACAAATCCCGGGCTTCTGGCTGAAAAAATCATCGAGGCGGCGCGCGACTGAACAACCGGAAAATTGTTAGTGTACCCGCCAGTTACTGAAAGAACGCACTACTGGCGGAGATCTGAAAAAGGAATATGCCGATGCCTGCCCATCCGAATTTCAAGCCATTCAACTTTGCCGACTGGATTGAGCGCAATAAGGATCAGCTCAAGCCGCCGGTCAGCAACAAGCAGCTTTTTGATGAAAAAACAGGGATGATCGTGATGATCGTCGGCGGCCCGAACACCCGCGTCGATTTCCATGACGATCCGGTGGAGGAATTCTTCTACCAGTTGAAAGGTGACATGGTTCTCAAGATCGCCGAGGCCGGCAAAGTTTACGACGTGACGATTCGCGAGGGGGAAGTATTCCTGTTGCCGCCGCATGCTCGCCATTCACCGCAGCGTCCCGTACCCGGGTCGGTGGGTCTCGTGGTTGAGGGAAACCGCGGTGAAAGCGACTTGGACGGATTTGAATGGTTCTGTTTTGAATGCGGAGATCTGGTTCATCGCGTCGAGGTGAAACTGAACGACATCGTCAAGGATCTGCCGCCTCTCTACACCGCATTCTACGGCAGTATCGAACATCGCACCTGCAAGGGCTGCGGAACAGTTCATCCGGGCAAGGAGCCTCCGGCGGGCTGGGTTTCAATTTGAGCTTTTTCGACAACATTTCTAATATCTGAAGTCTATCTGGGAGCGTACTTATGAAAACAGCAAACATTGTAATCGCGACATCAATGGCGTTGGCTATGAGCGGCATTGCGTCGGCAGTCATGGCCGAGCCGGTAAAAATCGGCATGATCACCACATTGTCGACCGGCGCCGGATATCTCGGTGAAGATGTCCGCGATGGATTCCTTCTGGCTGTTGCAGAGGAAGGCGGTAAACTCGGCGGTGCGGAAGTCGAAGTCCTGGTTGAGGACGACGGGCGCAAACCCGGAAACGGCAAGCAGATCGCCGACAAGTTTCTAAAGAGAGACAAGGTTGAGATCATGACCGGTGTCATTTTCTCCAACATCACGCCGGTGGTCGTGCCGCTGACGATGAAAGCCGGAGTTTTTTACGTTTCGCCGAATTCAGCGCCGTCGATCTTTGCCGGCAAGGGCTGCAATCAGGACTATTTCGTCGCGTCCTGGCAAAATGACAGCCTGCATGAAAGCGCCGGCGTCTATGCCAATGAACTTGGTTACAAGAACGCCTATATCCTGGCCCCGAACTATCAGGCCGGAAAGGACTCGCTTGCCGGCTTCAAGCGTTACTTCAAGGGCAAAATTGCCGGCGAAACCTATACCAAGCTCGGTCAGACCGACTATGCAGCCGAAATCGCGAAGATCCGCGATGCCAAACCAGACATGGTGTTCCACTTCCTTCCGGGGGGCATGGGCATCAACTTCCTTAAGCAGTACTCGCAGGCCGGCCTGAAGGACACTTATCCGCTGGTCGTCTCGACCGCCTCGATGGATGAAAAGATCATGGGAGCCGTCAAGGACGCTGCGATCGGTGTCCGCAGTACGGCGCACTGGAACCTGGCTCAGGACAATGCGGCCAACAAGACCTTCGTCGAGGGCTTCAAGAAAACCTATGGCCGCACGCCGACAGTCTATGCGTCACAGGGTTACGACACCGCCAAATTGATTGCCAGCGCCCTGAAAGCCACCGGTGGCAAGGTTCTGGAGGCGAAGGATGACTTCCGCGCCGCCTTGAAGAAAGCCGATTTTGCCTCGGTGCGCGGTGAATTCAAACTGGCGAACAACAACCATCCGATCAACAACTGGCTGGGTCAGGTGGTCGAGAAGGACGCGAACGGCAATATCGTCAACAAGATCGTCAAAGTCGTTTCCCCCAACCACAAAGACGCTTACGCTGACGCTTGCCCGCTGAAGTAATCACAACCAGACTGCGAACCAAGAAAACGTGCAGGGGTGACGGTTTGGCACCTCTGCATTTTTTTGGCTTCAACAAGGACCGCGCACGCCCCGCATGTATCTATTCCTCGAACAATTGCTGAACGGCATCCAGTTCGGCGTCTTTCTGTTCTTGATAGCCGCCGGCCTGACGCTGATCTTCGGCATCATGGGTGTCATCAACCTCGCCCATGGCTCGCTGTTCATGATCGGCGCTTATGCAGCCGCGGTTGCCACCGAATGGACGGGTTCGTTTGCTCTTGGCATCGTCATCGCATTGGTCGTTTCCGGAATTGTCGGCATGGCAATCGAATTCGTGATCATCCGGCGGCTTTATGACCGCGATCACCTGGATCAAGTGCTGGCGACATTCGGACTGATCCTGTTCGCCAACGAGTTGATGACAATACTGTTCGGGCGCACGCCGTTGTTTCTCAATGTACCGGATGCGTTGAATGGTTCGGTGGAAATCTTCCCCGGCGTTCAGTATCCGCTGTATCGCTTGGCGATCATTGCCATGGGCGTATTGGTGGCGCTGATCCTCTTCTTGATCATCACCAGAACACGCGCCGGAATGTTGATCCGAGCGGGTTCGACCAACCGCGATATGGTCGCGGTCCTGGGTGTCGACATCGCCTTGATGTTTACGTTGTTGTTTGGTCTTGGAGCGGTGTTTGCCGGTTTTGCCGGCGCCATGGCCGGTCCATTGATATCGGTTGAAGTCGGTATGGGGGAACAGCAGCTCATCCTGGCATTTGTGGTTGTGGTGATCGGCGGCATCGGTTCCGTTCGCGGCGCATTGGTGGGCGCGCTGCTGGTTGGTGTCGTCGACACTCTGGGGCGCGCTTTCCTGCCAGACCTTTTGAAGCTGTTCATGGATCCAGCGTCCGCCGACGGCATTGGTGCGGGACTGTCCTCCATGTCTATCTATATCGTCATGGCCGCCGTTCTGATTGTCAAACCCAACGGCCTGTTTCCGGTCTCGGTTGCAAGGCACTGACCATGGTGAACAAACGCAATCTGGTCTTTGTCACAGCGGCGGTTCTGGCAGCAATACTGGTGCCCCAGGTCCTGACGATGTTGGGCGAGGAATATCTGATCGGCACTGCAAGCCGGATTGCGATTTACGGTCTTGCTGCCATGAGCCTGAACCTGATTCTGGGATATGGCGGCATGGTCAGTTTTGGCCACGCCGCCTATTTCGGCGTCGGCGCTTACGTCGTCGGTATTCTGTCTTTCCACGTATTCGACGGCAGTTCGATAATGGGCTTCCAGGGCACCGATGCGGCGGTGCTGTCCTGGTTACTGGCCATTGTCATCTCGGCGCTGGTGGCCTTTGTTCTCGGCGCATTGTCGCTGCGTACCAGCGGTGTCTACTTCATCATGATCACATTGGCTTTTGCGCAGATGCTGTATTTTCTGTTCGTCTCAATGGAACGTTATGGCGGAGATGACGGGGTGATCATGTATAATGGTCGCAACAGCCTGCCGATGGTCGACCTGTCGGATGACACATCATTCTACTATGTCTGCCTGACGTTTCTGCTGGCCTTTCTGTTGCTGTTTGTTCTGCTTGTCCGCTCGCGTTTCGGCAAGGTGCTGCAAGCCTGCAGGCAGAACGAGACACGCATGCGTGCCCTCGGCTGCAACGTCCGCCGCTACAAGCTGGCAGCCTTTGTGATTGCTGGTGCGGTGGCGGGCCTGGCCGGAGCGCTTAATGCAAATCATGCCGAATACGTCAGTCCGGATTATCTGCATTGGACCAAATCCGGTGATCTGATGATCATGGTCATTCTGGGTGGGATCGGCACCATCATCGGGCCGGTCATCGGAGCTGCCGCGTTTCTTCTGCTGGAAGATTTTCTGCCCCTCTTATTCGACGCAACCGGTTTTCCGACTTTCAAGGAACACTGGCGGATCGTCTTTGGCCCGCTGTTGATCCTGGTCGTGCTGTTTGCGCGCGGCGGCCTTGTCGGCACCTTCTCGGCAATGCGAGGTGACCATGAGCGCTGAGCCGCTTTTAAGGATTGACGGTCTCTACAAGTCGTTCGGCGCACTGGCGGCCAGCAACGACGTCTGCATCGATATCGCGCCGGGAGAGATTCATGCGGTCATCGGACCGAACGGTGCCGGCAAGACAACTCTCGTCGCGCAGATCTGCGGCCAGCTGCAACCCGATGCAGGCACCGTCCATTTCGATGGTCGTGACATCACTTTGCTGCAACAGGACAAGCGGCCGGCACTCGGACTGGTGCGGTCGTTTCAGATTACCTCGATCTTTCCGGATTTTACCGCGCTGGAGAATGTCGCCATGGCGGTACAGCTGAATGCCGGCCACAGCTTTCATTTCTTTGCCGATGCAGGGCGGGATACGTCGCTGAACGAACCGGCGATGGGTTATCTGAAAACCGTTGGTCTCCAAGCTTCCGCCGGAACGCCTGCTTTTGCCCTGGCTCATGGGCAGCAAAGGCAGCTCGAACTGGCGATGGCCCTTGCCTTGAAGCCGAAAATGCTGGTTCTGGATGAGCCGATGGCGGGAATGGGACCGGACGAGACTGCGCATGTGATCTCACTCCTGAATGAACTGAAAGGCAGTGTGACCATGCTGCTGGTCGAGCATGACATGGACGCGGTATTTGCCCTGGCAGATCGTATTTCGGTTCTGGTCTACGGCAAGATCATTGCCACAGGACTGCCCGAGGAGATCAGGAACAACGCCGCCGTTCGCGAAGCCTATCTCGGCTCGGAAGATGACGCCGATGCTTGAGGTGGCAAACATCGAAGCATTTTATGGCCGCAGCCAGGCGCTGTTCGGTATCGAACTCAGCGTTGCAGACGGCAGAGTCGTCACCCTGCTTGGGCGCAACGGGATGGGCAAGACCACCACGGTCAGGACAATCACCGGACTGATGTCTCCGAAGGGTGGGACCATCACCTTCCGTGGACAAAGGATATCCGGCCTCAGGCCGCATCAGATTGGCAGGTTGGGCATCGCGCTGGTGCCGGAGGGACGTCAGGTGTTTCCGACGCTTTCGGTCCGCGAAAACCTGGTCGCCACTTTGGCCAATCGCGACGGTCGGGCCACCCCGTGGAATCTGGACCGGGTCTATGCGTTGTTTCCAAGACTGCAGGAGCGTGCAAATCAGCTTGGCGGGTCATTGTCTGGTGGTGAACAGCAGATGCTGGCGATCGGCAGGGCGCTGATGACCAATCCTCATCTGCTGATCCTTGACGAAGCGACCGAAGGTCTTGCGCCGATCATCCGGCGGGAAATCTACCACTGCCTGTCTGGTTTGAAGGATGATGGAGAATCCATCCTCATCATCGACAAGAACATCAACGAACTGTCCCGCATCGCCGATCAGCACGTGATCATCGAAAAGGGGCAGACGCGCTGGTCTGGAGACAACCGGTCTTTCATGGCCGACTCCGACCTCAGGCGTCGTTATCTGGGAGTTTGACCGTCACGATGATCAGCCGCGGACTTTATCGTGGAATGGACGCCGGGGAACTGGACCGGCAATATGACGCGCGTGGCACGGTCGATGATATCGCGCCGTTTATCGAGCAGTACAAAAAGTTGAGCGCGGAAGCCCGGCGCGATCTGAACGTCATCTGCGATGTTCCCTACGGCGGGGAGCCGGAAGAAACATTCGATTTCTTTCCCGCCGGCAAAGGCGCGCCGGTCTTTGTCTTTATTCATGGTGGTTATTGGCGTCTACTTTCACAGGATGAGTCGTCTTTTTATGCCAAATGTTTTGTCGGGCAGGGAATAGCCGTAGCTGCGTTGAATTACACGCTCGCACCGAAGGCGAGCCTTGATGAAATCGTCCGGCAGGTGAGG
>JAJFHT010000220.1 GCA_021775495.1 Hyphomicrobiales bacterium | reverse complement strand
ATACCGCATCGCGGCTGGCCATCGAGCCGCAGACCCGCGCCGAACGCGGTTATCTCGACATGCTGGCGGGCCGGCTGAAACTGCCTGAAAGCCTTATCGATCACATCGAAACAACGGTTTCTTCCGCCAAGATCTGAAAACTGTCCGGGACAAGGCGTTCCAGAAGGCTCAGACCACCATCTCGGGATCTCGGAACTGGTCATGCATCGGCTCCGGATGTTAGATCGTTGCCTGCGGCTTGTCGGTAACCAGGAAAACATCGCGGATGGCACGGATTTTGGCGGCGATACTGGCGATTCTGATCATATGGTCGGTTCCAGCAGCTGCGATCGCCGCCGAACTCACTGTTTTTGCCGCCATCAGCACGGCCGATGCCCTGCGCAAGGTCGCCGACGGGTTTGAAGCTCAAAGTGGGATTCGGGTGACAATTGCTCCGGCGGCCAGTTCGACGCTGGCAAGGCAGATCGATGCCGGTGCACCGGCCGATATTTTCATCTCGGCAAATGCGGCCTGGATGGACTGGCTGCAGCAACGCGGGCTGATTGATCCGGATAGCCGTATTGTCGTCGCGGCCAATCGGCTTGTCGTTACCGGGCTCGACCGCCAGACAGCTGAAAACGGTCCGGCGTTTTTGGACCAGGCCACCCGCATCGTCATGGGCGATCCTTCGCACGTTCCGGCCGGACAATATGCCAAGTCGGCACTGGAGCATCTCGGCATGTGGAAATCAATCGCCGGACGGGCGGTGTTCACCGAGAATGTGCGGGTGGCGCTGGAATATGTCAGGCGCGGCGAAGTGCCGGTCGGTATTGTCTATGCATCGGATCTGCTGGTCGCGCCGGAATTAAGCGTGCTCTGGGAGATGCCGGCCGAGAGCCATCCGCCGATTGTGATACCCGCAGCAAAAGTTCATAACGCACCGGCGGAAGCGCAGCTTTTCCTGCGCTATCTGGTTTCGCCGGAAGGGCAGAAAATGTTTGCTGCATTCGGATTTCTGTCGGCTGATCACGGGGCGGATCGTTGAGCGTCGAGGAGTGGGGTATTGTTCGGCTTGCCGTTCAGGTGGCTCTGACGGCTATCCTGTTCGCCCTGCCGATTGCTTTTGGGGTCGCCTGGCTGCTGGCCCGGTATGAATTTCGCGGCAAGGGTCTGCTGCAGGCTCTGGTGACGTTGCCGTTGGTGTTGCCGCCCGTGGTGACCGGATATGCCCTTCTGGTGGTGTTTGGCGCGCGCGGCGCAATCGGTTCCTTTCTGCTTGAACACACCGGGTTCGAATTTGCCTTTCGCTGGACCGGCGCGGCGCTGGCGGCCGGAGTGATGGCGTTCCCGCTGATTGTCAGGCCGCTGCGCATGGCAATTGAGACGGTGGACCAGGGGCTGGAGGAGGCAGCCGGAACGCTGGGTGCGACACGGTCGATGGTGTTTTTCACGGTGACTTTGCCGCTTGTCCTGCCGGGTATTCTGGCCGGGGCTGTTCTCGGCTTCGCCAAGGCACTTGGCGAATTCGGCGCCACCATCAGTTTCGTCTCGAATATTCCGGGTGAAACGCAGACTTTGTCTCTGGCCATATATGCCCTGCTGCAAAGTCCTGACGGCGATGCTGCTGCGCTACGGCTGATCGGCGTGTCCGTGGCGATCGCGCTGCTGGCGGTCATTGCGTCGGAGTGGCTGGCCCGGCGGATGCAAAGGGCGGGTGGCAGATGACGCGGCTCAGCATCGACCTGACCGGCAAAGCTGGTTCATTTGCGGTTTCTGCACAGTTTGAAACGGCTGCCGGCATCACCGCGCTTTTCGGTCATTCCGGCGCGGGAAAGACCACTATCCTGAAAATGATCGCCGGAATGATCCGGCCGGACAGCGGCCGTGTCGTTGCCGGTGACCGCGTGCTGTTCGATCGGCGGTCCGGTGTCGATATTGCCGTTCCTGACCGGCATCTCGGCTGTGTTTTTCAGGATGGTCGGTTGTTTCCGCATTTGTCGGTCGAACGCAATCTGACCTATGCGCGATGGGCCGGACGGCGCAAGGCCGACCGCTCGTTCGATGAGGTCGTCGCGCTTCTCGATCTCGAAAAGCACCTGGGCCGCCGGCCGGACACCCTGTCGGGAGGCGAACGCCAGCGCGTCGCCATCGGTCGGGCATTGCTGAGTGATCCGCAACTCCTGCTGATGGACGAGCCGCTGTCCTCACTCGATATTCCGCGCCGCCAGGAGATTTTACCCTATCTCGAGGCGATACGAGAAAAGACCCGTATTCCGATCCTCTATGTCAGCCACGAAATCGATGAGGTTGCGCGGCTGGCGGATACGCTGGTGGTGCTTTCGGCCGGCAAGACGGTTGCGGCCGGCCCTACGGCCGACGTCTTTGGCCGGCTTGATCTCGGACCGGCGTTGGGGCGGCACGAGGCCGGTGCCCTGGTCGAGGGCACGATTGTCCGCAACGACCCCGACTATGGGACATGCCTGGTGGATGTCGACGGCGGAATGCTCGAAATCGCCGCGGCCGGCCTGCAGCCAGGTGGCCGCGTGCGTTTGCGCATCCGGGCGCGGGATGTCGCCATTGCCCGCGACAAACCCACCGGTCTGTCCATCCGCAACAGCGTACCGGTGGTGATCGAGCAGATCGCGGCGGAGCAGGGCGCCTATGCGGAAATGGCGCTGCGGCTCGGCGAGCAGACATTGCGGGCGCGCATTACCCGCAAATCGGTTGCCGAACTTGGGCTTGAAACGGGCGACCGGGTGTTTGCGTTATTGAAGGCGATCTCGCTGGAACGCCGGGCGGTGATGGCCGACACACAGCGCTCCGACAAATAGATCGCATTCGAACAAAACGGTTAACCAATTTTTATCACCCGTTAACCATTGGTTAACGGGTCGGCGGTACGCTTGCTCAAACTGATCGGCTTTTCTCCTCCCTGGCCGATCATGAAGAGGGCGACCGGCCAGGTCGCCCCTTTCATTTGTCCAGATAATTTTTGATCCGTTCGATCGCCCGCAGGATGTTCTCCTCCGAATTGGCGTAGGAGAAGCGGATATATCCCTCGCCCAGAATGCCGAAATCAGGCCCGCCGACCAGCGCAACATCGGCCTTTTCCAGCAACTCCGAGGCCAAATGTTTGGCCGGCCTGCCGATATCGCGAACATTGGCAAACGCGTAAAACGCCCCCTTGGGCGTGGCGCAGGACACACCGGGAAGTTCATTCAATCCTTCGACGATCACACCACGGCGGCGATCGAAGGCGCTGATCATTGTATCGACGGCATCCTGCGGCCCCCGGATTGCGGCAATGCCGCCAAATTGGGCCGGCGCGTTGACGCAGGACCAGCAATTGACCGCAAGCTTGCGCACCTTGTCATACAGCCCGTCGGGCCAGATCGACCAACCCATGCGCCAGCCGGTCATCGCCCAGGTTTTCGACCAGCCATTGAGTAGGATCAGCCGGTCGCGGATCTGCTCGAATGTCAACAGGGAACAGTGTTCCTCGCCGTCATAAGTCATCGTATCGTAGATCTCGTCGGACAGGATTGCCACCTGCGGATGCGCCTCAAGCCCGCGGACAAGAGCTTCTATTTCGGATTTCGGAGTAACGCCGCCTGTCGGGTTGGCAGGCGAATTGAGGATCAGCAACCGGGTTTTCGGCGTGATAAGCGACAGGGTTTCTTCGGCGGAAAACGCAAATCCGTTTTCCTCACGGATCGGAACTGGAACCGGAGTGGCGCCAGTGAATTCGATCATTGAACGGTAGATCGGAAAACCCGGATCGGGATAAAGGATTTCCGTGCCCGGTTCACCAAACATCAGGATGGCGGCGAACATGGTCACCTTGCCGCCGGGCATGATCATCACACTGTCCGGTGATATCTCGATGCCGGTGGTTTGCAGTGTGCGCTCGGCAACAGCCTCGCGGCATTCGGGCAAGCCGTTGGCAGGCGTATAACCATGATGCCCGTCGCGAAGCGCCTTGATCGCCGCTTCGACAATATGGTCAGGCGTCCTGAAATCCGGCTGGCCGATGCCTAGATTGATGACGTCGCGGCCCTGACGCGACAGCTCGGCGGCACGGGCGAGCACTGCAAAGGCGTTTTCCTCACCGATGCGATCGAAAGCGGAAATTGTCTGTAACATTGAATGGAACCATATGGTTGAAAGCGAATGCCGTTTTGTGCCGGTGTTCGGTGATATGTCAAATGCGGCGCGGAATATTTGCAAACGCAAATGGTTGCCAATAGGCTCGCGGTTCGATGATTTTCAACTGGACATCCTGAAGACGTGACAGCCTGGCCCTCCAATCAGCCTCCGGAACGACGCGTCAGCGCAGAGCAACGGCAAGTCTGGCGCGAGCGCTTTGGTGAAAGCGATCGTGCGGCCGGAATCGAAGTCACCGATGATTTCGAACGGTTTAATCAGATTGACGACATGTTCACCCGGGCGTTCTGGGATGATTCCGTGCGCAGCAAACACACGGACGGTTTTTTCGCCAGTTACCGCATGAAGGCGGCACCAAGGCGGGGAGAAGGCTTCAGCCTGAAAGACTTCGCGCTTCGCAATGCTGCATGGGCGGTGTCTGACATGGTATCGGAACGCGCCGGCGCGGAAGGCAAGCGCGAAGGTTTCCAGTCAGCAATCGAACTGACGACACAGGTTGCCGACGAGCAACTGGACATTGAAGACCCTCCTGCATTCAGCCGCGAAATCAAGGAAATCGCAAAAATGTTCGGAGCCGATCTTGTCGGCATTTGCGAGCATGATGAGCGCTGGCTCTATTCTGCCCGGGTGGACACGCGCGATTTCTCCGAACACGAGAACAAGCTGCCGGATGCCATCACCCACGTAATCGTGCTCGGCCATTCAATGGACCGGGAACTGGTTGATACCTATCCTTCGGCGCTCGCCGGCGTGTCGACCGGGCTGGAATACAGCCATGAGGCAGCCATCGTTATTCAGCTGGCCTCCTATATTCGCAATCTCGGATATGAAGCCATACCATCGATGAACGACACCGGACTGGTCATCCCGCTGGCGGTGAAAGCCGGGCTGGGCGAATATGGCCGCAACCAGATGGTGATCACGCCCGAATATGGCCCGCGCCTGCGGTTTTCCAAGATTTTCACCTCTCTGCCGCTGATCCACGATCGACCGAATGACAAGGGCATCAAGAGCTATTGCAACATCTGCACCAAATGTGCCGACCAGTGCCCGCCGAAAGCGCTGCCTTTCGGACCACCGGAGGATGCGCCGAAAAACCGGTCGACCATTCGCGGTGTGAAGAAATGGTCCGCCGATTGCGAAAAATGTTTTTCCTATTGGGCCAAGCTGAAATCCGATTGCGCCATCTGCATGCGCGTCTGCCCGTTCAATCGCGACTATGTCAGCTGGACCGACAGGCTGTGGCGATCGCTGGCAACTTCAAGATTCAGGAAGCTGGCGCTGCAGTGGGATCGCCGTTTTCCAAACGGCAAGCGGCAGAAACCTGGCGACTGGTGGGCGCGACTGGCGGGTAATTTTCGTAGTCAATGAACCGCACAATCAAAATGACAAATTGGTATTGCTGTTTCAGAAGGGTCTGGACTGAATTGGATTCCAGATATTTTCGAACCGCTTTTGGCGCCATGCCTGCCTTGCGGTAACTTACCGATGGCAACGTGGCCTATGACTCCTCTCGTGTTTGGAGGGTACGGTCGATCAGTCCCCAGCTCAAAGCTTCTTCTGCTGTCATGAAGCGGTCCCGATCAAGTGCACGTTCAACCTCCTCGTAGGTGCGTCCACAATGCTCTGCATAAAGTCTGGTGATACGACGTTTGGTCTGTTGAATTTCCTCAGCATGGATGAGGATATCCGATGCTTGTCCCTGGAAGCCGCCGATCGGTTGATGGACATGCAAGCTCGCGTTGGGCAGCGCTGTCCGTTCGCCCGGCTCACCCGCCATCAAAAGGAATGATCCCATGGAGCGGGCTGTTCCCATGCAAAGCGTGTGCACTGGCGCGTTGATGTATCTCATGGTGTCATACATGGCGAAGCCGCTGGTTATCACACCGCCAGGCGAGTTGATGTAAAGGTGAATTGGTTTCTTCGGATTCTCGGCCTCCAGGAAGAGCAACTGCGCACAAACCAATGCTGACACCGTGTCATTGACTTCTCCATTCAGGAAGATGACGCGTTCGCGCAGGAGCCTTGAATAGATGTCAAAGGATCGTTCTCCCTGACCTGATTGTTCGACCACCATGGGGACGAGTTGCATCGCTTCGCGCATAGGCGAACTCCTGTCGTCTAGATTTTCTGTTGTTGAACCGGGATATCAGGCGGCGCGCATGAAGCAGTACCCGTTATTGTTTGCTGCCGAGGAGGGCAGCTTTGTCAGCCGCTCGTCAGCCAGCCTATGGATGATTCTGAGCATGGTGCTGCCGTCGTCCCTCGGCAGAACCTGAAACGTGACTCTGCTTTCGAGAAAAGGCGGCTCATCGTCTTTCATCGCGTAGCTAATTTCCTCGCCTGGTTCAGATGAAACCGGCTCTGCATCAATCAATATTTTAGCTGGCAGCCACTTCTCGCGAAATTCCGGAATGCTGATTGCCCTCCAGACCTTTTGAGGCGGTGCATCGAGTTCGTATTCAAGCACCAAATCTGCCTCTTGCTCCTTGGCCTCCGGTTCATTCATTGGTCCATGTCCTTCAGCAAGATCTTCAGGGTGTCGATCCGTGCAGGCCAATAGGCCCGATATTTTCCAAGCCATCGGGCAATGAGAGTTAAACCTTCTGGATCAACTTCATAGTTTACGAAACGCCCTTGCCGTTCCTCCCGAACCAGTTTTGCATTGCGCAACACAGAAAGGTGCTGGGACATGGCCGGCTGACTAATCTTCATACCGTTTCGCAACGCGCTGGCGTTCATGCTGCCTGTTGCCAGCTTCTCGAAGATCGTGCGTCTGGTTGGATCGGCAAGAGCTTTGAATATCTCGTTTTCCATCATGAAATCACATAAGCACACACTTATGTGATTCGCAAGTTGTTTCTGTTTGAATATTCGTTGCCCGCTGCCATGAGTTGTGTGGCCATTTCAACGGTTGGACAGAACCTGCTGGTGCATCGGCCACCAAAGCTGACGTCCGTTGCATCGGGTCAGGATGCGGAGCATCTCTTCGCTGGACTGCCTCGCCATGTGACAAAACAATTCCGTTGAGGTGTGGCAATTCAAGGCACCGCCGGAGTAAATGACTTTTCAAATTGTCTGATTTTGCAGGAATGCCTCTGGTGTTGTTCGCGTGCCCGTGCCAATTCCTGATGACGTTGAAGTGGAGTTGCCGGATACAAAGCCCGGCTCAAGGAGACGTGAAAGAATGAGTGGAAGGCTTGAAGGCAAGGTTGCTGTCGTAACAGCGGCGGGACAAGGCATTGGCAGGGCGATCGCCGAACGGTTCCTGGAAGAGGGTGCGACTGTATTCGCGTCCGATATCGATTTGGCGAAACTCGATGATCTGGCTGATGCTTCGGCCGCGACGCTCGACGTCATGTCCACCGATGCGGTGAATGCCTATGCAGCTGAAATCGGGGAGATAGACATCCTCGCCAATGTCGCCGGTTATGTTCATCACGGAACAGTTCTGGATTGCGATGAAGGCGACTGGGACATCAGTTTCGATCTCAATGTGAAATCGATGCACCGGATGATCCGAGCTTTTCTGCCCGGTATGCTCGAGCGGGCCAAGAAGAAAAAGACATCCGTTTCGATCGTCAACCTGGCCTCCGCAGCTTCGTCGATCAAGGGCGCGCCGAACCGCTATGCCTATGGCGCAACCAAGGCGGCGGTGATCGGTTTGACCAAAGCGGTTGCGGTCGATTTCATCGCCAAAGGCATACGCTGTAATGCAATATGTCCGGGAACCGTCGTCTCGCCGTCGCTGATGCACCGGATTGAAACACTCGGCGAACAGGTCGGCGGGACCGACAAGGCGATGGCGATGTTCGTCGAGCGACAGCCGATGGGCCGGATGGCCGAAGCCAGTGAAATCGCCGCGATGGCTGCCTATCTCGCCGCCGATGAGTCTGCCTTCGTCACCGGTACCGCTCTTCCGATCGACGGCGGCTGGACATTGTGAAACCGGACACCCGGAATGCGCTGATTGCCGGTGCGGTGATCTTCATCGGTTTCGCGGCGCTGGCCTATCTGATGCCGACCATCATGCTGGCGGTCGGCGAGTGGTCGACCGTTGCCGCGGCTATGCTGGCCGTTGTGTTTGTCGGCGGATTTTTCCTGGTGTTCTGGCTGCGGGGCAGGTCGCGTGGGGGCGGTGAGTAGGGAGCACTGTTTCTCTATTGTCAGTCGGTAATCCGGTCTGCGGGGCCAGACAACTAATGTTCCGTCTCGCATAAAGCATGGTCGGCCAGTGTCTCGATCACTGCGCATTCCGCCACGCTGTCCGCCTCACAATTCGAAATGCGTTGCAGTTCACTTTGCAGGCGTTTCAGCTTTGCAATCCGCTCCCGGATATCGCTCAGGTGCCGCGATGCGATGCCATGGGCGTCCCGGCAGGGTCTCTCGGGATGTTGGCTGAGCTCCAGCAGTTCCTTGATATCCTCAATCGAAAAGCCAAGATCCCGCGAATGACGGATGAAGGACAGCCGCCGCAGGCCGTCTCTGGAATAACGGCGCTGGTTGCCTTCGGAGCGCTCGGGAACATCCAGCAAACCCATCTGTTCATAATAGCGGATGGTCGGAATCTTGACGCCCGTCCGCTTCGAGAGTTCACCGATTGAAATCATGAAGACACCTCTTATAGCTATAGCTACTAGAGGGATTAGAATTCCTGTTATTCATAGTCAAGAAATCCGAAATTGAGCCGAAATCCGACAGTGAATTCCAACTCACCCAGCTGTTGAATCACCATGTGTGGTTGACCAAGGTTCCGGGAGACAGGCGTTGCAGGAGGCTGCGCTCGATTTTCTCGGTGATGCGATCAGCGTGCGGAGGCGATCAGGCGGGAGCCGTTTCTTTCATCGAGGCGCGTCCCTCTTGCCGTTCAAACCAAGTTGAAAGTGTCTGATACTCACTCCGCCAATCCGGGAAAAATCGATGAAAATCCATCAGTCCGAGACCCGCAGCGAGGGCAAGGCTTCTGAATGCTGGAAAATCCGGCAGTCGAAGGGATGCCGCCTCGTTTTCGAGATAGGACAGACATCGTCCTGAGCGATCGATTTCGACATCTATCAGAAACTTTGAACGCTTATCCGGCTCGCGCCTGTTCTCACGCACCCAATTTGCAATCCCATCAACAAATCCGAGGATTTGTCCTTCCTGGCTGATTGCCATCCAATCGTTACCGTCATGAAACTGCATGTATGCTGATCCGGAGGCTTCGGCCAAATAGTCAAACACGTGTCTTGCTTCAGTAATAACAAGATCACCGGCAACAAGGGCTGGAACACGTCCGACGGGACTGAATTGCAGGACCGGGTTGTCCGGTTGCCGATTGGCCGCGAGCAACTCTGTGACAGTGGAGACAAGTCCGCTTTCACGGACCCCCATTCTTGCGATACGCGCAAATGGTGAGTTGTGGGAATAGTACAGTTTCATCCCGATTGACTATCAAACCACCGGGTCAAATCATAGTAGCCCAACAGACCTGTTCCTGGCTTTGGGGCTACCTAAATTGGGAAATGACGTCGCGATAGATGACACTATCTGAATCCGAAAAACACCTTTCGGAAAGACAGATTTTCCAATGTCACCCCGCGCCCAACGGTTTCCGAAAAAAAATTGAGATTTGGCTTGTAGCTATAGTAACTAGAGGAATTATGTTCTCGTCAGTTTTGGTCGAGGGCTCAGGAAATGCCACAGAATCCAATAATCTCCATATCGAACAGCCCGGCATCCGATGCCTGTGGCTGCTCGGGTAATCCCGTATTTGATGGCGTTGATCCGGCCTATAAGCGGGTTCTCTGGGCGGTCATATTCATCAACGCGATCATGTTTTTCGTCGAGATGTCTGCGGGCCGGCTTGCAGGATCGCAGGCCTTGCAGGCAGATGCGCTCGATTTTCTCGGCGATGCGCTGACATACGGATTGAGCCTTGCGGCCATTGGGATGAGTGTGAAAGTGCGCTCGGCCGCGGCCTTGATCAAGGGACTGAGCCTGCTGGCGATGGGCTCCTGGGTTGCCGGTTCAACGGCGTATCAGGTCTTTATCCTCGGTGTTCCGAAAGCCGAGATCATGGGAATGATCGGCATTCTTGCTCTGGCGGCCAATCTGGCGAGCGTTTTGCTTTTGATGCGCTACAAGGATGGCGATGCCAATGTGCGCTCTGTCTGGCTGTGTTCGCGCAATGATGCCGTCGGCAATGTGGCTGTGATGGGCGCCAGCGCCGCTGTCTGGCTGACGGCTTCGGCCTGGCCTGATCTCATCGTCGCCATCGTCATGGCGATGCTTTTTCTGCATTCATCGCAACTCATCCTCAGGCAGGCGTGGCGGGAATACCGCTCCGATGAGGCATTGGCCGTACTTTCCAGCCACGGACAAGACCATGCTGGTTGAACCGAAGATCATCATCTCGCTGATCGGCATGTCGGCGGGGCTTTTTTTGCTTGGCGGACTGCTCTGGTCGGTTGCCTTCCCCGAACATCGATTCTGGCCACCTAAAAAAGCGACACCGGGTATCAAGCTGTGTGTGTGGCTGCTTACGATCTCCCTTTTCCTAAGCGCGTTTCTGCTTGGCGTGTTCGACTGGAACCGCTTCGGCTGGTCCGCAGCAATCCGATGGGGAGTGGGGCTGCCGCTAGTTCTGACCGGACATCTTGTTGTCTGGAACGGCGTCTTCAAAATTGGCATGGAAGCAACAAGCGGAGAGGCCGATACGCTTGAGACCGACGGCCTCTATGCCTGGTCACGCAATCCGCAATATTTTGCGGACATCCTCATCCTGTCCGGTTGGGCGATTCTCGCCGCGTCAGTATGGGCGTTGCCGGTTGTCGTGACAGGCATATTCGCTCTGGTGACTGCGCCGTTTGCCGAGGAGTCCTGGCTCGAGGAAACCTATGGCGGGCCCTATCGTCAATACAAATCTAGAGTGCGCAGGTTTTTTTGAGAATTTTCAAACGTGATGGCCAAGCATTGGTTCGAACAAGCCCTGCCATCTCGTCGCCAAGCGGCTGCGGCACGTTTTGAAGCAGGTTATTTCGGCGCTTCGACTCGGATTGCGTCATCGTAGACGATGGTCGTTACCTGCACATCCTTCGATGGCTTGGGCGCCCAACTGGCAATGCCTTCAGCCAGTTCCAGGCGCAACAGACGATTGGCATCCGGGCTGACCCAGACCGAATATCGGCCTCCCCACCAGGAGCCGTATTCGTTGGGCTCGGGCTTGGATAAGAAACGAAAAAGAAGCGCTTTTTGACCGTCGAGTTCAGTCGTGCCCAGGCATTCCGGCTCGGAGATCGAGGCGGCCAACCGGTCCATTGTGCCGCGCACGAATTTTTCGGGGTCGACGGTTCCGGTATCACTCGACCGGGTCCAGGGGCCATCGAAGGAAGACCCCTTCCAGGAGGCGTTGCCGATCGCCATGAAGCAGCCGTGCGGTGTGCAGTTGATCGAGTTGAACGGACCGTCCCAAAGCACGTCGGAAGAGGGTGTCTCTTTTCCGTCGGGATTGCGTACGACAGTGGTTTCCCGCCGGTTTTCTCTTGTAAACGGATCCCAAGCGCCACCATTGAACAAGTTATCTATGTCGGCGGCACAATCGGCCGCGGCGGGGGTGGCCGCAGTTGCCGTCAGGCAAACAAGACAGAAAATCATATAATAGCGCATCGGCCGCTCCACAGTTCTGGGTTGGCAACAGCGCCAGTTGGAATTCACGCATCGGGTTCTGACCCAAGGTCATTGTACGTATACTCGAAACGTTTCTCCAATTTTTTTTGAGTTGAGCTTCGATATCGCGGTTGCGGGGCTCGTGGAGTCTGGTGAATTCAGCCTTCACGTCGTCCGGCAGGCGTTTAACAGAATCGCAATTTGAGGGGCGATCTGTCTGCTCGACATGTTTTTCAGCGCGATTTCACGGGTAATTGCGAGAGTTGAAATCGTCAGGAATTGCGAGAGTGCCTTGTGGCGATCCGCTGTCAGGCTGATTGATCCGTCCTGCATCGCCCCGCCCAATTCTTCCATGATCTCCCGATTCAGCAGATCTCGAATGGCGCCGGTGTTCTGCGCCAGGGACGTCAACAGCAAAGCCGTTTCCCGGTCGTCCGCAGCTATCGAAAGGATCATCGTCAGGCAGCGCTCCAACCGGTCGAGGCCACGCGGCCGACCTTCATGCAGCGCGTCGAAGCGGGTTTTCACGGCCTCCGCCGCTTCGATCGCAACTGTTTCGATCAGCGCTCCGACATCGTCGAAGTAGTTGTAGAAGGATGTTCGCCCGACCCCTGCCATCTCGCAGACCTCCATGACGGTAACTCCGGCGGCACCCTTGCGACCGATGACCGCCCGCGCCGCGTCAAGCAGCGCCGACAGGGTCCGTTTCGCCTTGGGAGTCAGGTCCGACCTCGGTTTGACCATTCTGGATTGCCCTTGCGTTCGCATGTTTATTGACATATACGTCATTTTTATCTGACACAACTGTCATTTCTTAAGGCATGACAATGAACATCATCCTGTCTTTGCTTGAGCGGCTTGCCACCTGGCGGAGTTTTGCCGTGCTCCTGGTGCTTTATGCCGTTGTTTTCGGCATGATCATCGCGACGCTCTCAAGGTTGACCGCATTGACGGGCGGCATTGGCATTCTTGATTTTGACCAAGGCTATTCGGCGGAGCGAGTCCGCCAGGTTTTCGACAGCTATGGCGAGCAGGGATTTCAGCTTTATGGGCGGATCCAGCTGCTTGATCTGGCAAATCCGGCACTATATTCGCTGATCTTTGCCTGTCTGATTTACCTCTTGTGGAAGAATCGCAGCGCGGTCTGGATGGCGGTTCTGCCTCTCGCGGCTGGTGCACTAGATTATTCGGAAAACCTCACCCTTTTTCTCCTGGCTCGCAGCTATCCGAACATTTCTGATGGCCTGGTGGGTGTCAGTTCCACCCTGAGCCTGGTCAAGAATGTCGCTCTCTTTGCGTCCATCGCCGTGCTTGTCATCGGCCTTGTGCTCCGCGCCCGGGAGAAGTCTGCCGGAGGCGCAAAATGAATTCATGACCTGTAACGGGCGTTGAGATGTTTCATTCGTCATGTACGAACTGAGGCCATCAGGATGCTCATGACCACCTTCGTAATGGTCTGACCACTAGTTCCACACCGCTGCCGAAAACAACGCCAGACCGATCAGGAACACCAGCAGCGCTCCGCCGATTTCAATTCCTGCGTGGACAATATTGCCAAGCCGGCCGTGACCGGAGAGCAGCATCGCCCAGTTCTTGGCGGTGACAGCCAGGGTCGCAAGCGCAGACACGGTAATCGCCGTGCCGATGGCCATGGCGAACACCGACAGGACGCCTCCGAGCCACAACCCGTTCAAAAAAGCGAAGGTCAATACGATGAGCGCGCCCGAACAGGGGCGCAGGCCGACAGCTGCAACGGCCGACCACGCGGTGCGCCAGTCGAGTTTCTTTGCGGTCAGTTGAGCTGGATCCGGTGCGTGGGCATGGCCGCATGTTTCACAGACCTCACCGGGGCCGTGGTGGTGATGCGCATGGTCGCTGTGATGGTGGTGATGCTCATGTTCATGGTGATCAGGCGGTGATATCTTGCCACCGGTAAAGGCCAGCGCCGGCACTTTACGCCATAAGAGCCAGGCGCCGAATGCCATGATCAGCAGATAGCTGGCGACCTCCAGAAAGCGGCTGGCATCGGTCATTGAAATCGAGGTGCCGCGCAGCAGCAGGAACGCTGTTCCCATCAGCACCAGGGCGGTGATGGCCTGCAGCATCGCAGAGACAAAGGACAGCAACACACCGCGTTTCAGCGCAACTTCATTGGCCAGCATATATGAGGAGATCACCGCCTTGCCGTGGCCGGGCCCGGCGGCGTGAAATATGCCATAGGTGAACGATAGACCGATCAGAATCCACAAGCCACCTTCACCGTTTCGCATCGCCTTGAGGGAGCCGGTCAGGGCGCGGTAGAATTCCTGCTGCCTGGCATTGATCCAGTTCAGCAGTCCGGAAAACAGACCGGCATCGGTGATCATCGGTTCCTGATTGCCGATGCCGAGTGAACTCTGCGCGGCGAGATCAGCGGGCATCATGACGAATATAGTCGCGCCGAAAAGGGCGGCCAAGGCAATCGCAATACGGGGCATGGTCTATCCGCTGGCAGGGCAGGTCAGTTCGAGGCGGGTGGCAAAGAGCTTGCTCAGATCGTTTCCGGTCGGATCACTGAAAAACTCATCGGTCAGATTTTTCTGGTTCTGGGCGATCGCCTCATCTGGATCCGGGCGAATAATGGCGGTGCTGCAGTTCTCCGGTTGTCCTTCCACCTGCATGTGGGCGTCCTGGATGAATTCAATCGCGGTGTAGAAGGTCGGGTCGGAGACTCCGATGGCCAGTGTGCCGTCCAATTTTAGTGGCTTCGTCGGCGCTGATTCAAACAGGATAATGAACTGATTGTTCTGGAAATCGGCGATCAATGTGTCCGGTGCTGCCATTGCCACGGTTTTTCCGTTCGAGGTCACCGATTGGAAAAAATCATATTCGGCGATCGATTCCTTGACCACACCGGCAACGGTGTCGAGTTCGGATGTGTCGAGTTGTAGGTCCGAATTCGCATCGAATTCGAGCAGGATCGTGCTGGAGAACACGTCGTCGAAACGCCAGAGGTGTCTCAGGCCTTTCACCGAGCCATCGGGATTAAGTCTCACGTCGAGGCGGGCCTCGGCAAACACGTGCGGGTGCAGTCGTGCCGGCGTGGCGAAAAACATGGAAATCAGCAGGCAGGAAAAAAACAGGGACGGGCGTTTTGGGCTCAGCATCGCTTTGATCTGTTTGTTTGTTCGGTTGATGTGCAATACCACAAACCCGGCGGAATTTGGACCAATCAATCCGTCGCCGGTGTGTTATCTGCGATCCTTGAACCAATTGGCGAGAAAATCGACAAACAACCGGACCCGGGCCGGCAGATAGCGGCGGTGCGGATAGACGGCATAGATGCCACCATCCCTGATCATCCGATCATCGAGTAGCGGTATCAGCCTGCCGGCATCGATGTCGGGCCGGGCGATGAAGTCCGGGAGGTTGGCAACACCGAGCCCAGCCACGGCCGCAGTGCAAACAGCGTGCGGGCTGTTGATCTCGATCGGGCCCTTGACCGGCACGGTAATGGTTTCGCCTGCGTCGTTACGGAACGCCCAGTTGTTCAGCCGGCGGTTGTTGGTGTCGATGATGCAGGGCAGGGCGCTCAGGTCCTGCGGTATTTTCGGCGTTCCGTGTTTGTCGAGGAACTCTGGAGAGGCACACAAATACGTACCAAAAGGCGCGAGCTTGCGGGCGATCAGCGAGGAGTCCTTCAGTGTGGCAATACGAATGGCGACATCGAAACCCTCCTCGACAAGATCGACAAACCGGTCGTCGAGCCGGACTTCGAGGACGATGTCAGGATATGCGGCGGCAAAATCGATCAGCGATTTTCCGATCTCCGCATCAGCATAGGTGCGAGGAGCCGTAACCTTGATCCGGCCGCTGATGTCGCGGCTGGATTCGCGCACGGCTTCCTGAAGGTGATCGATCTCGCGGATGATCTCGATCGAACGGTGATAATAAGTGTGGCCGGAATCGGTCAGCGAAAACTGGCGCGTGGTGCGGTTGATGAGCAAAGTACCAAGCTCGTCTTCCAGTTCGCGCACATATTTCGACAGCAAGGCCTTGGAACGGCCGATTTTGCGTGCCGCGGCCGAAAACCCTTCCGCCTCGACGACGTCGACAAAGGCCCGCATGCGGGTCAGCGTGTCCACCGTCAGCTTCCGTTTCCGGCAGCCGCCAGGATTTCGCGACCGATGCGGATCAGGCTCATATCGCGGCCAGGGGGTGCAATCAGCGAGATGCCAAACGGCGCGCCTTCGGCTTGCCCGAGCGGCAGGCTGATTTGCGGAAATCCGGACAGACCGGAAAGACAGAGCAGCCGGATTGCCTGTTCACGCCACGCCTGAAGGTCTTCGAAAGCGGATTTTTTCAGGGGCGCAGCGCCGGGCACTGTCGGCAGCACCAGGATGGTATCCGATCCGAGTCGGTCACCAAGCTCCTGCCGGAACGCGTTGCGCCGCCGGGTTTCCTGGCCGACGGTCTCATCTTCGATCGTCGCGCCGAATTCGAACCGATCTTTCACACCGGGACCGAGATTCCGTTCTTTCTGCGAGATCCATTGGCCATGATAATCCCACGCCTCGCGTGCCTGCAATTTGCGCAGGCACCAGTAGAGATCGTCGATGGTCTCGGACAGCGGCGCAATTGTTTTTGCCGTTCCGATGGCCGGAACGAGTAGCGCCTTCATGCGCTCGTATTCACCAGCCTCTTTCGGACCGAGAACCAGCGCGTCGGTCATGTCCAGCGCTACGGCGTTGCTCAAACGAGTGGTAAACCCATCAGCGCCGAGCAGAACTTTACCGACTGTATCATAGAGTTCCGGCGTGCGTGCGAACCAGCCGAACGTATCGAATGACGGTGCAAGCCCCATCGTGCCCTGCAATGAAATACGACCATGCGTGGTGCGCAGGCCGATCAGCCCGCACATCGACGCCGGCCCGCGCACCGATCCGCCGGTATCCGAACCCGTGGCCAGGTCCGACAGTCCACCAGCGATCGCCGCAGCCGAACCGGACGAGGACCCGCCGGTAACGCGATCGGGTGCGGCTGAATTGACCGGTGTCGGATAATGGGCATTCATTCCGAGCAGCGAGAACGTCAGTTCGTCGGTCTGCGTCTTGCCGGCAAATGTCGCTCCGGCATCAAGCAGTTTTTTGACCGCCGGCGCCGTTGCTGCAGCCGTTTCGCTTTCTGCCAGTTTTTGCGGGTTTCCGCCGCCGGTCGGATACCCTGCGACGTCATAGATGTCCTTGACCGCCAGCGTGTTGCCGGCCAGTGGACCGGAAACCGCGTGCTCAACCGGAATATCTGGCAGGTCGAGAAATGCGTTCAACGAGCCTCGTGTCGAAATCATGAAAGACAGCCCCGATTACGCATTGCCGAGTGCCGGACCTCCGAGCGCGCCGTTTTCCGCGATCTGCTGTTCGATGTCGTCGAGCATTGTTTTAAGGTTCTTCTCGATTTCCTCACGTGCAACACCTTCCTCCAGCATGGTTGCCAGCAGGCCGGCCGCCCCGTGCAGGGCCATCGAGTATCGCGGCAGGCCGCTGGTCATTTCCCATGCCGCCGCTGCCGGAATCAGCGCCACCATCGTCAGTTCCTGCGCCCGGCAGGGGATGCAATTGTCGGTCTCGTCATGGGTCAGAATTTCATCGAAATCGGGTTTGGGGTCCTGCATGTTTTTTCCTGGTTGATTTCGTGGAACGCCGGTCATTTCGCCCGCGTCTGATTGGATTGCCCCGAACATACACCGATCCGCCCGATAAATGCACGAGTGCACGATCAGAGACTTTCATTGGCGTGATTGTTCAATACCCGGCGCCGGCCGGCAACTATGTATGGCTGGAGTTTTTGTGATTGAAGGTGATGAAAACAATGCGGATCGTGATCAATGGAAAAGCGCGAACGATCCCGGAAGAATGGCGGGAGGAAACACTGCTTTTCGTTCTGCGTGAACATTACGGGCTGGTCGCCGCGAAGTTTGGCTGCGGCGCCGGACTGTGCGGTGCCTGCGCGGTTATCGTGGACGGCGAGGCGATAAGAAGCTGCATCACCTCGGTCGAGGATGTCGAGGGAAAGAGCATCCGGACACTGGAAGGTTTGTCAAAGGACGACGGAACCTTGCATCCGCTGCAGCAGGCCTGGATCGACCATGCGGTTCCGCAATGCGGCTACTGTCAGGCGGGCCAGATCATGTCTGCGGTTGCGCTTCTGGAGCAGAACCCACGCCCGGATGAGGATGAGATAGATGCGGCCATGTCCGGCAATCTCTGCAGATGCGGA
The DNA here is from genome assembly GCA_021775495.1 of Hyphomicrobiales bacterium. GTDB lineage: Bacteria > Pseudomonadota > Alphaproteobacteria > Rhizobiales > Rhizobiaceae > JAJFHT01. The sequence continues at coordinate 831 of JAJFHT010000220.1, read as the reverse complement.
ACCTACCGGCGCATCAAAAGCGCCATTCGAAACGCAGCGGAGGTGACATCATGAACCGCCGCGGTTTTTTCAAATGGGGCGCCGGGCTGGGGGCGGCCGGTCTGACCGCCTACTTCGTTGTCAGTCCGCTCGTTCCGGTCATTCCGAAGCGGCCGGCACCAGATGCCGAGGCGGCGGCAGGTTGGGTAAGATATGCGGATGGTTCGTATGAACTGCATCTACCGCGTATCGAGATCGGCCAGAACATCGCAACCGGTTTGAAGCAGATCGCCTGCGACGAATTGGGGATCGACTGGGACGAACTGAATTGCAGAATGCAGTCGACCGGCACGGTGCAGCGCGTACGGTCGACCGTCGGGAGCGAGTCCATCATGTATTTCGCTGTTCCCCTTGCACAGGCCTGCGCGGCACTGCGTGAGGCTGTGGCCAGCGGAAAGACGGATGGAACCTTGCGCGTCAGCGAACGTTCCGTCGCCGATCTGAGGTCATTTTCCGGCAAAACTCGCTATGTCGGAACATCGCCTGTGCCGGAGCAGGTTGAAAACATCGTGCGCGGCGATGCGGTCTATGCGGCGGACATCCGCCGCGGGGGAATGATCCATGGCCGGGTCCTGCGTGCGCCGTTTTCTACGGAAATTGCGACGAGGCCGGTGTCCTGGGATGAAACGGCGGCGGGTGCGGTTCCGGGATTTGTGGCTTTGCTGACGGATCCCCTGCTTTTGCAGGGTCAAAGCACGGGACTTGGCATCCTTGCCAGAACGCCGGGTGCACTGGAAAAAATCGCCGATGCCCTGAATGTGAAATGGGACAACGCCGAAACCTTCGACCAGA
>JAJFHT010000219.1 GCA_021775495.1 Hyphomicrobiales bacterium | reverse complement strand
AAGGGGCGGCCAAGCGCCGCCGCCTTTAGCGCCAGCCGGAATCGCTTCGGATAAGGCAGTACCGAGGCCAGGACCGCGCGAGTCAGCCGATTGAGCAGCGGTCTCTTGTAGGTCTTCTCGATATGCGCGCGGGCATGATCGACCAGGTGCATGTAATTCACACCGGACGGACAGGTGGTCATGCAGGCCAGGCAGGACAGGCAGCGGTCGATATGTGTGACGATCTGCTTGTCTGCGGGCCGGCCGTTTTCCAGCATGTCCTTGATCAGGTAGATGCGTCCGCGCGGGCTGTCGAGTTCATTGCCCAGAGTGACATAGGTCGGGCAGGTTGCCGTGCAGAAACCGCAATGCACACATTTGCGCAGGATCTTTTCCGCTTCGGCCACACCGGAATCGGCAAGCTGCTGTTCGGTGAAATTGGTCTGCATGTTTGCCTTTCATTGCCCGACCTTGTGACCGGCCCGCGGCTCGCTCAAATCAGCCAGCTGTCGGGATTCTTCATCGGCTCGCTGCGGCTCATTGACTGAAGTCCAAGCACGCAGCGCACAATGACCCAGACCGCGGTTACCAGCATCAGCAGAAATCCGATGAGGACGAATGCCAGCAGGAACGAGATGAAACCGTAAAGCAATCCGATCCAGAACGTGCGAATGAGCCAGGTGTAGTGACTGGTGACCCAGCCTTCCGATTTGCCCTTGTTCATATGGGCGATCACGACGCCGATGATCGGCGTCAATCCGACGATGAATCCGACCAGATAGAGAATGTAGATGATCTGCACATTCGTTGCGCCGGGGTCCATCCAACTGTCTGTCTGGCTCGGATTTGCGGGAGGTTGGCTGTCGTCATTCATGATTTCACTCCGTAGCTGAACGCACAGACATTAGCACTTCAGTGGCCGGCAACAATACGGCCGGGATTGAGCACACCCGACGGGTCGAACTGTTCCTTCAACCTCGCCGACAAGGCTTCGAGTGCCGGCAATTGCGGTTCGAAGACATCCGTGGCACTGCGGGTCGCCATATCGGCCCGAACCAGCGTCGCATGACCGCCACCGTGGCGCGCCATTTGTGCCCGCAATGTCGGTGCCTCAGCATCGGATTCCATGCGGAGCCAAACCAGACCACCCTGCCAGTCGTAGAAGGCATCGGCTCCGGTCTGCTGGCGCAGATCGGCAACCATGTGACAGGCTCTGGTCGGCGTCATCGATACCCGCCACACCGGCCGTTCAGTGTTGTCGGCGAATGGCGCAACATCGCGAATATCGTACCAGATCGATCGCGACAGCGCCTGAGGCAGCAAATTGCAGCTTCCATGGGATTGCAGCAATGCCGAAAGCTGGCTGGCGCGATAATTGACCGATTTTTCAAATCCCTCGATCCGCAAAAGGGTCGAGGCCTTGCCGGCAAGCGCGCCGGCCGCGACCTGACCGGTAACGCTTTCCGGCAAATGTGCAGCACCGGACACCTCGGCGCTGGACCCCATAGCCCTGGCCATTGCAGATGCAGCCGCCTCATCGTCAAGACCGCGGACAATGACCGTCTTTTCCGTTTCAGCCGATGGCAGGACTTTGAAGGTCAGGTCCGTCACAACACCAAGCGTGCCCCAGGAACCGGCCATCAGCTTCGACAGATCGTATCCGGTGACGTTCTTGACGACGCGGCCGCCGGATTTGAAGGATTCTCCACGGCCCGAGACGACATTGACCCCCAGAATGTGATCGCGCGCGGCTCCCACTTTCAAGCGGCGGGGTCCGGACAGGTTGACCGCGAGCAGGCCGCCCAACGTTCCACCTCCGCGTTCCGTACCAAAAAGCGGTCCGTAATCCATGGGCTCGAACGCCAGTTCCTGATTGTGCTCGGCCAGCAGATCCCGGACTTCTGCGACCGGTGTGCCGGCCTTTGCCGACAGAACCAGTTCCTCAGGCTCGTACAATGTCACCTCTGAAAGCCCGGTCAGGTCGATAGCCAGCCGGCACTGCAGGGGGCGGCCGATCCGGCGCTTTGTGCCCTGCCCCAGCACCTCAAGCGGAGTCGCCTCCGAGACGGCCCAAGCCACCGCCTCGACAACGTCTTTATGGTCGCGCGGCCGAAACGCACCATCCTCTGAAGCGACCGGGTCGGACTCTTTGGAAACCGGCATTGTCAAAACCTCGGAATGTCGGGAAACGGCATCTGGCCACGGTGAATGTGCATGCGGCCAAGCTCGGCGCAGCGGTGCAATTGCGGGAACACCTTGCCGGGATTGAGCAGGTGCTCCGGATCAAAGGCGCATTTGACTCTGATCTGCTGGTTCAAGTCCGCCTCGGTGAACATTACCGGCATCAGATCGCGCTTTTCGACGCCAACGCCGTGCTCTCCGGTCAGCACACCGCCGACCTCGACACATAGTTTCAGGATATCGGCGCCGAACTCCTCGGCTTTCTCCAGTTCGCCCGGCTTGTTGGCGTCATAGAGGATCAGTGGATGAAGATTTCCATCGCCGGCATGAAACACATTGGCGACCCGCAGGTCGTATTTCTCCGACATTTCGCGCATGCCGGCCAGAACACGCGGCAATTGCTTGCGCGGTATCGTCCCGTCCATGCAGTAGTAGTCAGGAGAAATCCGTCCGACGGCGGGAAAAGCAGCCTTGCGCCCGGCCCAGAACACCAGGCGCTCCTCTTCGGAACTGGACACACGCACCGTGACTGCGTCGTTGCCGCGCGCGATCGTTTCCACCTTTACCAACAGGTCATCGACCTCGGCCTCCGGCCCGTCGAGTTCAACGATCAGCAATGCCTCGACATCGAGCGGGTAACCCGCTCGGACAAAATCCTCTGCAGCATGGATTGCCGGCCGGTCCATCATCTCCATGCCGCCCGGTATGATGCCGGCACCGATGATGTCGGCCACACATTGCCCGGCTGCCTCGCTCGAATTGAAGCCGACCAGCATGGCCCGCGCCGTTTCGGGGCTCTGCAGAATGCGGACCGTGACTTCGGTGATGACACCCAGAAGACCTTCCGACCCGGTCATGATGCCGAGCAGATCATAGCCTTCAGCATCCAGGTGTTTGCCGCCGATGCGAATGACATCGCCGTTTATCAGTACCATCTCGATGCCAAGAACATTGTTGGCCG
>JAJFHT010000218.1 GCA_021775495.1 Hyphomicrobiales bacterium | reverse complement strand
CTCTCAGGCCGGCACGCGCAAGGCGGCCGAGCTGCTGGCGGCGCACTATGAAGATGCCGACATGTCGCCCAACACACATGTCCTGCAAATCATGTCTTCCGGCGACACGATCACCAAAACCCATCACCGGGCCTCTACCCGTGTCATGCGGCGCGGAGAGCCGGTTTTCCTGTGCTTTTGCGGAATGACCAATTTCCACCGGTTCAAGCTGGGGTTTGACCGTACCTTCTGGATCGGAGAGATCGCGGATCGGTCGCAAGCGCGAATTTACGAGGTCGCCGTGGCCAGCCAGCAAGCGGCACTTGTAGCCCTGCGCCCCGGCGTCACGGCGGAATCGGTGCACGCGGCTTATGCCGAGGTGATCCAGGGCGCGGGGTTTGAATATCCGTTCCGCTGTGGCCGCGCGACAGGCTTCAGTTTTCTTGAAAAACCGCAGCTCGTGACCGGCGACACCACGGTCCTGCAACCGGGCATGGTGCTGGCCGTGGACGGCTCGGTCTCGGTCGAAACATTCCGCGCACAGGTTGGCGACAGCTTCATCATCACCGAAGACGGCTATGAGCCGGTGACGAGCCACCCGAAATCCCTCGAAGAGGTTGTACTTTGATGTTTCAGGCCGGCCAGTCCATCACCTCGAACCCCCGCAGTCCCGAGATGGACGGCGGGCGGCACGACCGCGCCCAGCTCGGGTTCATCCTCATGTCGACCGACCTCGCGTCGGAAGCGGATTTCGCCGATATGGCGCCCGAGGGTGTGGCGGTGCACGTCACGCGCCTAAAGACCGAAGACTACACTACGAGGGAGACGCTTGCCCGCCATATCGAGCACATGGCCGATGCCGCTGCGCGCATTCAGCCCGATGTGAAACCGGATGTTGTCAGTTACAGTTGCACCAGCGGTTCAATCGTTAATGGTGAGGAGCGGATTTTCGCCGAAATCCGCAAGGGCGCGCCTTGGGCACGTCCGATGTGCCTTGTCACCGGCGTTGTCGATGCATTGCGCGAGCTCGAAGCCAAAAAGCTGGTCGTAGGCACGCCATATCTCGATGAGATCAACACCGCCGAGGCGGAGTTTTTGTTAGAAAAGGGCTTCGATGTACTCGACATTCAGGGGCTGAACCTGGAAACCGGCCTCGAATTCGGCCGGGTGACACCGGCGTATTGGAAGCAATTCGCGCTGGAGATCGACCGGCCCGATGCCGACGCGATCTTTCTGTCCTGCGGCGGCATTCGCGCCCTGGAAGTTGCGGAAGAAATTGAGGCGGTCGCCGGCAAGCCGGTAATCGCCTCCAATCAGGCGCAGTTCTGGAGCTGCCTGCGTCGCGCCGGTATCACCGATGAAATCAAGGGCTTTGGTCGGATTTTCTCTTGCAATGGTACATCGCTGTTGCCGAATGGATAGCGTTGCACCTGAGTGATCTGGGACGTGGACTCATTGACCCGCGGCCATAGACGGATTGAAGCGATCCTGATCCTGATGAAGGCGAAATAGAATACCGACTCCGTTTTTTGACCCAAAACAATCCTTGGTGAAATTCGGCGCGAATGTCGGCAATACCGGACCCTTGAGACACTCACTCGATGTCGCATCCAGCTTACGGCCTCTGCGAAAGCCTTCTTCTTCTGGCCGAGATTTTTCAATAAGTAAGATGCTGGTGACGAAGCGCAAGAAATTCTGCTGCAAGCCACTGAAATCAGAATGATTACAAGCTAAGTTCAATCCTTATGTTCAAAGTATTCCATTTTACAGATTTGCATCTTCGCCGAGCGATCCCAGGGCATAGTGGCTTTTCGGAGCGGCTTTCTCGGCTGGTACCTCACCTTCTGGACAAGTTACGAATAATCATCGTTGCCGAAAAACCTGACTTGGTCGTGGTCACAGGCGATCTTCTCGATGTTCCGCACGATCTAATGCACGGAACCTGTCCCAAACATCTTGAGGCCAGAGCAATTGATCAGGTGTTGGCTGACTACACATATTTGAATGGTTGGCTTAATAGCCTTGAAATTCCATTCCTGATTGTCCCGGGCAATCACGATTTGCGAAAGCCTTTCGATCAGGTATTTTACGATTGCCAAAATTCCCATCGCGTTGACGGCTGGGAAGCCCATGCTTTTCCAGACTGGGATGGAGAGGATTCAATAGCAGAGCGACAAGGCGAGTCCTTGGATAGGTTTAAAAACGTCGTTCACTCCAATAGCAGTTCCCGATGGGTCATACACGCCCAGCACTATCTGATCCGGCCAAAAGTGGAGCATTGGCATCCCATGCTTTATAGAAACGCCGACCATCTATTTGAGCTGCTTGTGGATTCAGGAAAGAGGAATCTCGTCCTTTCTGGCCACTATCACGTCGGTGCTAAATTGGAGGCACATGGTTCAACTCTTTTTTCTGTATGCCCGGCTTTTGCGGAGTTTCCTCACCCCTATAGAATATATGATCTACCTGACGACGGTCGTTGTGAATATCGTGAGGAGGTACCGGCGGTTCCTGACCGGGTGCCCCGTTTGCTCTGTATTGATCGGGCAAACATTCTAACTCACCCATCCGTGGATGAGGCTTTTGAATTTGCGGGATTTGATCTAGTCAACCAAATCATGGCGAAGGCTACAGACGTTGGATTTGTGCCGATTATGCTTTCGTCGTGGAACGACACCAGAACTACAACGCTTGGGTGGACCGACATTAAAAAAAGGCATGACCGATTATTCGCAAAACTGGATTCCAGTGCATCAGCTGGGGGCGGTCAGGTGCTTTATATTGACCCGGAACTAGCTGAGCGACCAAACTTGCCAGACGCACCAATTTCGATCCTCTCGCCGAACTTGCCGCAGCAAATTGCTTCGTTGTTTGGTTCAAATCTTCAATCTATGGCGTTTATCACATGCGAACCTCGACGGCAGAAATCATTCTCTGATAGCGGCGTTCAATCCATGTGCGTCAAAGACGGACAAGAGGCGCTTGGTGCGGTGGATCAAATTGCAAGAAGCTTCCAATAAGCGGTGCACTTGTCATGCAAACTGTGTGGAAACTTCGATGCGCTTCCATCTTCCAACCGTATCGGCGTGTGTCGCGAACGGGACGCTACAATGAAAGTGTCGAGGCCGGATTGGGCTCGAAGTCGTCATTGCGAAGATTCTGCGAACGTCGGTTCGCAGCACTTCTCGGAAGTCCGACACCCCCATTTGCATGTCCGAGACGACGCTGAGAGCGGAAGTTTGATCGGATCGTTTCGGGTGCATTTATTCGAGTTCACGGTCATGTGCGAGGTGACCGGTGTCACCCCGTCCCCAGACCGGCTCAGTCAATACCCGTCAGCCTTGTGCCCAAGGAAAACCTTGGTGACATCTTCGATGACAACCCACGACACCCGGCTGCCATCGCGAACGAACAGACTGTCCCCGGGACCCAGGTCACAGGTTTCTCCATTGTCGAGTTGAACGAGCCGGCATCTGCCGGACAGGATTGTCATTAACTCATCCCCTTGCTCCGTGCAGTCGAAGACACCCCTGGTGCAGCGCCAGATTCCAAACCGTGTGGTGTGCCCCGGTCCACCGGCATCGATCCGTCCTGAGGTCTTGGGATCTCCCTCCTTGATCCGGTAGTCGCTTGCGGGGTTGTCGAAGGGCCAATGCTCCAGCGGACCAACATCATCACCCGGTTTGTATTTCAGCATCAAATCGCCTCTTTCCGGTCGGGCTTCACGTGTCAGATTACCGGCATTTCCGGCGCCGCGCGTTCGGTCAGGAGCTCGGCTCCGCCCTGACGCACAACGATATTTTCCTCGTGCACCATGATCAGCCCGTCGCCATAGCCAAGCGACGGTTCCAGCGTCAGTACCATATCATCCTCAAGCACCGTGCCATCGAATGCGGCATGTGATGGCTGTTCGGTCAATTGCATGCCCAGACCGTGACCCAGCCTGCCGATATCGCCACCGCTGGTATCCATTTCAGCAATGACCGACCGCATCGCCTCGAACAGGTCGCGACAGCTATTGCCCGGAACAGCCGCCTCGATCCCGGCTTCGGTTGCACGCCACAGCACGTCATAGGCCCGGCGCGACGGATCGTCGGCGTGTCCGATGGCCCAGTTCCGGTCGAAGTCGCAAAAATAACCATCCCAGGTGGACCCGGTATCCAGCATCAACACGTCTCCCGCCTGCAGCGGACGGCTTGAGGGAGGTGAGATGACATCGATATATCCGCCTAGATCGGCCGATCCAACGAGGTAGGGGACATCGTCCGCTCCAAGCGCCAGCGCCTCGCGCTTGAACGCCCGGAAGACGTCATCCAGCGGCTGTCCTTCGGACACGATTTCCGGTACGCGGGAAAATGTCGACGAGCCAATGGCGCAGATGTGCGACAGCTTCGATATTTCGGCGGGGGATTTTACTCTGCGCAACGCATGCACGAGCCCGGTCGCATCCGCTATTTCCAGCCCCGGCAGAGCAGTTGTCAGCCGCTCCCAGTCGCCGAGCGGCATCCTCAAAGATGTCTCGTGACCTTTCAGGATGCCCAGTCTGGCGCCTTTCCCGGCCAGCGGCGACAGGAGATCGATCAGCAGGCTGACACCGTCATCGGCGGGGTTTGGCGCGCTCCAGGTCCGGATATCCTTGACCCATGTGCTGCGCATCAGCGCCGCGCCGATTTCGGGGATCACCGCGACGGGTTTGCCTTCTGCAGGGACAAACAGAAACCAGGGCCGCGTCGGGCTTTGCCAAAAGAGCGTCTGGAAACCGCTGAAATAGCGGACCTCCGGTTCCGTCATCAGCAGCAATCCGGCCAGGTCCTGCCTGGCCATCAGCATTTGCGCATTGCGGGTCCTGGTTTCGAATTCGACCTTCGGAAATCCCCGCTCGGGTGCGTCAGGCCGCATCGCGTCCCTCCATGATCATTGCGAAAACAGCGGGATCGGTCACGCCTTCGGAGCCGATCAACAGCACCCGCGAGCTCGCATCGAGGCCAAGTTGTGCTGACAGGTTCTCATCCTGCCGCGCCGCGATCAAAGCCGCCAGCCCGGCAACGGCGCTTTCTCCGGCCTCGATCGCCGGATCGTCGCCGATCGGCTGAGCCAGCAGCCGCACCGCCGGGGCGACGACGGATTCAGGGATCGTCAGGAAATCCGTGGCTTCCTCGGCAAGGATTTCCCAGGCAAGTTCCGAAGGCTCGCCACAGGACAGCCCGGCCATCAATGTTTCCTCTGTAATGGCCACTTTGGTTGCCTTGCCCACCTTGGCGCTTTCAAAAAGACAGGCGGCCAGTTCCGGCTCGACAATGATCGCGCGCGGCGCGTCATCGCCCCAGTACTGGCGCAGACCGGCAATGACCCCGGCGGCAAGCCCGCCGACTCCGCCCTGCAGGATCACATGGCTGGGTGCCGGGTCCAGCGCCTCGCAGATTTCCTGCGTCATCACGCCATAACCAGACATCACATCACGCGGCGGTTGGGAATAACCGGGCCAGGACGTGTCGGAAACGACGAACCAGCCGTTCTGCTCGGCCTCTTTCTTGGCGAGTGCAACGGAGTCGTCATAGTCGCCCTCGATCCGGATCACCTCAGCCCCCAGATCGCGCATAGCTTTCCCCCGGCCTTCGCTGACCTCGGCATGGATGTAAATCCGACAAGACGCGCCGAACCGCTGACAGCCCCAGGCCAGCGACCGGCCATGATTGCCGTCGGTGGCCGAGACCAGCGTGATATCAGCGCATTCGGCTTTGAATTTGCCCGTGCGGATATCGGCAAGGCTCACCTCTTGCCCGGTCCGCCGGGCCACTTCGCGTTGCAGAACCCGCTCGGCGGCATAGGACCCGCCCAGAGCCTTGAAGCTGCACAATCCGAAACGCGGGCCTTCATCCTTGTAGAGAATCTCGCCGACCCCGACCTGAGTGGCCAATGCGGAAAGTGATACCAGAGGGGTGGCGGCGTAGCCCTCCCACTGGGTGATCTCGGCACGGGCTTCGGCGAAATCCTGTTCCGTCAAAACCCGCAGGGCCGCGTCGCCCGTTCTTCGGTTCGCGGCGACATGACCCAATTGCACGGGCGGGAGATTATCGGTCATCATGTATCCTTTCTGGCAGGGATGCGATCGCGGACCAGTTCCGCCCAGAAGGCAGCCCCGATCGGCAGAAGCGCGTCGTTGAAGTCATAATCCGCTGAATGCAGCGGCTGACCGTGCGGTCCGGTTTCCCCGTTGCCCAAAAGCACAAAACCGCCCGGAACGGCGGCACTGAAATGGGCAAAATCCTCCGAAAAGCTCATCGGCGGACGATCGCCGATCGTTTCAAGCCCGGCTGTACGCGCCGCGCGAACCGCGGCCTCGGTGGGGGCAGGGGCGTTGATGGTCTCGATGAATTCGGTGTTGAAGCTCATGCCGGCAGTGACACCGTGGACCGCCGCGACACCGTCCACGATCTGTTTCATGAACCGCTCCACGGCGTCGCGATCTTCTGGCAGTCGCGCTCGCACGTCGCCTTTCAGCGTTGCGTGGCCGGGCAACACGTTGCGCTGACCGTCTGTCAGGAACTCGGTCACCGATACCACCGCGCCCGCACTCGGCGCGAGCTTGCGCGACACGATCGTCTGCAATGCCAGCACCATCTCGGCCCCCACGGTGATCGCGTCGACGCCGACATGGGGCATGGATGCATGTCCGCCCCGACCGGAGATTTCGATCTCGAACAGGCTCTCGCTGGCACAAATCTGCCCGGGACGGGTGGAAACCTGCCCGACCGGCGCACCGGGCAGGTTGTGAATGGCGTAGACTTCGTCGATCGGGAATTGATCCAGCACACCCTCGTCGATCATTGCCCGGGCGCCCAATCCGCGCTCCTCGTTCGGCTGGAACAGGAAGACGACAGTGCCATCGAAATCAGGGTCGCGGCTCAGGGTTTCGGCAGCCCCCAGGAGCATGGTCATATGCCCGTCATGGCCGCATGCAAGCATGACATCCTGATTGACCGAGACATGGTCATGGGTGCTGGTTTCGCGAATCGGTAGCGCGTCCATATCCGCACGCAGGCCGATCGCCCGGTTGCCGCCACCCGCGCGCAAAATGCCAACCACGCCGGCTCCCTCATGGACCTCAAGGCCAAGTTCGCGCAGGAATCCGGCAACCTTGGACTTGGTGCGCTCTTCCCGGAACCCCAATTCAGGATGGCGGTGAAAATCATGGCGCAAGGCCGTCAGCTTGTTGTGAAACTCGTCCATTGCTCATCTCAGGTGTTGTCAGGCCAACTCTACGTATTCGGGCCGATATATTGCGTCAAAGATTCAATTGCTGTTGATGAAAAGTGTATCAAGTTGACCGGGCAGTGATCTTTTTCGGAATGCCGCACCGGTTACAGGGTGCCGCTGGGTCTTCCCGCTCTAACCGTTCACGATAGCCTTGGCCGAGAATTCTGCCAGTTCACCGCGCCATACTTGGCGGCCAAAGCAAAAGGCCTCTCCCGACTTGTCCCTGATCACCTGTTCCAGTTCAATCGCCGCGTGATGGGGCGCAAGCCCCAACAGTCTCGCCTCATCTGCCTGGAGGGCCCGCATGCGGATGACGATGTCGCCGCTGCGAGCGGATGTCCGATAGTGTTGTTCCAGCAATCTGGTGGTCGATTGGCGCAGATCACGCGTCAACAAATCCGGAAACCGTGAGGCGATGACATATTCGGTTTCGATGAAGGTGGCGTGGCCCTTGATGCGAAACAGCCGAGTGTATTCAAGCAGCTCCTCCCCGACAGTCACCGCCAATGCCGGTGCCAGCGACCTGTCTGCCTTGGCCTTTCCCCGTGAAACCAGTTCGATTTCCAGGTCCGTGCCGCCGGACTGCGCGTCGGCAACGAAGCTGACCATGTTGCTGATGTCGTATTTCAGGCGTTTGGGAGAAACGAATCGGCCTTTGCGCTGCTTGCTATAGGCCAGGCCCTCGGCCTCCATCGCCTCAAGCGCCCTGCGCGCCGTCATTCTGCTGACACCATAAAGCTCGGCCACGGCCCGTTCCGACGGAAGGGCGGAATGCGCCGGCAGGACGCCCTCTGCGATATCCTGTTTCAGGTGCTCTACGATTTGCCGGAAGCGCGGTGACCCGTCGGTTTTCATCGGGGAGATTTGAGACATTTACAGCCAGGTCCATTTTTTGTTTTGAATAGCACGGAGAATGGTATATACCAACCATCTCTTGGTATATACCAGTGTGGTTTCTTAGGAGAACGGCATGGCTGCACTTACACGGGAACAGAAAGACCAGTTCTGGCGCGATGGCGTTTTGCTGGTTGAAGACGCGGTGACGCAGGAGCAACTGGCAGACCTTCGCAAGGTGTTTGACGAATGGGTCGATGAAAGCCGGGCGCATGGCGATGATTATGGCGACGCCCTGGACGGACGTCCGCGTTTTGATCTGGAGTCCGGGCACACGGCCGAGGTTCCGGCCCTGCGCCGAGTCCAGTCGCCTGAGGAGGTTTCGGAAGTCTATGCCGACATAATGCGCAATGCCCGCACGGTCGATTTCTGTGCCGAACTAATCGGTCCGGCGATCCGGTTTCACCATGGCAAGGTCAATTCCAAGCTGCCGGGTACCGCGACCAAGGTGAAATTCCATCAGGATTTTCCGTTCGAGCCGATGACCAATGACGACATGATCACCTGCCTGCTGTTCATTGATGATGTGACGCTGGAAAACGGCCCGCTCGAAGTTGTGCCCGGCACCCATAAAGGGCCGCTCTATTCCCATTGGCACAATGGTGCGTTCACCGGCACTGTGGCCGATGAGGTCATGGAGAAGCACGCGGACAAGATCATCAAATGCACCGGCAAGGCCGGCTCCGTTTGCCTGATGCATGCCAGCCTGCTGCATGGCTCTGCGCCCAACCTTTCGGACAGTTCACGCACCTTGTACATCACCACCTATTATGCCGAAGATGCGATAGAGCTTAGTCCGAACCACTTGCCCAGCACATTGACGCATGATCTGGTGCGCGGCGAACCGTCCGGCAGGGTGCGCTGTTCGTCCTACGAAATGCAACTGCCCGAAGTGCCGAAAGATACCTCGTTCTTCGCGCAGCAGGCCACGGCTGATGCTCGATGACCAGAACCTCGGAAGGCGTGTAGGATCATGGATGCAACTGATCAGCAGGCACGTATCGAACGCCTGAATTTCTCGACCGATGATGGCGCCGGAGAGCGGGCTCGTATTGGCCTGCTGGTTCTGGAATCGGATCAGACGGTGGAATGGGAATTCCGCGCGCTGACTGATCTGCCCGGAGTGTCCGTCTATCACGCACGACTTGCCAACGAGATCACCGTCACGCCTGAAACCCTGGCCAGAATGGAGCAGGAACTGCCGGTCGCGGCCGGCCTGCTGCCCGGTTACATGGGATTCAAGTCCATAGGTTATGGCTGCACCTCTGGCTCGACCATCATCGGCGAAGACCGCGTGGCCGAGATTATCGAGGACATACACCCCGGTGTGCCCTCGACCAATCCGCTGACGGCGGCCAAGGCCGCATTGGCCGCGCTGGGCGTCAAACGCCTTGGCCTGCTGACACCCTATTCCCCCGACGTAACCGAAGCGATGCAGGCCAAATTCACTGACGCAGGCATCGAGGTGACTTTGGTCGGCTCATTTTATGAAGAAAGCGATCTGGTTGTCGGCAAGATCGATCCGCAATCGATCCTGCAGGCCGCGATTTCCGTGGGTAAGGCTGCAGATGTGGATGGCGTGTTCATCTCCTGCACCAGCCTGCGCGCCGCAGGCATTATCGAAGAGGCCGAAAAGGCACTCAACAAGCCGGTATCCGCCAGCAATCACGCTCTGGCCTGGCATCTTCTGCGCCTTGCGGGCATCAGCGATAAGCTTGATGGCGCAGGCCGCCTTTTCCGAAAGCAACTGCCGCCGCGCGGCTGACACTATTCCCTCGACAGGTCCCCGAATATGCAAAAGCAACTCCCTTCGCACGCGCAGGTCGTCATCATCGGCGGCGGCATCCATGGCTGTTCCGTCGCCTATCACCTGGCCAAGGAAGGATGGAAGGATGTGGTGCTGCTGGAACGCAAGCAACTGACCTCGGGTACCACATGGCACGCCGCCGGATTGGTGGGGCAGCTTCAGGGCAGCCACTCGACAACGGTTTTTGCAAAATACGGGGTCGAACTGCTGCAGGAGATCGAGGCTGAAACCGGTCAGAATCCTGGTTTCCGCCAATCCGGCTCGATCTCAGTCGCGGTGAATGAAGAGCGCCTCGCCGAGCTCAAACGCAAAGCCGATTTTGCATCGCTTTTCGGAGTGGAAGCGCACCACATGACCATGCCCGAGATCGAAGAGCGGTGGCCTTTGATGAACCCAGAGGGCGTGCTGGGAGGCATCTGGATGCCCTCTGACGGGTCAGCCAACCCGATTGACCTGACAACCGCGCTGGCAAAAGGCGCGCGGAAACATGGCGCGCAAATCTTTGAACATATCAAGGTCGATGAGGTGCTGGTCGAAGGCGGGAAAGCTAGCGGCGTGCGCACCGATCGGGGCACGATCACCGCCGATGTCGTGGTCAATTGCGGCGGTATGTGGGCGCGCGAACTGGGCCGTCAGAACGGCGTGGGCGTCCCGCTGCATGCCTGTGAGCACTACTATCTCGTGACCGAGGCAATTGACGACCTGCCCAAGGATCTGCCGGTTCTGCGTTCCTACTGCGATGGCACCTATTGGAAGGAAGACGCAGGCAAGCTGCTGTTCGGCTTTGCCCATTTTCAGGCCAAGCCTTGGGGCGTGCAGGGGATATCGGAAGACTTCAGTTTCGACAGTCTGCCCTTCGTCGAAGATGACGTGATGGAGGTGCTGGAACTGGCGATGAACCGCGTGCCGTTGTTACAGGAAATCGGAATTCGAACGTTCTTCAACGGACCCGAGAGCTATTCCTATGATGGCCGGTTCACATTGGGTGAAGCGCCTGACATCAAGGGCTATTTCGTTCTGGCCGGGGTCAACTCCACCGGTATTCAATCCGGACCGGGCGCTGGGCGGGCACTGGCGCAGTGGATCATGAAGGGCCATCCGCCATTTGACCTCAGCGAGATGGATCCCAAGCGCTGCGAGGAGTTTCAGGCCCGCGACCCCTATCTGCGCGAGCGCTGCCCCGAAACACTCGTACTGACCTATGCCATGCACTGGCCGAACCGCCAGCGCGAAACGGTTCGAAACCTGCGCCGCACACCGTTTCATCATGCGCTGAAAGCCCATGGCGCCTGCTTTGCCGAGGTCCAGGGCTGGGAACGCCCGGGCTGGTTCGCGCCCGAGGGTACAGAACCGAAATACCAATACAGTTTCGGTCGCCAGAACTGGTTCGACTTTGCGCAGCAGGAGCAGAAAGCCGCGCGGGAAGCCGTGGCGATGATAGACTATTCCATGCTGGGCAAGCTGATGGTCGAAGGCAGGGATGCCGAAAACTTCCTTCAGCGCATCTGCACCAACAACATGGCGATGAAGGTCGGGCGCGTCGCTTATACGATGATGCTGAATGATCGCGGCGGAATCGAAAGCGACGTGACGGTGGCGCGCCATGCCGTCGATGCGTTCATGGTGATGAGTTCCATCTCCCACACACGGCGCGACTTTCTTCACCTGCGCGATCATATCCGTCCCGGTCAAGAGGTGCGGCTGCGCGATGTAACGCCGTCCTTCGGCGTTCTGGCCATCATGGGCCCGAAAAGCCGCGATCTGCTGGCAGCGGTCAGCGATGTGGATGTGTCCAATGCTGCTTTTCGCTTCAACAGCCTCCAGACGTTTCACATCGGCCATGCCCGTGTCACCGCCCAACGCCTGTCCTATTCGGGTGAGCTCGGCTGGGAGATCTTCGTCACGCCGGATTTCGCTGAGCACGTCTTTGAAGAACTGATGGAGGCCGGCCGGGAATACGGCCTGCGCCTGATCGGCGGCGAGGCGCTGAACGCACTGCGCATAGAAAAAGGTTTTGTGCATTGGGGCCACGACATGGCTTATACCGAGGCGCCGCACCAGATCGGGCTGGAATTCGCCTGCAAGCCGGACAAGGAGATCCCCTTTATCGGGCGCGACGCCTATCTTGAGCGGAAAGCTGCGAATGAGGGTCCGTTTCTATGTTCGGTCAGGCTGTGTGATCCCGGACCGCTCCTGCATCACAACGAACCGGTACTCCGGGACGGCAAGATTGCCGGGTACGTAACAGCCGGGGCGTACGGCTATTCGGCCGGATCCGCGGTTGGGCTTTGTTTCTTGTCTCTGCCTGACGGCGCAACGGACAAGAGCGCACTGGAAAACGGGACATATTCGGTTGTCGTCGAAGGCAATGTGATTGCCGCCCAAATAAGCCTGACGCCGTTTTACGACGCCAAGAGTGCACGCATGCTGTCCTGAGTGGAAGCGCAACGAAGTGCGGTTAGGAATTGACAGTGCCGCAGGCAGCGCAAGCCATAGAAGCTCTCTTGCCCAAAGATAACGGTCACTTTGTTCTGGTTGGCGGTTCACGGCGGGTTGAGATCATAATCCCGATCAATAGTCCAAAGCGTTAGTCCAGAAACGCCTGACAGAACGGATAATTAGTCATTCGCTCGACTCCATCCTGCGTTATGAGGAACTGGTCCTCAAGCTTCACCCCCTCGTGTTGCGTTTCCTCTCCAATGTAGCTTTCAATACAGATCACCATCCCAGGTTCGAAGCAGCCTTCAAACTCATAGGGAACGTCGTCGAAATAGTGCGGCACATAAGGGAACTCACCACACAGCCCCAGCCCGTGGCCCAGACAATAATACCCATGACCGCGATTGGCATCAGGAATTGGCCAGGCAGCACGGGCGAATTTCTCAAATGACACGCCTGGTCCCAGCAACGCGGCATTGTGATGCAACTGATCATACGCGAGCTGGTAGAGCGCTTTCTGTTTGGGGCTCGCCGCGTCGCTTTCGCAAAGAAATGTGCGTGAAAAATCAACGGCGTAATGCAAATACCCCAGTGCATCGGTGTCAAAACACACCAGGTCGCCCGGTTGCATGCGCCGCACTCCAGCCTCCTGGAAATACGGGAAAGTGCGCGAGCCGGACTGGAACAGCCGGGTCGAAACATATTCACCCTCTGTCGCGATCAGATGGCGGTGAAACTCGGACCAAACCTCGACTTCGCTTGCACCGGGAGCAATCGCGGCCTCAAGTGAGGCTGCGGCAGCTTCCACACGGACAACAGCTTCGCGCATCACCGCAATCTCAAGCGGTTGCTTGATCAAACGGGCTGCAGAGAAAACGCCGGTTGCGTCCTCCAGCACCAGCCCCTTCGCGCGCATTGAATCCAGTGCAGGAATATCGAACCCTTCAACCGCAAGACGCTGTTCGCCGCCCAACACCTGCTGGATTTCTTCTGCAAATTTCGCGATTTCCGTCCGATGGCTTTCTCCCCATATCGCCGAGATGCCAGGCGCAGGCCGGACATCTGTGACGACAGGGTTGTCGACTACAAGATGCTCGCACCCTGCAAATTCCCACAAAAATACCTGCCCTGTTGCCAACACCAGAGCGAAACGAAACGGTCCCATGAGACTGAACACCGTCATGTTTCTCGCCCCGGTGGCGTAGATGATGTTGATGGGGTTCGAGGTGAGAACAGCCGGGACATCCTGCCTGGCCATGACCGCCAAGAGCCGCTTGTGCCGTTCTTTGATCAGCTCTGATTGTTCAAAGTCCATTACGTCGAAAGCGCTCCCAGGTTTAGATGCGTCAGTTCGGCCACTTGGTTGTGGCGGGCAGTTGTTCGCATCAGAACACATTACCGCCGTTCAGGTCAGATGTGACTTTGATAAGTTTGGGCAGCTTTCGCCGATAGCTGTCAATTCTGTGCCGACGCTGGTTCGGCCGCTTGGTGCAGCAAGCAGAATTCATCGGCTTTTTGCAGCTTGAACAGACTCTCAGACTGCATGACATTTATTATGGAGCTCGGGTGTTTTTACTTCAGAACAAGGTTATCCCGGTGGACGTCACACGTGTCCATTTTGGAAAGCCCATAGCCGCAAGTGCTTGAAACTAAAGGCTGACGCAAGCGCGTTTTGAACAACACGCTTGCGTCATGAACTCGGCATCACCGCAACTCATAGACTAAGCAGCGCTGGACACCGTTCACACATCAACTGCCTATTCCATTGACTTCCGCCACAGAGACATGGTGCATGCCCGGCCAATTTTCTTCTGCCTGCGCCAGCACCCCGGCTTTGTCCTTCTCATATGCCCGGTATACGTCTGCGTTCAGGAACAGGTAGAGCTGGCCGTCGACAATGTCCGCGAAACGCGGGCTGCCGTCCAGCTTCTTGCCCTTGGCAACTCCAAAGGCACAATAGCCACCATATCGGGGCATGTATTTCTCAGGATCTGCCGCGAACTGAGCCATCGTCTCTTCAGATGCGAAGTAGTAGGCAACGCCATCGTGTACATGGGTGTGTTTGGCTTGCCCCGGCACAATCCCCAGGCCTGTGATGAGAGCGACGACATCATTGGCGCGGAAGGCAACGCCTTGCCCCTCGACCGTCGTTCCCTTCGACACGTTGTATTCGTCGACCGCAAATGCCGCCGGCGCTGAAGATAGTACGCCGATCAACGTCGTCGCTGCAATCAAGGTTCTGGTGGTTTTCATTTTCGGTACTCCTTCTTCGGTTATCGCCCTTGTGGGCAGTTTGGTGATCTCCGCCTGTCGTTCGTTTGGCGGAAAGAGCCGCCGGTTTTGGCGGTTTCGGATCGCGATCGGCGATTCAGGGCGCGATGATCGCGAAGCCGAACTGGGCAATCTCTTCGAGGCCCGGTGCGACCTCCAGAAGGATTGAGTAAGCAGGTGAATTCCTGATGCTTTTTCAGCAGGGGGCGCCTCCGACCATCCGGGAGGGGAGGAGAAACCTGACGGTCGGAGGCTTGCACGCCGATGGGGACGGCGCTTGTTTCGGGCTAGTTGGTTGCTGCGGCTTTGATTGCAGCGACAGCTGCTCCGGTATCGGCAACGTGGCTGGCAATCATTCGGAAGTTGGTGACTGCGGCAGCAAAGCCGTCATAGCCGGGAACTTGAGCTGCAGCGGTCGCGTCGGGCACAACCATCACTTCGAAGCCTTGCTCAACCAGCGCTCGCATATGAGACTCAGCGCACAGATTGGCCGACATGCCTGCGATGATAACCTTGTCGATACCCTGTTTGCGCATTTGCAGCACGAGGTCGTTGGTTTCCGGTCCAAAAACCTTGTGCGGGCTTGCGACGACGGTCTTCCCGTCTTCGATGTATTTTTTGTATTGGTCGAGCCAATCGGCGCCGGATCCTTCAAACCCATTTGTTGAAAGTGGCCCTTTGCGGTCGAACATACCAATCTTGTGCATCAGGGCTTCCAGAGCGCCCTCGAATTTCCAGCCGTGGTCATGCGGATAGTAGTAGTGCGGCGAGATGAAGACCGGCATTCCGGCCTCCTTTGCTGCAGCAAACAGCCGGTCGATATTCTTGACAGTTCCGTTGGCTTCGACATTTTTGCCGACGACACCCCATGCCACTCCATCGGGGCTAAGGAAGTCGTTTTGCGGGTCCGTTATCAGCAAAGCAGTCCGGCCCTGAACGATTTCAAAACCGGGGTCCGGCAGGCCGCTGTCATCAGCGAAAGTTGTCCCGCTGAAGATCGAACCTGCAAGAACGGCTGCGGTCGCCAAAGCTATTGTGCCGTTGCGGATCTGTTTTCCGAGGCTCGGTTTCGAAAGGGTTTTCATGACAATCTCCGTGTGTTTGAGCGCGGGGCGCATTGAGTCGATCAACAAAGTTTACCGATCTGTTCACTTTGTTGTGTAATTGATGTACCGATCTGTAAACCATGTCAAGCGTCAGGTTGAAATTTTTTCACTTTTAATCCGCTATTGGTGTTCAAGAGTTTGAAATATAAGGGGAAATTTATTCCCCTTGCGCATATTTCACGCGAGATATATGTACAGATCAGTAAATTAAAGGAGCAAAATATGCGGCCGACAAAGCGAAACGAACTGGTTCAGAAAGCTCTCGAGGCGTTCTATCAAAACGGCTTCAACGCGACCGGCATGGACACGCTGGTCAAGGAGACCGGCATTTCCAAGACATCGATGTACAAGCATTTTCGCACCAAAGAGGATCTGATTCTCGCAGTGCTGCGTCTGCGTGATGAGAACTTCCGCAACTGGATGTATCGAAGGATGGAAGAACTGGCGAAATCGCCGCGCGATCAATTGATCGCGATGTTTGATGCTCTTGAAGAATGGTTCAGCGAGCCAGGCTACAAGGGCTGCATGTTCATCAAGGCGTCATCGGAATTCCAGGACGCCAGCCACCCGATTCACAAGCAGTCCGCCGATCACAAGCGCATGCTTGAGAGATATGTCACCGAGTTGGCGACCAAAGCCGGGTTGCCCGAGCCGGATAAGCTCGCGCGACAGCTTCTGTTACTCAAAGAGGGGGCGATCGTGACCGCACATTTGGGGCACACGGAAAATGCAGCTCAAGACGCAAAAACGGCGGCCATCACGCTTCTTCGATTACACGCTGGTTAATCGGGTCCGGGATTGCTGACGTCGCAACAATTTCGATCGAAGCTCGCGGGTGTTTGGCTTCACGCAGTATCGAATTGACGGATATCGACCCGTCTCATGTTTGGTTCGTGCGTACCGGCAATTCCAGTGCAATATTGCGCGAGTGAAGTTCTGGACTCTTTCCTGCTTAGATTGAAACGTTTGATGGAGCCAAATCGGCTTTCCGGCCAGGCGCGAGGCGCAGCGGCAATGTTTCGTGACGGTCGACACAGCACGGCCAAAAATGGCACGTTCACCCAGATTGTAGTGGTGCCCTTTTGCTTGAGGATCGCACATGAACAGCCGATATGACCTTATTGTTGTAGGCGCCGGCATGCTCGGTCTGGCCCACGCCTATCATGCGGCCAAACGAGGGCTGAGTGTCCTGGTCGTGGAGGGCGGCAACCGGGCGTGTGGTGCCTCGGTTCAGAATTTCGGCATGCTTGCAAAGATAGCCCAGGCGCCGGGTACCGGTCTTGATAGGGCGGTTCGAACCGAAGAGTGCTGGCACGATCTTGCAGCAGAAGCCGGCATTGAACTCAATTCCTGCGGTTGCCTTTTTGTCGCAACGGCGGATGAGGAGATGGACGTGTTGCGGGCGTTCATGGAAACAGAAACCGCTTTGAACCAAGACCTTCGTCTGCTTGATCCCGGAGGTCTGATGGCTTGCGCGCCGGCGGTTCACACTGACACTCTTATTGGCGGTCTTTGGTCGCCGGCAGCGGTCAAGGTCGATCAACGCTCGGCGATGGAGAAACTGGCGGCATGGTTGAGCCGGCAACATCGGATTGCATTTCTCTTCAGTACCAGGGTTCAAGCAATTGATGCTCCAAATGTGGAAACCGCCCGCGGTGGTTTCCACGCCGATCGCATAGTCGTTTGCGCCGGTGATGATTTCGAAACGCTTTTCCCGGAGGCCTTTGCAAATTCCGGAGTGAGGCGTTGCCACCTGCGGATGTTGCGCACCGTGCCTCAACCGCAGGACTGGCATCTCGGTCCATTCGTTCTCGGTGGATTGAGCATGGCGCGCTATCACAGCTTTCAGCAGTGTGCCGGTATTGATGAGTTAAAACAGTACCTGGCAGACAGATATCCGGCCTGTCTGGAGCATGGCATTCATGTCATCGCCTGTCAGGAAATCGACGGCAGCGTTACGATCGGCGATTCCCATCATCATGGGGAACCTGTTTCATCCGAACAATCGGATACCGTCGACCAGCTCATTCTGGACTATCTTGCCGAACGCTTGACACTTGCCGATGCTCGCATTGCCGAGCGTTGGACCGGTCACTATGCCTCTCTGGCAGACACCGACTGCCTGATACTTGAACCGCAGGCCGGCGTGCGGCTGGTGACGATGACAAACGGTCAGGGCATGACTCACGGATTTGCAGTTGCCGAGGAGACAATCGAATTATTGCTGTGAAACGGCGCGGACCGATAATTGGCGCAGACTTCAATACGCCGTGGCCATGAAGGCAACGATCAGCGCCGCACAAACCAGCACGGTGAGCACGATGCGCATTTTCCCGTACCATTGCGGCACCAGGCCGGAATGGGCCGAAAAGGAATCCCAGGCACCCTGTGCCGCAAAGGCCACGGCCAGCATGGCGAAGACATAAGGGACCGGAACGGCAAATGCCGCGAATCCGATCAGCGCCGGGACCATGCTGGTTACCATAATCCGGCCAGAAGCTTCGCCGTTCCGGTGGATTTCGATACCCCAGCGCGCGCCTCCGAGGAACGACAGAATAACCGCACCATATCCGGTCAGCAGCAACAGCGTGAATGCATGCGTGGGGTGATCTGCCGTAATGCCGATCAGCCAGATCGAAAGGGCGGCAAAGGGGATGTATCCCGCAAGCGCCAGTCGGAATCCGATCCTGGCAAGGTGATCCGGCCCGCGCTCGTCGTTCGCTTCCACGCTCAATCCCTTCGAAACATCAGCCGCCCGAGCCAACCCGTGAGAATGGCAAGTGCGACGGCAAAGATGCCGTAGAAGAAACCGTGATCATGTGCTGCGTCGAAAACCGCCTGTTCCATACCGGATTTGACGATCTGCAGTCCCGATGAGGTTGCCTGGATGAAAGCACCTTCCTTGAACAGAAAGGCGCGGGCCTTGTGATAGCCGACCGGCACGTTTGCCGGCAGGGCAAGTGTTGCGCGGAACAGGCTCTTTGACAGGAATTGCACACCGCCGGGGCGAATGCTGTAGAGCCCGGTTCTCTTCTTTACGCCACGCAGCGCCTCGCCGAACGCCTTGATGGTCACCGGGTCGCCGTCGCTGTCGAACGGTTCGAGATGGATGTTGTCGGCGCCGAGCGCCAGTTGCTGGTAGCTCTTTTCACCGGTGATGTCCTGCGGCATCCTGGTCGTCGCGACGGAATAGGAGATCGGCACATTGTTGAACTGCCGCGACTCCATATTGATCCACATGCCGAAAAAGCGGACCTTGCGGCGCACAACGACCGGACGGTCCGGGCCTTCCAGCACGACAATCACGTCATAGCGGCCCTGCAACTGCACCAGCGGATCGGCATTGTCGAGCGCTCCGAAGATCGTCAGGTCGGCACCGGAAAAATCCGAAGTGATCGTGACGACATTGGTGGAAAGGCCGATCTCGATTGTTTCACGCTCGGCCGGCGACTGGGCCATCGCGGCCGTTGCATACAACACGAAACCGGCAAGGGCGGCGACCACTGCACACGGGTTTGCGAGGGCAACGAGAAACCAGAGATTGCGGATTCTGACCATCTCTCTATCCTCCCGTAAGACCGGTCAGGGAATAGATGTCGTCCGGCCGGACGAACAGGCTGTAGCCAAGGCGAAGCGCAACGGCCAGCACCAGCGCGGCGAGCAGAGCACGCAATTGCTCGCCCCTCAGACGCTGGCCGACCTTGGTGCCGTATTGCGCACCGGCGACACCGCCTACCATCAGCAGGAATGCCAGCACCACATCGACGGTCTGGTTCGCTGAGGAATGGACGATTGTGGTGAATGCGGCAACGAAGATGATCTGAAACAGTGATGTGCCGATCACCACGTTGGTCGGTACCTTCAACAGGTAGATCATCGCCGGTACCATGATGAAACCGCCGCCGACTCCCATGATCGATGCCAGGAAACCGATGAGCGCCCCGAGCACGAGTACCGGAATGACGCTGACATAAATCTTCGATGCCCGGAACCGCATTTTCAGCGGAAGCCGGTGGATCCAGTTGTGCTGGCCCGGCCTTTTCAGGGTGACGGATTTACCCTGTTTCGCCTGCCGCAGGGCGCGCATGCTCTCGACGAACATCAGGCTGCCGATGGTACCCAGGAACACGACATAGAGAATGGAGACGATCAGGTCGAGCTGGCCCAGGCGGCGCAATATGACAAAGACATAGACACCGACGGAAGACCCGACGATACCGCCGGCCAGCAACACCGTGCCGAGTTTGAAGTCGAGTGTGCCACGCTTGAAATGCGCCAGCGCACCGGAAAAGGAGGAAGCGATCACCTGGTTGGCGCCGGTAGCAACGGCGACGGCCGGCGGAATATTGTAGAATATGAGCAGAGGCGTGATCAGAAATCCGCCGCCGACGCCGAACATGCCGGACAGGAAGCCGACCGCGCCGCCCATGGCAAGCAGAACGAACATGTTGACCGACAACTCGGCAATGGGGAGATAGATGCCCACCCGGCATACCCATTCTAAAGCATTGACATCCCGCGCTTGCCAATGAAACCGGACACCGCGCAGGTGCACCGCTCGTCTGCAAGCGCCCAAAACAGGGATTTCAGCCCATGATGAAAATGCACTCGGCTGAAACCGGGTTCATTTTGATAATGGGCCGAAACCCTTTCGGTCAGGTTCGAACAAAGGTCGCCTGAACCGCTTTCGTACATGCGCCCAACCGAATGTGAAGTCAAACGCCGAACGTGCAATTGGTTAGTGGCCAGGCCGTTGGCAGGCTGCCGCGGTATTATTTCTTGTCCAGCAGCACCCGAACGAGCTCTTCATTGACCTCGCCGGTCGCCTTCATTCCGTTCGCTTTCTGGAACGCCTTGATTGCGGATTTGGTCCGCGCGCCCATCAATCCGTCCGGCGGTCCGGCATCATATCCGTTCTTGTTCAGAATCAGCTGGATATTGGTGACGGCCTTTTTCATGTCGATGCTGGCGGTACGCCCCTGGCTCTCCGTCCATTCGTCCGGAATTTCGACAGAGTTGGCCTCCTGGTTCAGCGTTTTCGGCTTCCACAGCTCTGCCGCCGCGCGGGCCCGGGTCAATTGCTCCGGCTGCATCGCATTGGCCACCTCGTCGCGTTTGGTAGCCGCATCCTTGTCACCGGATTTGGCGGCGAGCGCGAACCATTTGTAGGATTCGCCGAGGTCCTGTTTCATCCCAACGCCCTTGGCGGCCAGAATTCCAAGGTTGAACTGGCTGTCGCGGACGCCGAGTTCGGCCGCCTCGATAAACCAGCGTGCGGCGGAATCATTGTCGACTGATCCCTCGGTGCCCATGGCGTGAAGCACTGCAAGATTGTGCATGGCACTGGCGTTGCCCTGCGCGGCGGCGAGCTGATACCAGGTCTTTGCCGTCTTCAGGTCACGCTTGACGCCGATGCCCTTCTCGGTGAAATTTCCGATCCGGTACTGTGCCGGTGCAAATCCGAGATCAGCTGCGCGCTCGTACCACTTGCCGGCTTCCGCCATATCGGCTTTCACGCCGCGGCCCTTGGCATAACGCGCACCGATTGCAAACATCGCCCTCGGATTGCCTTCCATAGCCGCTTCGCGCAACGTTACCGGACCGGCATCGATTGGTGGCACCACATAGTCCTGGGTGGCGGCCGCAGATGTCACAGGCGCCGGTTTGGCAGTTTCGCGAGCCATTACCGGCGCGCTCATGCCGGTATCGGCGCTGGCCTGGGACGCAGCATTGTCGCCGGTTGAAACGAATTGTGTTGGCACCGAATCCTGCGCTTCGCCATCGGTTTCGACGATACGAACCTGATCCTCGGTCGCCATGTCAGGATCCGCCACCAGCGTCTCATCCATCACCATGTCGATAGGGTCGGCCGGCAGTTCCATCTGCTCGCTGACCACCGGCACCGGGTCGGCATCAATCGATGCGACCTGTTCCTGATCGGAGATGAATGCCTTGCCGAGTTGCAGTCCGGCCAGTGCGATCATGATCGCGGCGGCCGCCATGAGAATGGGTTTGCGCTTGAGCTTGAGGAACTCGCGGGCCTGGAAACGACCGGAATCACCGGAGTTTTCCGACTTCTTCTTCAGGACTTCCGCCTCGGCAGCGGCTGCCTGGGCAGCGCGGCGTGCCGCAGCGATAAAATCGGATTGGCTGGCGTTGGTTTCGTCCGGCACTACAGGCTGGCTGCGCTCCTTGCGCACCCGTTTCATGATCTCCTGCAGATCCGGGGCTCCTGAGCCCGGCTCCAGCGGCCGATTGGCCATGTCGTCATCGAAATGCGGGTCGAGATCGGCCTTCGGCATGGCCGGTGCCTCGTCAACCGGCGCGTCTCCGGCCAGTTCGCCGGTGTCAGATTTCTTTCGTCCCGCAAGGGCACGGGAAATGCCGGAGAACAGCGATTTGTTCTGCGATTCGTCATGCGCCTCCGGATCTTCCATCCGGGCGTCGGCGTGAACCTCTTCGACAACGGCAACGTCATCCACCTGTGCCGGGTGCTCTTCGTAAGGGTCGACCGAAGGTGTTGTCTCGACCGCCATTTTTTCCTGAAGAGGTGCCGGTTCGGGCTGTCGTTGAACGTTTTCGAGTGAACCCAGGCGATCGACGATCTTCAGCAAAGTGTCGTGGATGGCTTCGAACGTGCGGGTGTTGCGTTCATCGGATTTTCGAGCGAGCTGTTCAAGCGATTTCAGATCTCCGGCAAGGCCGGTAACCGCTACGGAATCGCCTCCATCGGACGAAATGTTCTTTACCGCTTCCTCGGCGGCGTGCCTTGCCGCGTCCATGATATCTACCCGGCTGCCGGCGATCGACTTTTCGATCGAGATCAGGCGCGGTTGGATGTCTTCGAATTCCGGCATGGAACCGGAGGGTTGCGAAAGGTAGCTCGACAGGCCGGAGACCTGTTCCTCAAGACTGCGGATCAGCGCCGGATCGACACCGGCGAACTGCTGGGTCGATGAATCAAGTTGCGATGAAATGCTGTCCAGCCGGTTTTCCAGCTTCTGCATGGCCTGCGGGTCTGTCTGACCTCGGCCCTCGTCAAGCTGTGAAGAGAATGCGGTAAATCGCGCGTCGATGGCCTCCATCAGAGAAGCCTCGATGTTCGTGGGCTCCGACTCGCGTGCGTCAAGCCTCTGGCTCATCTGCGAAAGCTGGGTTTCCAGGTCGCGAAGCAAAACCTCGTTGCGGGTATTCGCGTCGCCCTGCTGGCGGTCGATCTTTTCCGAAAGATCCTGCAGCCGGTTTTCAAGTGTTCTCAGCACGGCATCGCTGTCGATTCCGTCTCCGGCCTGTTCGACACGCCGGGAAATCGATTCGATCTGAACGGCCAAATGCTCGATCGCTTCGCTGGGCTGATCGGCCCGGCGGGCAATATCCTCGATGCGCTGCGACAGCTGTGTCAGGCTTTCGAATATCGCCGGCCGGTCACCGTCCAGAACTTCCAATTGATTGGCCAGCGATGACATGCCGGTCTCGATACGCTCCAGAATGGCATTGTCGACCGCACCACTCGGATGATTGGCCACGGAGGAGGCGATGATCGCACGGCTTATTTCATCAAGCCGCGCTTCGATCACTCCGAAGGCTTCGGGAGAAACCCGGTTTTGCACATCGGAAAATTGGTCGAGCGCGTTCGCAATGGTGCGCACTTTTTCGTCAAGCGAGCGTAGCGACAGCGATTCCGGCAGTTCCTGTACCGCTTCGCTGATCTCTTCAAGCCGTTCATAAAGCGCACCCAGAGCAGGATCGTTGACCGGTTGGGCCGGCTGGCTGGCAACACGCTCTTCAAATGCGTCCCAACGTCGGCCGAATTCGTTCCAGTGGTTGTCGACGGATCTCAACGTGTCTTCCCGCGCCAGCGAACCGATGGCCTGTTTGACCTCCTCCATTTCGAGGCGCAGCAGGTTGATTCCCTTGTCGTCATTTTTTTCCGCCAGACTCTGGACGGCTCTTGAAATACGGTCGAGTTCGCGTCTCAGCTCCAAACTGTTCGAACCATTCGATGCGCTGGCATAGGCGCGCTCGATGTCGTCACGCAGGGATTCGAATTCGCGGTGCAGTCCGGTATTCATCTCATTGCGCATTTCTTCGCGAAGGTCGCGCAGTTCCGTCGCGATGCGCGACACCGCAGCGACACCCTCATCCTGTTCCCGTGCGCGCTCGAAATCGCGCGCCAGTGTCTGAAACGGGGTTGCGGAATGCGTTGTTCCGGCAGGTCTCCGGCTCCGCGTGGCGGCTCCGCCGCGCGCGCTCCAATTGTCGCCCGGATAGGCGGCTTCATTGGAGAGCCGTTCCATACGAGCGGCAATATCATCGCTATGGGAATCGCGGCGGGGATGCGGTTGTTCCGCCGATATCGATTTGAACCGCGCTTCAAGGTTTTCCAATGTCCGGCTGAGTTCATCCACGGAAGCCCGGGGCCGACGCTGCCGACCGGCATTGAGTGAATCCAGGTAAGACTGTCGTTTGCTCATTTGCGCGTCCACCAAAGTCCTGTGCCGGTTGCGATCCGGCAAATCTCCAGAGTTCTCCGATGGGAAACAAAGAAGACACGGGGCATGGATTGCCGGTCTTTGAAAGTCTTGATTCCCTCGGATCAGCAAACTATGCACTGCCCGAAATCTCGGAAGGCATGGAACGCCGATACACGCACCATTCCCCGAACGTGGTAAACAAGGTGTTAACCTTTGTTACCGAATTTAATAATTCGTTGAGAAAATCCTCGTTCTAAGCGCCTTGAAAGAATTTTTGATCGCTACTATATGATCCTTACGTAAACGTAATAACGGCGCTGGGCCTGCGGCGATTTTGAACAAAAATCGGCGGCCCGCCTCTGAAAAACTCAAATCGCAGATTCCATCAATGTGGTCATCGCGCCGCTGCGATGCGATCTCGCGGTTGCTTTTGCTGGTGACTAAGATGACGATTAATACCGAACCCGGCGGCGGCGCTGTGGCAACTGACGACATGAATTCGATAGATACGGCAATCAACACAGATTCTGCGGAACTGATTCGCATCGGTGAGATGGCCAAATTGTTCGGGGTAACGATGCGGACCCTGAGATTCTATGAGGACAAGGAACTGATATCGCCTTTGCGGGTCGGCAATACGCGCCTTTATCGCAACAGCGATATCACACGACTGAAACTGGTTCTGCTTGGGCGCAAGGTCGGTTTTTCGCTACGCGATGTCAAACAGATGATGGATCTGTACGACCCGAACGGCAGCAATGTCCGTCAGTTGAAAGTTGCATTGGAGAAATCGGAGCGGCAGCTTGAGCGTCTTTTCGGGCAACGCGAGGCGATCTCCGAAGCGATTGACGAATTGCAGGCCGCCATCACGACCGTTCAGGAAAAACTGGCCGAAGTCGCACCGAACTCGGCTGCCTGAGATATTACCTCCCGACTTCGATTCCGACACACTGACACCGACCCATTCAACTTGTGGGCGCCGGGCGAGGGCAGTTTGTCGCGCACAATTCGATAACCGATCGGATTGCGCGTCGCCGGCCCGGCGAAATTGGGGATGACAGCCCTGCAGTGCAGGGCTGTCGCTCCCAAATATTTGACGTTTACGCAAACGTCAAAATTTGTTAAGCCGATAGCCAGAACCCGTCCGGACGATTTTTTCCGATCGCTCCCCCGGACAAGATGGACAGTTTCATTTGGAGGAAAAGGCATGCCGACCTACAGGGCCCCGGTGCAGGACACATTGTTTGTACTGAACGATGTGCTTGGATACGAACGCTACAATAATCTTCCCGGTTTCTCCGATGCGACCCCGGACATACTCGAGGCGATCCTCAACGAAGGCGCCAAACTGGCCGAGAACGTCCTTCAGCCGCTGAACCAGGTTGGTGACCAGCAGGGCTGTACCCGTCTCGACGATGGATCTGTCACCACCCCCGACGGGTTCAAGGCCGCCTATGATCAATATTGCGAAGGCGGTTGGATGGGTCTTGCCGTCGATCCCGAATATGGCGGACAGGGCTTGCCCTACACAATCCATTCGGCCGTCGGCGAATACATGATCTCGGCCAATATGGCATTGATGATGTATCCCGGACTGACCCAGGGCGCGATGGCGGCGATTGCCGCACACGGAACGGAAGACCAGAAATCGACCTGGCTGCCGAAGATGGCCGAAGGCGCCTGGACCGGTACCATGAACCTGACCGAGCCGCATTGCGGCACCGATCTGGGGCTTCTGCGCAGCAAGGCGGTTCCGCAGGGCGATGGGTCCTACAAGATCTCCGGCCAGAAGATTTTCATTTCGGCCGGCGAACACGACATGTCGCAAAACATCGTGCATCTGGTGCTGGCCCGGATCGAAGGCGCACCTGACGGCGTCAAGGGCATCTCGCTTTTCATTGTCCCAAAATTCACCCTCGACGGCGACGGCAATCCCGGCGCGCGCAATCCTGCGTCGTGCGGGTCCATCGAAGAAAAGATGGGTATTCACGGCAACTCGACCTGCGTCATGAATTTTGACGATGCTGTCGGTTATCTGCTCGGCGAGGAGAACAAAGGCCTGAAGGCGATGTTCACGATGATGAACGAAGCCCGGCTCGGGGTTGGCCTGCAGGGTCTGGCACTCGGCGAAGTGGCCTACCAGAACGCCGTCGATTATGCGCGTGAACGTCTGCAGGGCCGTTCGCTCTCGGGTGTCAAGGCACCGGACAAGAAGGCCGATCCGATCATCGTGCATCCTGATGTGCGTCGCGTGCTGATGACCATCCGCGCGTTCAACGAGGCGGGACGCGCCCTGCTTCTGTGGTCAGCCCTCCGTTCCGACATCGCCCATCGTTCCGGTGATGAGAAAGAACGGCAAATGGCCGATGACCATATGGGTTTGATGACGCCGATCCTCAAAGGCGTGCTGACTGACAAGGGCTTCGACCACGCCGTGATGGCGCAGCAAATGTATGGCGGCCACGGCTATATTGAAGAATGGGGCATGAGCCAGTTTGTCCGCGATGCCCGCATTGCGATGCTCTATGAGGGCACAAACGGCGTTCAGGCGCTTGATCTCGTCGGACGCAAACTGGCGCAGGACGGCGGCCGCGCGGTCACCGCCTTCTTCAAGGAAGTCGGCGATTTCTGTGAGGAGAACCGCGGCGACGAGACCCTCGGTTTCTACACCAAACATCTGAAGAAAGGGCTGAACGACCTGCAGGCCGCAACCATGTGGTTCATGCAGAATGGACCCAAAAACCCTGACAATGCCGGCGCAGGATCGACCGACTACATGCACATGTTCGGTCTGGTCGCGCTTGGCTTCATGTGGGCCGAGACCGCGAAGACCGCGCAGCGCAAGATGGCGGAGGAGGCCAACGGCGCGGCATCGTTCTATGAGACCAAACTGGTCACGGCGCGGTTTTTCATGGAACGGATCATGCCCGAGACTGTTGCCCATCGGGCGCGTATCGAAAGTGGCGCCGATTCCATGATGGCGCTTTCTGCCGAGGCGTTCTAAGTTTCAAGACATCGTGGGTCGGTCCCGGCCGGCCTGTGGCACGTATCCAAAAGGAACAGTTCAGGGAGCAGCCCATTGGCAACAATGCCATCGGAAGTCCTCGACATGCCGTCTCCGGCGTGGATGGAAGAGGACGTCGTCATGGTCCGCGATACGACCGCGAAATTCATCGAGGCCGAAATCGCCCCACACTATGACCGTTTTGAAGAACAGGAGATGGTCGACCGCTCTGTCTGGGAAAAAGCCGGCGAAAACGGTCTACTCTGCGCGTCGATGCCGGAAGCCTACGGCGGCGTCGGTGGTACTTACGCCCACGAGGCGATGATCGCCGAAGCTCTTGGCCACGCTGGAACTGACGGATTCGGTATCTGCCTGCACAACGCCATCGTTGCGCCCTACATTTTGCACTACGGCTCCGAGGAGCAGAAAAAGAACTGGCTTCCACGTTTGGCCAGCGGTGAGCTGATCGGCGCCATTGCGATGACAGAACCGGGTGCCGGTTCCGATCTGCAGGGAGTGAAGACGACCGCGAAAAAGGATGGCAATCATTTTGTCATCAACGGTTCAAAGACCTTCATTACCAATGGCCAACATGCCAATTTCATCATCGTTGTCACCAAGACAGACCCGAAGGCCGGCGCCAAGGGCACCTCGCTGATGGTCGTCGAGACCGATGAAGTCGAGGGCTTTGAGCGCGGCCGCAACCTCGACAAGATCGGCCTCAAGTCCAACGACACGTCCGAACTCTTTTTCAACAATGTCCGCATCCCGACATCCAACATGATCGGGACCGAAGAAGGGCAGGGTTTTGTCCAGCTCATGCAGCAATTGCCGCAGGAGCGGCTGCTGATCGCCAACCAGGCACTGGCGATGATCGAACGCGCGCTGGCGGTCACCATCGATTATGTCAAGGAACGCAAGGCCTTTGGCCAGGCCGTTATCGAATTTCAGAACACCCAGTTCAAGCTGGCGGAACTGAAGTCAGAGGCCACCATGCTGAAGGCGTTCATCAACAACTGCATCGAACGGCACTTGGCCGGACAGCTCGATCCGACCACCGCATCGATGGCCAAATACCTGTCGACCGATATGCAGTGCAAGGTAGTCGATGAATGCCTGCAACTGCACGGCGGTTATGGTTTCATGAACGAATATCCGATCGCGCGTATGTATCGCGACGCCCGGGTGCAGCGCATTTATGGCGGCACCAACGAGATCATGAAACTGCTGATCGCGCGCAGCCTGTGACAGGGAATTCGTGATGACGCGTGAGGCAAGCTGCATTGCAGAACCGCCCGGGCGGCACCAAATGAGAATAGGCAACATCGATCGGGAATGGG
This sequence comes from Hyphomicrobiales bacterium, assembly GCA_021775495.1. Classification (GTDB taxonomy): domain Bacteria; phylum Pseudomonadota; class Alphaproteobacteria; order Rhizobiales; family Rhizobiaceae; genus JAJFHT01. Next base: position 8,337 of record JAJFHT010000218.1, on the reverse strand, counting down.
ACTGGCATGGCTGAGTTTACGCTCCACTGTTTTGCCGAAAGCGGCAATGCCTACAAGGCGGCACTGATGCTGGCGCTGTGTGGAGCGGATTGGCAGGCAAAGAAGATCGCATTCTTTGAAGGCGAAACCCGAGGAGACGACTATCGGGATTTGAATGTCATGGGCGAGGCGCCCATCCTGGTGCATCACCGCGACGACGGCGATTTCCGGCTGAGCCAGTCGGGAGCGATCCTTACCTATCTGGCGCGCCACTTCGGCAGGTTCGGCCATCAGAACGAAACCGAGGAATATGAGATCCTGCGGTGGATCCTTTTCGACAATCACAAACTCACGGGCTACACCGCCACAGAGCGGTTCATGCAGTTTTTCATGAAGAAAGCGGCAGATGACCCGGTGGTCGAATTTGCCTACGGGCGCGCCCGGGCAGCCTGGAAAGTGCTCGAAAAACATCTGACCGGCCGTGACTGGGTTGCGGCAGATCATCCGACCATCGCCGACATTTCACTTTGCGGATATCTGTTCTGGCCGGACCAGATCGGAGCCGACCGGTCGGACTATCCGGCGATCGAAACATGGCTTGGCCGCCTGCGTGCATTGCAAGGTTGGGCGCCACCGGAAGAATTGATGCCTGCGGGCAAATAGGAGAAACGGCCAAACCGGCGATCAATGCCGGTTTGGCGGAAACACGAAGGAGAACAGAAATGGCAGATGCGTTTGTCTATGATGCGGTCCGCAGCCCCCGTGGCCGCGGCAAGAAGGATGGTTCGTTGCACGAAGTGCCGGCGGTGCGCCTCGGTGCCCGGGTGCTGGAATCGGTGCGTGACCGCAACGGCCTGGATACCGGTAAGGTCGACGACATCATCTTCGGTTGTGTCGATCCGGTCGGCGAAGCAGGCTCGGTCATTCCGCGTGCCTCCGCCTTCGAGGCCGGTTACGACCTCAAGGCTCCGGGGATGCAGATTTCACGCTTCTGTGCATCCGGACTGGATGCGATCAATTTGGGCGCAGCGAAAATCGCCCAGGGCGCCGATGACATCGTCATTGCCGGCGGTGTGGAATCGATGTCGCGCGTCGGCATGGGCATGTCCGGCGGCTCCTGGTTCATGGATCCGTCCGTTGGCATCCCGGCCTATTTCGTGCCGCAGGGCGTATCGGCCGATCTCATCGCCAGCAAATACGGCTTCTCGCGCGACGATGTCGATGCTTATGCGGTTGAAAGTCAGAAGCGTGCCGACAAGGCCTGGAAAGCAGGCTATTTCGACAATTCGGTCATTTCGATCAAGGACCAGAATGGCCTGAACATTCTCGACCATGACGAACATATGCGGCCTGGAACCGACATGCAGTCGCTGGCCTCGCTCAATCCGTCCTTTGTCATGCCCGGTGAGATGGGGGGATTTGACGCGGTTGCAATCCAGCGTCATCCCGAAGTCGAAGCCGTCAACCATGTGCACCATGCCGGCAATTCTTCCGGTATCGTCGATGGTGCCGCTGCAGTGCTGCTCGGCTCCAAAAAGGCAGGCAAGACTATGGGTCTTCAGCCGCGGGCAAAAATCCGCGCCTTCTCCAACATCGGATCGGAACCGGCGATCATGTTGACCGGCCCCGTCGACGTGACCGAGAAACTGCTGAAACGGGCCAAGATGAAGATCGAGGACATTGATCTGTTCGAGCTCAACGAAGCTTTTGCCTCGGTTGTGCTGCGCTACATGCAGGCCTTCGAGATCCCGCATGACCGCATCAACGTCAATGGCGGTGCGATCGCCATGGGCCATCCGCTTGGTGCGACCGGTGCAATGATTTTCGGCACCGTGCTCGATGAACTGGAGCGGCGTGATCTGAACACCGCTCTGGTCACATTGTGCATCGGCGCCGGCATGGGCACCGCAACCATCATCGAACGCGTCTAGTCGGAGACAGGAACAATGAGCTACAAGAATTTCACGGTTGCGACGGATACCGACGGCATTGCGCTGGTCACCTGGGACATGCCGGACAAGACGATGAATGTCTTCACCGAAGAGGTGATGGACGAACTCGAGGCGATCGTCGATGGCATCGTCGCGGACGATGCTACGAAGGGTGCGGTGATCACCTCCGGCAAGGAAACCTTTTCCGGTGGTGCCGACCTGACGATGCTGAAACGCATGTTCGATCTCATTCGCGAGGAAAAGGCCAAGGACCCGGAAAAGGCCGTCCGCATGCTGTTCGACAATGCCGGACGGATGAACTGGCTGTTTCGCAAGCTCGAGACCTGCGGCAAGCCGTTCGTTTCGGCGATCAACGGTGTCTGCATGGGTGGTGCGTTCGAACTGTCGCTGGCCTGTCATGCCCGGGTCGTAGCCGACAGCGATGCGGTGAAGATGGGACTGCCCGAAGTCAAGGTTGGTATCTTTCCCGGCGCCGGTGGCACCCAGCGCGTGCCGCGCCTGACCAATACCCAGGACGCCCTGCAGATGATGACGACGGGCAAGAGCCTGTCGCCGAAAAAAGCCAAATCGATGGGTCTGGTGACCGAAGTGGTACCGGCGGACGAACTGATCAGCGCTGCCAGGAAACTGATCGTTGATGGCCTTGAGCCGGTTCAGCCCTGGGACAAACGTGGTTTCAAGGCGCCGGGTGGACCGATCTATTCGGCTGCTGGCGCAAACCTGTGGCCGCCGGCGATCGCCATTTTGCGGCGTGAGACCAAGGGCAACTATCCGGCCGCAGCGGCGATTCTCAAATGTGTCTATGAGGGTCTGCTGGTTCCGTTCGATACGGCTTTGCGCATCGAACAGCGCTACTTCACCGAAATCCTGCAGACCACCGAGGCCGGCATGATGGTTCGCTCGCTGTTTGTCTCCTTGCAGGAGATCAACAAGGGCGCTCGGAGGCCGGCAGGCATCGAACCAACAAAATTCAGCAAGATCGGCGTTCTTGGCGCTGGCTTCATGGGGGCTGGCATAGCCTATGTGACGGCCAAGGCTGGCATTCCGGTGGTGTTGCTCGATCGTGATATGGAGTCTGCCGAGAAGGGCAAGGCCCATTCGGAGAATCTCATCGCGCAAGCCCTGAAGAAGGGACGCACAACGGAGGCCGAAGGCGAGGCTTTGCTATCGCATATCACGCCGACCGCCGACTATGCCGATCTGGACGGCTGCGATCTTGTCATCGAGGCCGTATTCGAGGACAGCCAGATCAAGAACACGGTGACGGAAAAGACCGAAGCTGTGCTGAATCCTTCCGCCATCATGGCGTCGAACACTTCGACCATTCCGATCAGCGGACTGGCCAAGGCGTCGAAACGGCCGAAAAACTACATCGGTATCCACTTCTTCTCGCCAGTTGATCGGATGATGCTGGTGGAGATCATCATGGGCAAGCGCACTGGCGAAAAGGCCATGGCGGTTGCCATCGACTATGTCCGGGCGATCAAGAAAACACCGATCGTCGTCAACGACACTCGCGGTTTCTACGTCAATCGCTGTGTGCTGCGTTACATGTCGGAAGCCTACAACATGCTTGTCGAAGGCATCCCGCCGGCAATGATCGAAAATGCCGCCAAGATGGTCGGCATGCCGGTCGGACCGCTGGCGCTGAACGACGAGACCGCGATCGACCTGTCGCAGAAGATCATGCGTCAGACGATCAAGGATCTCGGCGAAAAATCCGTCGATGCCGAACATATGAAACTGGTCGATACGCTGGTCGAAAAGCACGGCCGCCTCGGCCGCAAGAACGGCAAGGGATTCTACGACTATCCTGCGAAACCGGCCAAGAAGCACTTGTGGCCGAGCTTGAAGGATCTCTATCCGCAGCAGGACCCCGATGCGATCAACTTCGAGGAAGTCAAACAGCGCTTCCTGGTGACCATCGCGCTTGAAGCGGCACGGGTGATGGAAGAAGGCATTGTCGTTGATCCGCGGGAGGCCGATGTCGGCTCGATCCTGGCGTTCGGTTTCGCACCCTATACCGGCGGTGCGCTGTCCTATATCGACGGCATCGGCGCCGAGGCATTTGTCGCCCTGGCCAAGTCTTTGCAGAAGAAATATGGCAAGCAGTTCAAACCCAACAAGCTGCTGATCGACATGGCAGCCAAGGGCGAAAGCTTCTACCAACGGTTCGATCCCTATCGGGAGGCCGCTTCGAAAGAAGCTGCCTGACGGGCGGTCTGTCAGCCGGAGAATTTGAAAGGGCGCCCATAGCGGCGCCCTTTTGTCTTGCGCCGTCGTGGAATTCCGGCAAAATCAGATCGCGGATTCGGGGGTGCGAACCTGCAGCCGGTTTTGGGGAGCGACAACAATGGCCACGACAATCGATTATTACTTCTATTCGGCCTCGCCGTTTACCTATCTCGGGCACAAGGCGATCGTCGATGTGGCTGCCCGGCACGGTGCCAGGCTCAATATCAAGCCGGTCAACCTGTTCGGCCTTTGGGAAGTGTCCGGCGCGGTTCCGCCGCCCCAGCGTCCGCCCGTGCGGCAACGATACCGGATGATCGAATTGCAGCGGGTCGCTGATAGGCGCGGTCTGTCGATCAATCCCAAACCGCAGTTTTTTCCCGTCGATGCGACGCTTGCCGACCACACAATGATCGCACTGGTAAAGGATCGACACGATCCCACCGGATACATGCAACGGGTTTTTGCCGGAGTCTGGGCTGATGAAGAGGACATTTCCGACGAAACCGTGCTGATGCGCCATCTCGAGGCCGCCGGCCACCACGCCCAATCCGTGATGGCGCTGGCCAAATCCGAAAGCGTCGCTCAGATCCGCGCCCGCAATACCGAACAGGCGATCGCCGCTGATGCTGTTGGCGTTCCGGCTTATGTGCTGAATGGCGAAGTCTATTGGGGTCAGGACCGTATCGAATATCTCGATCATGCTCTGGAGACGGGCCGGGCGGCGTTTACAGCCGGGTGAGGCTGGTTGGTCATCGAAGGATTGGAAACTCGACGCGGCAAATTTATGTTCACGCCTCGACCGATTTGGTTGGTCGTAAACTCCCGCCATATTACCGGTTGTCTTGTACTCGACCTGGAAATGGTTCGACCTTCGAGGGTCGCTGTCAGTGCGTTAAATCAGGGGTACAACTGCGATTTATTGTGGCCAACGTATCTTCTCGCAGCCCCCCATTTGCCTGATTTTCTCGTCCATTCGTTCCCAGAGCTTCATTTCCCGTAATTCCGCGAGTGAAAAATGCTCGGAAAGTTCGGCAGATGATAGTGCGGTGCCGGTCTGTTTGACAAAAACCCGGCTGTTTCCAGGAGACCTACCTGCATTCACGTCATCGCAACGCAAATACAACAGCCAGTGGGGAAGGTATTTAACAGCGATCTCTGAATTTCGGCGGCCAACATTGCGTGCTCTTTTGGTTTCAGGGACATTCTGACCATACCAGGCGTCGAAAGTGCTTTGGCCGACCAACGCTTCTTCAAGGGGGATGTGTGGTTTCGATCGAGCGAAGTTCGTGTATATGTCGTCGCCGTGGGACAAGTATTTTTCTATGCTTGGGAAAAATGGAAGAGCGTGAATGTCAACCCGGAGGTTTTTGACCGGAATGTTGACCGTTCGCAAAACGCCCGAAAGAAATCCGACCGTCCCGTGACACCCGGCGGTATAGTTCTTTTTGCCCTCGGCCTCCGGCGCATAGACGGTACCCGCAATAACACGGGAAACCGGGGCGTGACCGCGATATTGCCAATGGTCCTCCATGTTCTGGACGGTGTAGCCGTTGCTGAAGTGCTGCAGATTCGACCTTCCCCATTCAAGCAATCGGATAATTGTAGAAAAATGATCGTCCGATACAATGCTGTTGTTCTTCAAAAAGGCATAAGAAATGTCCGGGGGGGAAGGAACTGACGTACCGTGCGGGAAAATGTAGATTTCATGGTGCCGGTGATCTCGCGACCAGTGAAACAGGCTGCGACCGTCGAACAACACACTTAATTGGTCTGCCGGGTAGGTCGTCACGCTCCAGTTCACCCAGCCCATGATTTCCACTGCGAGACTGTGTGCCAGATGCGCAAGATAAAGTCGCGATGCGTGCGCCAGCTCCAGAACAGTTCGCTGAGTATCATTGTCGCTTTGAGAAACGGCGTTCGGGGGAGGGTCCGTAAGTGGAATCGATTTACGCCTGATCGCCAGATCGAACGCACGATCCAAGTCCTTCTTTCGGCGTTCCGGCCAGTCGTCGTAGGGTGTCCAGGAAAACTCGTTGTCCCCGGTGAAACTGTCGTCCCATCTCATTGCATTTCGCACTTGCGGGTGCATCGCCAGCCAGCTTCTCAATTCAGGAATTTCCGGCGGACCATTCTCTTCAGGGTGAGTCCTCAGACCGTTTCTGCTCGAATTGTCGCCATCTAGAAACGCGTAGATCGGCTTCTCGTTTCGAAGCAGATCCACATACCAGTCGAACTGGTCAGCTGATACGCAAATGGTTCCGCGTTTGGTTCGAGTATCGGAAAAACTTTGGCTGTCTTTTGTGCTGTTGTCTGCGAACAGAACCGTCAGTGATTCTCCCTCACCACCAAGACATTCAATATATGTGTCGAACCGCGTCGCGCCCCGGTTGAAGCCAAGGCCCTGGGTAATTTTATACTCATCGACCTTGAAGGACACCATTGCGCGATTCCGCCGTAATTTCGGGCTTTTGAAGTCTATTGCAGTTCTTTGAAGCAGCAGGATGGGCGATACGGTGCTGAATTTCAATATAGTCCATCGTGTGAAAAGGACTGATCAATCCGGCTTCGCGTTGAAGCGACTCCGGTGCCTGCAAAGCTCGGTCGGGGGCGGGGGTGACTGGCGGTGCCGTGCTGGCTCTGACTGCATGGGTGGCACTTTTTGCGATGTGGCTGCCAGCGGGTTTGACCATTCTGCTTGTCGACCGTGCCGCAAATTCGGCTGTCCCGGAACTGCAACCGGAATCTGTACGAGACATTTGACCTTGCCCAGAATTGGTGGACAGTGATTTCAATAGATCGGAGTCTCACGTCATGAACGATTTTACTTCAAGCTATGTCGGTCAGCTGCGGGGTCTGGTGGGGAATCGCCTGCTGCTTCTGCCTGGGGCCAGGATCGTCGTTGAAGACAGTGAACAAAGGATATTGTTACAGAAGCGGAGCGATTTTGGTGTCTGGGGATTGCCGGGTGGAAATGCCGAGGAAGGCGAAGATCTGACCAGTCTCATCGTCAGGGAAGTCAAAGAGGAAACCGGGTTGGATATTTTTGACGTGCAGCCTTTCGGCTTCGGTTCGAGCCCGGCCATGGAGAGTTTCACCTATCCCAACGGAGACCGTACACAGCATTTTTGTATGAATTTCTACACCCGTGAATTTGTCGGGTCTCCAAAGGTGATGGATGACGAAAGTCTGGATCTTTCATGGTATTCGCCCGTCGAATTGCCGGAAATGCTTCCCAACATGGAAGAGAGTGTCAAAGCCTATCAACGCTTTCTCCAATCGAACCGGTTCCAGATGTTCTGAAACGCCCGCATCGCGGCGACTGACAGGAGATGGATTCTGGACAGTCCAGTGGTCCGTGCGTAATGCTCTGCGGGCAATCGGACTTTGGAGTCAGGCCCATTCTTTCCCATGAGCGCATATGGTCGGCATTGGATGCGCTGGCGCGCGAACATGCCCTGTCCGCATCCGGACTGGCCAGACGCGCCGGGCTTGATCCGACGGCCTTCAACAAGTCCAAACGCCGGTCCGCCGATGGCCGTGCCCGCTGGCCGTCAACGGAATCGCTGGCCAAGGTTCTCGACGCCACAGGTGCGACACTTGAAGACCTTCTCGGTTTGATTTCCGGTCAGCAAGGCGAAACGCAGCGGCCGGCGGCAGAACGGGCGTCCGGTATTCCACTGCTCGGCTTGGCTCAGGCCGGTGCCGGCGGATATTTCGATGATGCCGGATTTCCATCCGGGCAAGGCTGGGACATGGTCGAGTTTCCCGGCGCCGCCAATCGTCCGGTCTATGCGCTGACGGTGCATGGCGAGTCCATGTTGCCGCTTTATCGCCATGGCGATGTGCTGATTGTCGAACCGGGCGCCGCGGTGCACCGCGACGATCGTGTCGTGGTCAAGACGGCGCAAGGTGAGGTCATGGCCAAAATCCTGCATCGCAGTGCATCCGGATTGATGACGCTGCGCTCCTTCAACCCGGATCACCCGGACCGGGTGGTGAACAATGCCGAGATCGAATGGGTCGCGCGCGTTGTCTGGGCCAGCCAATAGGCCTTTGCCATGCCGGTGTTACGTGTTCCCAGAACTCTTTTGGTGGTAGCGTTTACGATCATAAGCGCGTTCGTTGCCGGGGTAATCCTGTTCAGTTTCCTTTTCAGCGGTGAATCCGACCC
>JAJFHT010000217.1 GCA_021775495.1 Hyphomicrobiales bacterium | reverse complement strand
GGAAAACTGTCCGTCCTCAACCTTGCGGACGCCGACCCGCAGGCAGCTTTCACCTGTTGTGGAACAAATCGAATAGGTTCGCCGCACTGTCTTGCCACCGATCTCCGCTTCCAGGGTGAGATATTGTCCCGGCGCAAACGCGAAAGCCTGTTTGAGATCGGTCGGCAGGTCGAACGAGATGGCGACAGCATCTGTTCCTTGCGGTTCGATCGCGGCCACGGTCAGATCATGAAAGGCTTGTGCCATGCATCGCTCCTGTCGGATGGGCGTAAAAACGGGTCTAGTTCAGTGACATTTGAAATAGTCGAAGGGTTCTTTGCAGTCGTTGCAGCGGTACAACGCCTTGCATGGCGTCGACCCGAATTCGGAAATGCACGAGGTCTGCGTGCTGCCGCATTGCGGGCATGTCACGGCGGTCTCGCCAAACAATGCCCGTTTGGAGTTGCTGGATTCCTGCGGTGGTGCAATCCCGTAGGCGTGCAGCTTTTTACGACCCTCTTCGGTGATCCAACTGGTCGTCCAGGCCGGCGCCAGGACCCGCTCGATCCGTGTCTTGAACCCGGCATCACGCAAGGCGGCCTCGACGCTCATTTCGATCGCAAGGGTCGCCGGACAGCCTGAATAGGTCGGCGTTACCTGGGCGACAGCAACACCATCTTCTATCGTGACGGACCTCAAGATACCGAGATCGGCCACCGTGACACACGGGACTTCAGGGTCCGGAACCGAAGCCGCGGCTTCCCAGGCGCGTTTTTGCAGTGTGGTCTCTTCGAGCACGTCAGCGCCCATCACCAACTGGCTCCCGGAAAGGTTCGCTGCATATGTTGCAAGTCAGCCAGCAAAAATCCCATGGCCTCGCCATGTTCGCCATTTCGGCCGCCCGAATGCGGAAACGGAACGTCCGGTTGCGACAAGCCGGCTTCAGCAAAAATCGCACCGATTGTCCGGTCCCACTCCGCGCGCATGTCCGATGGTTCCGAGGCGATGCCCGCATTGGCCAGTTCAGCCGTCAGGTCATCATTTTCGAACAGTTCAGCCGTGTAAGGGTGGAGCAGTTCGACCGCGGCCTGCATGCGCCCGGCGCTTTCCTCGGTGCCGTCACCCAACCGGATCACCCATTCGCCGGCATGGCGGATGTGATAGGCGGTCTCCTTGACGGCCTTGGCGGCAATCGCCGCCAGCGTCTCGTCCTTCGAGCCGGTCATCGCCTGCCAATAGGGCTCCATGTAGGCGGCAAAATACAGGATCTTCAGCATGGTCTCGGCAAAATCGCCATTCGGCCGCTCGACCAGCAGGCAATTGGTGTATTCCCGCTCCCGGCGCAGATAGGCAATCATATCCTCATCGCGTCCCTTGCCTTCAACCTCTCCGGCATAGGCGTAAAGCGATCGCGCCTGCCCGATCAGGTCCAGCGCGATGTTCGGCATGGCCAGGTCTTCTTCCAGAACGGGTGCATGGCCGCACCATTCCGATACCCGGTGCCCGAGCACCAGATGGTCGTCAGCCAGCCGAATGGCGAGTAGGGCGATCCTGTCCTGCATCACATGTTCCCGACTTCTTCCGGAATTTCGTAAAAGGTCGGGTGCCGGTAGATTTTCGACGCTGTCGGTTCGAAATTCTGATCCTTTTCGGACGGATCCGACGCCGTCATGGCGGCGGAAGGAACGACCCAGATCGAAACGCCCTCTCCACGCCGCGTGTACACGTCACGCGCGGCATGCAGGGCCATCACGTCATCGCTGGCGTGCACCGACCCGGCATGTTTGTGCGCCAGCCCGTTGCGGGGCCGGATAAAGACTTCCCAAAGCGGCAGCTCTGCGTTCATGATTCTCGATGTCCTCAATTTCAGCTTTGATAGGGCTGTCTATTCTGCGGCGACACTTGCCGCGTCGCGTCGAGCCTGACGTTTTTGTGCATGAGCCATCGCGGCCTCACGCACCCAGGCGCCATCTTCCCAGGCCTTGCGGCGAGCGGCGATTCGTTCGCGGTTCATCGGCCCACCACCCTTGACGACCCGCCAGAACTCATCCCAGTTGATCTCGCCGAATTCATAATCTCCGGTCTTTTCGTTCCATTTCAGATCCGGGTCGGGCATTTTGAGACCGATATGTTCGCCCTGGGGCACGGTGGCGTTGACGAAGTTTTGCCGGAGCTGGTCGTTGGTGAAGCGCTTGATTTTCCACTTCATGTTCTGGTCGGAATGTTCGCTGGCGCTGTCGGAGGGACCAAACATCATCAGTGACGGCCACCACCAGCGGTTCAGCGCATCCTGCGCCAATTCCTTCTGCTCAGGCGTTCCTTTGGCAAGAGTCATCATGATCTCGTAGCCCTGGCGCTGATGGAAACTTTCTTCCTTGCACACCCTGATCATCGCTCGCGCATAAGGACCAAAGCTGCAGCGGCACAGCGGGATCTGGTTCATGATCGCCGCTCCGTCGACCAGCCAGCCAATCGCGCCGATATCGGCCCATGTCAGCGTCGGATAGTTGAAAATCGAGGAATATTTGGCCTTTCCGGACAGAAGCTCCTCGGTCATTTCATCGCGGCTGACACCAAGCGTCTCGGCCGCGGCATAGAGATAGAGCCCATGACCGCCCTCATCCTGGATCTTTGCCAGCAAGGCGGCCTTACGACGAAGCGATGGGGCGCGAGTGATCCAGTTGCCTTCCGGCAGCATACCGACGATCTCGGAATGAGCATGCTGGCCGATCTGGCGCACCAGGGTTCGGCGGTAGCCTTCCGGCATTGCATCGTTGGGTTCGATTTTCTCTTCCGCGTCAATCCGCGCTTGAAAACGGGCCAGAAATTCCTCGTCTTCATCCGTCGTGGCATTGGCGCCAATCAATCCCTGACTGTACATTCATTTCTCCCGACACGGAGTGCTGTCATCCGTCGATGCTCAATACATAACAAAAAAACGAATGAATAGCAATTTTTTGTAACATAATAGGAGGACCTGTTGATATGGCTGAATTCGGCGTGGGTGAGGCAGAAAAACTGCTTGAGGACATGTTCGCACCCTGGGTCCATGATCTGGACCTGAAAATCATCTCGTTCGAGGACGGAACCGGCCGGTTTGTCCTTCCGCTGAACCCCCGCCTCAGCCGCGGTGGCGGCATACTGTGCGGTCAGGCCATAGCAGCGGCGGCAGACACGGTGTCGGTGCTGGCATTGTCGGCTTTCAATGGCCGGTTTCGCACCTGCACCACTGTCGATCTGACCAGCCATTTCATGCGTCCGCTGGCCGAAGCCGATACCGAAATCAGCGTCGAGGCGCTGTCCAACGGCAGAAGGATGGCGGTTACCCGTGTTGAATTCCGTTCTGCCGGAGGCGGCAAGCTGGCCGCGTCGGCAACCTGCGCGTTTGCCTATCTGGAAGACTAGGGGACTCATGAATAATGGATAGCCGATGACCGCTTCCGGTATTGCCTCCAAGGCTGATCAATCGACCGAGCAGGTCTGCAATACGGGCTTGGTACCGCTATTTGTCCAGTTCTTCTGTCCTTCAAGCGACGAAATTCGGGTGGGCGAAAAGTGGTTTTGCCCTGATTTCGTGAACTCAACTTGAGGACATGGAAGAATCAGCCCTGAACGGATGCAGGCATTTCTCCTGTTGGGCGACCGCTTTTTGCGGCAAAGCTGCCGTCAGAATTCGTCAAAATTCGAACTCAATTGCGACGGAGAAAATGTGCTATTCCCCGACGGCAGCTTTGCCCCCTTAAATCCCATTTGCCAAAGCAGACTAGAAAACTTTCGGGGCTTGATGTGACGCCTTTTCCGCGGCGATACCCGGAGAAACGCCTACGCAGGTGTCTAACGCAAACAGAAACCGCTATCGATCACATACTGCTGAATATGCTGACGGTTTCGCGCATGGCGACTTTGACCCGGTCGATGTATCGGATTTGAATCGGATCGCTTGACCCTTGCCACTGGCCAGATGTGCGAGAAGCGACCGGCGGATTGTCATGCTGTTCGCCGCCGTCTCAGGCTAATAAAACCGATCACGGCAAGAACCGACGCCAAGTGTGGGAGTGTTGCCGGCAATGGGACCGTGGCTGGAGTGTAGCTCATTTCGCCTGCGAAACCGCCGAGCCCTGTACCGATTTCGTCTTGCACGTACACAGTAAGCTCGTTTGTACCTGTCAGAAGCGTTGCGGATGGAGCAACAAAGTCCCAGAGCCCCCCGCCTGGCGTCACCGCACCGGTTGCGTTGACATTGAGCGTGCAGTTCGGAAAGACGCTGCAGGTCAATCCAGTATCGATCCCTATAACCGAGTCATTCAAATACACGGCAATACGGTCGTCAAACCCGGTGTTCAGATCAAGATTGAAGTCAGCGAAGCCGGCCGGCAAAGTGAAGTTAAATCGCGCAAATCTGCCTTCTCCATTGGCGAGCCCGAAGAGCGGACCAATGGGCGGCGCATTGGTCGCCATGGTGAAGGGCACGGTGAATGTGGCATCTCCCGGAAGAACTGGTGCATTAATTGGCGTAAGCGGGAAGAAAGACGTCGTGACCGAACTGAGTGTGGAATTCGCAGCATTGAAGTTTACGCTCACTGCTGATGCCGGTAGAGACAGAAATCCAAAGGTAAAAATCCCTACAAGCCACCCGATGTATTTTGCGGGTAAGGTGAGATCCAAATTACAATCCAAAAATGCGTTCAATAAATTTTTGTCGATTATTTTCCACATAGGTTTGCCCCTCCCAGCGTTAATCAACCTCGACGGCAGAGCATAACAACGCGAAAACTCAATGCACACGAATGAACAATCACGTTTCCGTGATGAGATTATCAGTTTCATTGTACTCGCAGTGGCAAGCATACCGATCATTGTTGCACGGTACACTCGTCGAAAAAAAACGGCTGTCTGGAATTGGCCCTGGCCAGAAGTCTTGCTTCACCAACAATGTCCGCCTTGCTTCCTAAGGCAGACATGCAGCCCCGCACATAAAGTGTTTGGGAAAAGCGCAAAGTTAGCGTTCTGATAGTGAGGTTGAGAGTCGCAAATGGGTCAAAAATCCCGTTCTGGCTGCAAGCTTTTTGTAGGCAGAGGTAACCTCTGATTACGGCTGAAAATGGCGGCAGAGCGGACATACCGTTGCTAGGGACTTTCGGCCCTGAGCCGACTTTTACTGAGTCGTGGATTTGGAAGGCGCGTTGCGCTAAAACAAACATCGAGATTTTGAACGTAACGAGACCATCCAATTGACGCTGTGCGGGACAAACCCGAGATCGGCCAAACGACGGCTTAATCAGATCAGGCGTGTCGACTTGGCGGTTTTATACGACACGTTCTGACGTCGCGGTTGTCGCACGGCCAAAGAGCCCTGCCGGTATTTTTCTTCGAGAAACAAGGATTTCAAGATGAATATCAAAACAGATTTCCAGGTTATTCTCGGCGATCTCCTTGATGGACTCTTTGGCGCGATTGCTGAGTTTTTCGGCGCAATACTTGCCGCGATCGGTGAGTTGTTCGTGTCGGCTTGCGACGCGCTGCTCGGCTCCGACAAACTCATCATCGTCATCCCATCCGGACTGGCAACGGCCGTCCTGTTTGGTTTTGGGATTCGAGCTTTGACCGGAGGCGGGACAGGCGCGCTGATCTCAATCGCCACGTTGATCATCATCGGCGTGCTTTTCGTATTCTTCCTCCTTGCGATTTTGCTCTCTGTTGCACGGCGCAAGAGGCGGTCTTAAGCGCACGCCGTAAATAGACGCAGGGTCAGACTCCGCCTTCGCAGTTTTGCAGACTTGTTGAGGAGCAACGCCAACCATTGGCCGGAACTGGACAAATACAGGCGTGTTCCCCGTATGACCGAGGTTTTGCCCGAACCTCCAATTTGAGCTGCGTCGCTTACCCCCCAAATGCAGTGTTGCGCCTGTTCACCGCAAGAAACTCCGTCCGCGCGGGAGTTGATCCAGATCATGGACCAGTTCCTCAGAACCGGACCAAATTAACACCATGCGCGCCAATTGCTCGTTAGGGAGGGATAACCGGGCTTGTCGGTTGAGGCG
>JAJFHT010000216.1 GCA_021775495.1 Hyphomicrobiales bacterium | reverse complement strand
ATCAAGCGCCGCTTCATATCCGATGATCGACTCTTCAATGCCGTGACGTTTTTGAAAGTCAGTGGTTCTACCTGAGTCTCGACCAGCAACCAGGACAGCCTCGGATTCTTCACTTAGGCTGATCGCCTCGACGACCGTACTCGAAATGAACCCGGTTCCCAGAATTGCCCAGCGCAGCATGATAACAAGCCTTGTGATCTGAATTGGATCCCGCCGGTCTATACACCGGAACCGCAAACCACAAATGAGGCCATATGTGTAAGTGGTCAGGCCGGGTGTTTTGCGTTGTCGGGAAATGACGAAATTGGGCCGGCATCACTCACAGCGATCCGGTTTTCGATTGTCTTCAGGGATTGACTTTGAAGGCAACTTATTTTAGTTAGTGTTCCATACTAACTGGAAAACCTCATGAAACTTGCAGATTTGATCGAGATTCTCCACCGCCACGCGCATCGACAATGGGCAGGGATGGGCTCTGAAATCGGTGTCAGCCATAGCGAGTTCGAATATTTGCGGGCAATCAAGGAACAGGAAGCGCGAAAGACTGACAAAAACGACCACGGTCAGCATTTGCAGGATGTAGTTGCGCAGATGGGCGTCAAGAAAGCCTCCGCCAGTGCGATGGTTGTCAAACTCGAAGAACGCGGTCTGGTCGAACGCTTGCCGTGCCGCTTCGACGCGCGGGCGCAACACATCCTTTTGACTGCGGCCGGAAACGCCGCGCTGAGACAGGGAGAAAGCGTCTATGAATCCGCCGCAAAGGCTCTGCTCTCGGAACTGTCCGAGGTAGACCGGGACGCCTTGAAAACTTGCGTATCAGGCGTGTCATTGAAATAGCGCAAACCGAGCGTTTTGCGAAAAAAGGTAAGTTAGACAGACTTATTTAAATCGATGGAAAGACACAATGACCTATGAACTCGTATTGATCGGAACCGCCGTCCACATCCTGATATGGGAGAAACTTCCCGAATGGGGATCGTGGTTCAATACCCTTCTACAGATGCTTCCACGTCCTCTGCAAATCCTCTACGAACAATGGCGTTGCGCCTATTGTGCCGGGTTCTGGATCGCGCTGGTGCTTCATGCACTGACCGGTTTTTGGACAATTCCAGCCCTGGCGCATCTACCCGGCAACCTTGGTGTCATCAGCCTGCCTGTCGGCTGGACCCTCGATGCTTTGGCTTCGGCGACCCTGATCTATTTCGCGGTTTTGTCGATAAGGGCAATTGGATGGCCGGCAATGCAGGCACATCTGATGCGTAAAGATTTTATGGCCACTGCATTTGCTGAGGAAAAGACGGCGGAACGATCTTCGAAATGATCGGATCAAACGGATTCTGCAGTCTGCAGAGATAGCTGACGCAACTTCCCAAGATTCGGTTTTTGAAGAGTTCGAAAGGTGAGCGTGCGAATGGCTTTTGATTATGAACAATTGTATCGAGAGACCCCCCATGCCCTCGGGCAGCCGACAAAAGCGTTCGTCGATTTTTTTGAGGGCTTTTCCGGCGACCGCGTCCGGGTGCTCGATGTTGGGTGCGGCCAGGGGCGTGATGCATTGTTCATCGCCAGACTGGGTCATCGCGTTGTTGCTGTGGATCTCTCCCCGGCTGGCATCTCCGGCCTGATTTCAGATGCGACCTGTGAGAGCCTCGACATAAAGGCTGAGGTCGCTGATATTTGCACGTATCGACCGGATGGCTTGTTCGACATCATTGTTGTCGATCGAACCCTTCACATGCTGCAAAAGCCTGATCGATCGAGAGTTCTTTCCAATCTCGTCAGACACGTCTCACGGAAGGGACATCTGCTGTTGGCGGATGAACCGTCGAACATGTCCGGCTTCCGGCAGGTGCTTGCCGCCTCCAGCACACAGTGGGTGGTCGACAAGGATGCGCGTGGACTGTTGTTCGCAAGGCGGGTGGACTGAATCTCGGTGCCCTGCGCCCGGCTATCCGATCGCGGCCAGAGCCTCTTCAACATCAGTCAGCAGATCGTCGCCATCTTCCAGACCGATGGACAACCGCAATGTGCTGTCGGAAATGCCGAGTTCAGCCCGTGCCTCGTCGCTGAGATTCTTGTGCGTGGTCGTGGCCGGATGAGTGACCAGGCTTTTGGCATCGCCGAGATTGTTGGAGATCTGAATGATCTGCAATGCGTTTTCAAATGCAAAGGCGCGTTTCTTGTCGGTATCCAGTTCGAAACAGATCAGCGTCGATCCACCACTCATTTGTTTTGCGACGATATCGGCCTGTGGGTGATCCGGACGACCGGGATAGATCACCCGTTTGACGATCGATTTCGATGCCAGAAGTTCGGCGATGCGGCCTGCCGTTTCGGTCTGCTGCCTCACACGAAGCGGCAGGGTTTCCAGCCCCTTCAGAAGGGTCCAGGCATTGAACGGCGAGAGACTTGGACCGGTGTGGCGGAAGTAGTCGTGCAGATGTTCGTCGATCCATTCCTTTGACGACAGCACCACGCCGCCAAGGCAGCGACCCTGTCCGTCAATATGTTTGGTGGCCGAATAGACGACGATATGCGCGCCAAGTTCCAGCGGCTTTTGCAGCAGCGGCGTGGCAAAGACGTTGTCGACCACGAGTCTGGCGCCGCTGGCATCGGCAAGCCGGGCGACAGCCGCGATATCGATGACTTCCAGGGTCGGATTGGTCGGACTTTCCAGAAAGAACACTTTGGTATTCGGCTGAACGGCTGCCTGCCATTCTTCCATTCTGGTTCCGTCGACCAGTGTTGAAGCGACGCCGAGGCGAGGCAACAGCGTGTCGACCACCCAGCGGCAGGAACCAAACAGCGCGCGTGCGGCGACGACATGGTCACCGGCGCTGACCTGGCAGACCAGAGCGGCGGTGACGGCAGCCATCCCGGAGGCCATCGCACGCGCATCTTCGGCCCCCTCGAGCGCACACATGCGTTTTTCAAACATCTCGACGGTTGGGTTGCCATACCGCGAATAAACAAATCCCGGATCATCGCCCTTGAAACGGGCTTCGGCGGCTTCGGCGGTCTCATAAACGAAACCCTGGGTGAGGTAGAGGGCTTCCGACGTCTCCCCAAAACCGGAGCGTGTGGTGCCTTCATGAACCAGTTTGGTCTGGACACTGAGTTCGCGTGCTGTTGCTTTCGTCATTTTTCAATCTTCCAACAAAAAAACCGGCCGCGAAGTCGCATGCCGGTTTCCTCTCGGCCCTTTTAGCGACTTGTTTTACGTGGCTGCAAGCCGACCGGCCAAATCACCACGGGAAAAGTCAGCTTTAGTGGCTGAGGGCGCTTGCGTCAATCATTTGCGGTATTAAACCTCGTGCCGGAGACTGAAAGGGACAATGGCAGCGTGATGCGACAGTCAGGGATTTTGCCCGACAGCAGAATTGCAGAACTGTTCGACAGCGGGGCGCTGAGCGCACCGCGAAAGCGCGATGCCGATCAGATCCAGCCGGCAAGCCTCGATCTGCGCCTCGGTGAAACCGCCTACCGCGTGCGCGCCAGTTTTCTGCCCGGACCGGAGCACAGGGTTGACGAAAAACTCGAACGGCTCAAACTTCACGAAATAGATTTGACCGGCGGTGCAGTGCTTGAGACCGGCTGTGTCTACCTTGTCCCACTGCTTGAGTCCCTGAAGCTGCCGGCGGATGTGTCGGCCTCGGCAAATCCAAAGAGTTCAACCGGTCGGTTGGACATCTTCACTCGCGTCATGACAGACTATGGCGCCGAATTCGATCAGATTCCGGCCGGTTACGAAGGGCCGCTCTACCTCGAAGTCAGTCCGCGAACCTTCCCGATCATAGCGCGTACCGGGTCCCGCCTGTCACAAATCCGCTTTCGCATCGGCTCCTCCCTGCTCGGTGAGGACGCGTTGGAAAAACTGCATGCTCGCGAAACGCTGGTTGCTTCAGAAGTTCCGAATATTTCCGATGGCGGCATCGGCTTGTCGATCGATTTGCTGGGCGGCAAGGGCGGGTTGATCGGTTACCGCGGCAAACACCATACCGGACTGGTTGATGTCGACCGCCGCGATGCGCAGGATGTATTGGATTTCTGGGAACCGCTTCACGATCGCGGCGACGGTGAACTGATCCTCGACCCTGATGAATTCTACATACTCGCCTCGCGTGAGGCTGTGCATGTGCCGCCGGATTTTGCTGCCGAGATGACGCCGTTTGATCCGCTGGTTGGCGAATTCCGCGTCCACTATGCCGGTTTCTTTGATCCCGGTTTCGGTCATTCGGCAGCCGGCGGACTTGGCAGCCGTGCCGTGCTGGAAGTGCGCAGCCATGAAGTGCCGTTCATTCTCGGACATGGCCAGATGGTTGGACGCCTGGTCTATGAACACATGCTTGCCCACCCCGATGCCCTCTACGGTGCTGATCTGAAGTCAAACTACCAGGCCCAGGGCCTGAAATTGTCGAAACATTTTCGCGCGCCATAACGTCTCCCTTACAACTCGCGCCTTGAACAGCGTGCCGCGAATGCGTATCTGCCCGACAACCGAGTGTTTGGAAGAGGCAGACTGTGGCCGGACAAATGACACGCTTTCTGGGCGATACGCCGGGCCGGATTTTGGTCAAGCTAATCGTGATTTCCTTTGTTGTCGGTGTGGTCATGGCCGCTTTCGACTGGACGCCATTCGACGTTCTCTACGGAATTCGCGATTTCTTCGTCCGCGTCTGGGAAATGGGATTTTCCGCGATCGAACGCTTTCTGGGATATTTCATCCTTGGAGCAGCAATTGTCGTACCGGCATTTCTGCTTCTGCGCTTGTTGAACTATCGCAAATAGGACGACCCGGTGAATTCGGCTGCGGTCCGAAACAGGATTGAATGGCGGCGCGCCACGGCGTCGATATTAAACGAATAGCCGCCACCGATAACCCCGCAAACCGGAATGCCGTGTTGTCGGAAAAACCCGATGACCGCGGCGTCGCGTCGTGCCAGCCCTCCATCCGTTAGTTTCAGCCGGCCGAGCCGGTCGTCCATGTGCGGATCGACGCCGGCATTGTAAAACACCAGTTGCGGGTTTGACGCCGCCAGCAGGCCGGGAAGGTACTCGGCGAGCATCTCCAGATAAGCATCATCGCCGGTGCCGTCAGGCAGTTCAATGTCGAGATCCGACGGTATCTTTCTTGTCGGGTAGTTGCGCGCGCCGTGCATGGAAAATGTGAAGACGGCGCCATTGTCGGAAAAGATATCCGCTGTTCCGTCACCCTGGTGAACATCCAGATCGACCACCAGCGCCCGTTCGATGTCGCCGGCGGCCAACAGCACTGACGCTGCCACGCCTACATCGTTGAAGGTGCAGAAACCGGCCCCCTGTTCCCGCCTCGCATGGTGGCTGCCGCCGGCGGTGTTGCAGGCGATACCGTGCTCAAGAGCAAGCTGCGCCGCGAGCACTGTTCCCGCCGTGGCGAACCGTGCCCGCGCCGAAACGAGATCGCTCACCGGAAAGCCGATCTCTTTTTCAACGGTTTCAGGGACCTTGCTGTGGATGACTTGATCGACATATGCCGGATCGTGAACCAGTTGCAGCCAGCCTGCCGATGCCGACCCTGGTTGATGCAGATGATCCTCCGAGACGATATTCTCACTGCGAAGGATGTCCATCAGATGCCGGTATTTGCCCATTGGAAACCGGTGATTGGCCGGAAACCGGGCGTCATAGGCAGGGTGATGAACGACGTGAAGCATGGCCAAGAATGAGCGGTTTTTCCCGGTAAGGAAAGAGCCGCTTCGATGCCGGTACTTACTTCCTGACAGGAATCATGGCAGACAACCGTCATCCCGGTAGTGGGAACCGGACCACCCGCAATCGAGGTCGATCCTGTCCATTCACGCTTCAGATCCGTCACCGACCGCGCGTCCGTTCACGGTAACAAATCGGATGGTTCTTGGCGTCGCGGTGCCGATGACGCTGGCCTATCTGACGACACCGCTTCTGGGGATTGTCGATACAGCGGTTGTCGGCCAGTTCGGTGATGCGGCGCTGCTTGGGGGGCTTGCCGCTGGGTCGGTAGCGCTTTCGCTGGTTTTCACCACGTTCAACTTTCTGCGCTCCGGAACCACCGGCCTTGTTGCTCAGGCCTTTGGGTCCGGTAATGTTCTCGAAGAGCAGGCGGTTTTCTGGCGGGCAGTCGTCATCGCGCTCGTATCGGGTGTCGTTCTGCTCATACTGGCGCCCTTGCTGCTGCTTGCCGCCGTCTGGTTCATGGATGCGGCGTCGGATGTCTCCGAAGCCATGGTGCTCTATGTCACCATCCGGCTCTATTCGGCACCGATGGCCCTGATCAACTACGCCATACTCGGATACATTCTGGGTCGCGGCGAGGGTGGCTTGGGGCTGCTGATTCAACTCGTGCTGAACGGCACGAATATCATTGTGTCGATCTATCTCGGAATAGGCCTTGATTGGGGAATAGCAGGCGTGGCCTGGGGGACGGTTGGAGGTGAAGGCATCGCCGTGCTGTTCGGTGGCGCCATCATCCTGCGCCGGTTTGCGCGCATGCCGCGTCCCTCACGCGCCAGGTTGTTCGAACGCACCGCCTTCCGGCGCATGATCGGCGTCAACCGCGACATCATGATCCGCTCCTTCGCGTTGCTGGCGGCCTTTTCGCTGTTCACCCGCCAGGGGGCTCAGCTTGGCACCATCGCCCTTGCCGCCAACGCCGTTCTATTGAATTTTTTCATGATCTCCGGCTTTCTGCTCGACGGGTTCGCAACGGCGGCGGAGCAGCTTGGCGGCCGCGCCGTCGGCGCAAATCACCGGCCCGCTTTTGTCCAGGCGACGCGGCTGACGCTTTTTTGGGGTTTTGCAATCGCAGGATTGGCGACGCTTGTTTTTCTGGTGTTCGGCAATGCGCTGGTGGAGCTGCTGACGACATCCGTCGA
>JAJFHT010000215.1 GCA_021775495.1 Hyphomicrobiales bacterium | reverse complement strand
TTGATCGGAATTTCCGCTTTGAACAGATCCAGGGAAACAGCAAGATTTGGAGCCAGGCGCCAATTCGGCTGAAGCACTGGTTTGCTTGCGATGGAGGCATTGGCTCCGAGATCTGCGTGGGAACCGAACGGTATGTCGGTTTGCCGGGTGATCTTGCTCAACAGTTTGCCAAGGTCACCGCCGGCCAGACGTGCCTTGCCGCGAATTCTTGCAATTCCGCCAATTGTCGCCGAGGCGTTGATTCCCGCGTCTCCGGCCGTCACTTTGATTGGCGACCGATTGAGGGTCCACGTCAGCACATCCTCAACGATCGGGTCCCCGACCGGGTTGTCGCGCGAACCGTTTTCGGTCTTTGGCACGATGGCTTCGAGCTCGCTTTGGATTCTCGCCATCGGGACAAATCCCGACACGAAAATCCGGGATGCCGGAGCCGGTTCAGCCTCGAATCTGGTCGCAACGGGTGGAGGCGGTTGAGCGCTGTCGACGGTGGTTGAGAACGGCCAGTAGTGCCAGGCGGAGCCGCCGACCAACAACAACAGGACCGCAACTGAGATGGTCCTGAACATCAGCAATCACACAAATCGGCAAGTGCGGCATCGGCCACATTCATTGCTGGGGTGCTGATCACAACTGAGTGCATTGCTTTCTCCTCGGAAAGCCAACCGGCATCAGTTTCTTGCTAATTCGGAATTACGCCCAAATCAGGATTTTCAGACCTGTTTCAGCTTGCGCTCGGCGTAGAATTTCTCCAACCCCGCGAAAAACATGTCGATCGCCGTTTCGACCTGCAATGTTTCGCCGAGGCCGCCGTCCAGCATGTAAATATGCTTACGGATGCCGTGATAGAAAATACCGCCATGCATGGTCCAGGCCAGGTCGATTTCCTCGTCAGTGATCTCCGCGTCGGGGGAAATTCCGAAAGCGTGGTGCAACTCCCGGCAGACCGGAATGAGTACACGCTCCCTGACCCGGCCGACATACCATTTGTTGATATCGAGGCCTTTCAGACCGGCGAAAAAGAAGATCCGCATCCATTCGCGGGTGAAGATGACTTTGGTGTAGGAATCATAAAATGCAATCAGCCGGTCTCGCACCTGACTGTCACGATTTGTCAGATCGGTTGTCCATTGGTCCTCCCAGCGGCTGATATAGACGGTCTCGTAGACCTCGCGGATCAGGTCATCCTTGCTGGGAAAATAGCGGTAAATCAGCGGCTGCGTCACCCCGAGGCGTTTGGCCAGTTCGCGGGTGCCGCCTTCGAACCCGACCTCTGAAAAGAAGATGATGGCCTTGTCGACAAACTCTTTACGCCGCTCACCGGGCGCGCGGCGTTTGCCGCGTTTGGGTGTCTCCTGGCTCAAAACATCAGTTGCGGGCGGACTGTCCATCATCGACTTTCATGCATCGACCCAATATCCGGAGGGTTCAAGCCGGTGGATCACGGTATTCGATTGCGCCAGAGTCTGTTCGAGAAAGCAGCCTTTCCTGGCGGCTTCAAGCAAGCGGAGAAGATCTTCGCCAGATGCCCTACTATCTGTCGCAGCGTCAAGATTGAAGCCGACCGGCTCCGGCACATGGGGCGCGTTGCCCATCAATGAACCCCTTTACACTTATCGACCGATAAATAAAGTATTGGAACTCGATCGAAAATACAAACCCGGGAGGAACGGCGGATGGATATCAAGGTCAGCAAGGCTGCGATTTACGAGGCGGCGAAAGAGCTGTCCAATTGGGGGCGCTGGGGTCCGGATGACCAGATCGGCACGCTCAACCATATCACGCCGCAGGATATCATCGACGCGTCGAAACTGATCCGCAAGGGCAAGTCATTCGCGCTCGGTCTGCCGCTCGATGAAAAACTTCAGTCGGGCCTGTTCGGAGGTCGCTGGAATCCGATCCACACCATGCTGGCCACCGGTACCGACGCGGCTGCCGGCAACCAGGACAATGTGCCATATCTTCGCTACGCCGACGATGCGATCAATCTACCGTGCCAGTGCTCTACCCAATGGGATGCGCTGGCGCACATCTTTCTCGATGACAAGATGTACAATGGCTACGACGCCAGGCTGGTCGATGCCAACGGGGCACAGAAAAACGGCATCGAGCATACCAGGGACAAGATGGTTGGCCGCGGTGTGCTGCTCGATGTGGCAAGGTTCAAGGGCGTCGATGCGCTCGACAACGGCTATGCCATCACCAATGATGATCTCGACCGTACCGCCGAGGCTCAAGGCGTTAGCGTTGGCCGCGCAGATTTTGTCATTGTCCGCACCGGCCAGCAGGAAGCCTGCCTGAAAAAAGGCGATTGGGGTAGTTATGCCGGCGGTGATGCGCCGGGTCTTGCCTTCGAGACCGCCTATTGGATCAAGCAGCGTGAGATCGCTGCGATCTGTTCCGACACGTGGGGCTGCGAAGTGCGGCCGAACGAAACCAATGAGGCCAACCAGCCCTGGCACTGGGTGGTCATTCCCGCGATCGGTATTACCATGGGCGAGATTTTCTTCCTGAAGGAACTGGCTGACGATTGTGCCGAAGATGGCGTCTATGAGTTCTTCTTCTCGGCGCCTCCGATGAACATTCCCGGTGGCTGCGGTTCACCGATCAATCCGCAGGCGATCAAATGAGCGAACTGAAGCTCTGGGGCCGTGCCACCTCGTCGAATGTCCAGAAAGTCCTTTGGATGCTCGGCGAGACCGGCATGGACTGCCAGCGCATTGACGCCGGTGGAGAGTTCGGCGTGGTCAATACGGATGCCTATGCAAAACTCAATCCGAACCGCAAGGTGCCGGTGCTGGAAGACGGTGATCTCGTTCTCTACGAATCCCATGCCATCCTGCGTTATCTGGCCCGTAAATATCGCCAATTGCTGCCGGATGATCCGCATTGGGCCATTGTCGACCAGTGGATAGACTGGTCCTCAACAACGCTGACGCCGCCGCTCATCGGTGTGTTCTTCCAAACCGTGAGGTTGCCGCTGCCAAAGCGGGACGCGGCCGTTCTGGACGCGCATGCCAAAGTGCTCCGCGGTGTCATGCGCATTCTCGATGGCCGTCTTGGCGGGCACACCTGGCTGGCCGGTGATGTGTTCACGCTCGCCGATATCGCAGCCGGCACGCTGATGTACCGCTATTTCGAGATGGATATCGAGAGGGAAGATCTTGCTGATGTCGCACGCTGGTACGGCCAGTTGCAGAATCGGCCATTTTATCGTGATGTGGTGATGACAAGCTATGAATCGTTGCGCGAAAAGTAGATCAATCAGGCCGTCGTGACTGCGGTATCGCGCATGATCGTTTCGATATTGGGGTTGTTGCGGCCGTCTTTGTTGGCCTGGCTGTCTGTATCGCCAAAAATGTAGCTGCCAAGTTCTCTCGACCTGATGAAAGCGTTGTATCCCTTGCCGCAGCGGTCATCACTGTAGGCTGCCAGCGCCTCGGGTATGCTGGCAAACGTGTCCAGCATCTCGGCCAGAACGCGTGCGTCGCAGGCGGCCTTCGTCACGCCCATGCCGACATGCGGCCGGGCAACGATAGCGGCATCGCCGCAAAGCGCGACCCGGCCATCGTTCAAACCGGGTGATGCGTGATCGTAGATCGGCGTAAAAAACGGCCGTTCGGACCGATCGAGCAATTCGACGAACGGCCGAGACAGGGTCGCGCGCGCCTTTGAATACATATCAGAAAGCACATCAGCGCGGATCAGCGGTGGCGGGATCGACATGGTGTGGGTCCTGCCGGTCGCATCGGTCAGCATTTTGGTCAATTTGTCCTGGCCGACAGCGGTGTACCAGACGAAATTATAGCGTCGATGGCCGGGACGCAGGTCGTTGCCAGGTCCGGCGATCGGATAGCCGATGATCTGGTTTCCGGCGGGGAGATAGAACCCGAATTTGTCAAATACCCGTTTGTGAATTGCTTCGGGAATGTCGCTTTCATTGGCGAGCGCCCGCCAGACCACATAACCGGAAAAGACCGGTTTGACCTGCGGATGCATTTGCCCCCGAACGCTGGAGCGAAACCCGTCGGCGCCGACCAGAATGTCGGCGTCAAGGTCGCTGCCGTCGGAGAAGGTTACGGTGATACCGCTTGCGTCCTGGCGGTATCCGGTGATCTGTCGGTTCAGATGATGATGGTTGCCCGGAATGATGCGTCGCAGCAATGTGTGCACCCGGTCCCACGAGGTAACGATTTGCGGGAAATCGATCTGGCGAACCGGATTTCCCTCAAAGTCAAAAGCAACGCGTTTTTCGACTGTCACGCCAAGGTCTTTTGTGCCCGCTCCGCAAAAGGTTAGGGCATCCAGCAGTTCGGCATGGGTAACGATGCCGGCACCGCGTCCGGAGAGCTCGACGTCGCTGCGTTCGAACACATCAACCGCCCAGCCCGATTTGCGCAGCATCGCCGCGGCGAACAGGCCGCCGATCGATCCCCCGGCAATGACGGCACGCCGCGACAAGATAGTGCGCCTCCAAAGGTCAGTCCGGCCCAAACAGGTTTCGGGCTGGACGAAAATCCTTATTTATCGTTATATAAATAAGGATCGGATCGGCGGCAAGGCGCGAGAAAATCATGCCGCCGTCCCGCCGCGGACAGGAGCGCGAATATGCAGACCGCAGAGCATGCACACCCGTTTCTCGCCAATCAGCATTGGAGCGAAGCGCTTTTGAAGGAACTGTCGCAGGCCGGAACGAACGGCCGGGTCGGCCAGCGGCTGGTCAGCTCCAGCGACAGGGTCAATGTCTGGCTGATCGCCATGCAGCCGGGAGACCGCCTGCCGTTTCACACCCATGTTCTGGATTACATGTGGTGCGCAACAACTGCCGGAAAAGCACGTTCGAGATACAGCGACGGCAAGGTGGTCGACATGGACTACACGCCCGGCGATACCAGACATTTCCACTTCGCCAGCGGTGAATCGATGACCCACGACCTGGAAAATATCGGCGATACCGTTTTGTGTTTCACGACCATCGAGTTTCTGGACAGTGAGAATACGCCGCTCGGTGACTATAGCTGACGTCTTATAGCGATACGGTTTGCCGATGCTCAGCAGACGCGGCGATCGCCTCCAGTACCTCGATATTGTGCACCATTTCGTGCGGCGTAAAGCGATAGGGGGCTGTCCCTTCGATTGCATCGGCAAATGCATTGAGATTGCGGTCAACCGTATCGATCCATGGAAAGCTGTTGTTTTCGGGTCCGGTATCGCTCGACTGAATCTCCATGCGCGCAATGCCACCCGGCGTGTCCGGGTGTGTGTCGTTGCGCAGTTCGACCCACCGTTTCGAACCGAAGACATGAAACCGCATGAAATGCGGCGTGTGCAGGATGGCGCTCAAGCTGGCGGTCAGGCCGGATTCAAATCCGAGCTGTACCGTCACGACATCGCCGGTTTCCCATCCGAGCGATCGGTCTGCCGTCAAGGCCTGCACCGTCCGCACCTTGCCGAACATCCAGATGTAGAGATCGGTCAGATGGATCCCCATGCCGGTCATTCCGGCCGCCGGTGAAACGGATTTGCGGGTGCGCCAATTGTCTTTCGGCACATTGATCAGCTTGTCATGGCTGAAGGCGGATTCGGCATGCATGAGTGTACCGAGATCGCCGTTGTCGATCATTGATTTGACCGCTTCCAGGCCGGGCTCGAATCGCCTTTCATGACCGATGCCGAGCACCCTGTCGGCTGATCGACAGGCGTCGACGGCCTGCCGGGCTCCAGCTCCGGTCAGGGCGAGGGGCTTTTCGCAATAAACGTGTTTGCCGGCCGCCGCGGCGGCGACAACCTGCTCGACATGTACCGGGTTAGGTGTTGTCAGGATGACGGCGTCGATCGATGTATCGGCGATCGCGTCGGAAAAATCCGTCAGGTGCGGCACGCCGAACGCGTCGATTGCCGGCCCGCTACCGGCAGCCGGTTCAACGATCGATCCCAATTCAAACCTTGGATTATCGGTGATGCGCCGTGCGATATGCCGGCCCCACCAGCCAAATCCCGCAATCGAGATCCGCAGCAACGTCAAACAGCCTGTTCCGCCCGGCAGAACTTGCCGCGGCTGAACACCAACCCGGGTCGGCCGGTCATGTTCAGACCGATCACCTCGCCGAGAAATATCTCGTGATCGCCACCCTCGTAGCGACGATAGGAGCGGCATTGCATGACCGCACTGCATTCATCAAGCAGTGGTGTCCCAGTCGGTCCCCAGTTCCAGTTCACGTTCTCGAATTTGTCGTCCTGTGGTTTGGCGAAGTGCCGGGCCAGATCAGCCTGGTCGGCCGACAGAATGTTGACCGTAAAACAATCCTGGTCGCGAAAAGCCGAAAGGCTCGGCGAGTCCAGCGACAGGCTCCACAGGATGAGGGGAGGCGCCATCGAAACCGAATTGAACGAACTGATCGTCAGGCCAACCGGACGCCGGTCCGTGCTGGCCGTCGTCACGATGGCGACGCCGGTCGCAAAACAGCCAAGTGTCTCACGAAATGCCTTCAGGTCCAGTTCGTTGACGATCGGCGCGATCGGTTCGTGCAGGGCGGTCATGGCAATTCCTTCTGATGACCCGACTGTGGCAAGAACTTACCCGCTCGTTTACATAAAAAGAAATTATGATGAATGATCATGTCCATCAAGAAACATGAAACCTAAGGCTCCGACAGCACCCGACCCACCCATTCATCGACCACTTTACTCGCCGGACCGTAGTGTCCCTCGTCGAATTCGCCCGCATTGTCTGACGGTTCCAGATTGAGCTCGCAGGTTGCGATCCCGAGCCGCCGGGCTTGGGAAACAAATCCCGCCGCCGGATAGACCGAGCCCGAGGTGCCGATGGCGACGAACAGGTCGGACGCAGCCAACGAAGTTTCAATCTCGTCCATGAACATGGGAAACTCACCAAACCAGACAATGTGCGGACGCATGCCGCCTGTCCTGTTGCATGACGTGCAGATGTCGGAACGCCCAAGTTCGCCCCTCCACTCGGCCACCGTCTGGCAGAAAGTGCAACGGGCCTTCAACAGTTCGCCATGTATGTGAATGACACTGGACGATCCGCCACGTTCGTGCAGGTCGTCGACATTCTGGGTAACAAGCTCAAGCCGGTCTCCGCGCCCTTCAAACGCATTTTCCAATCGGGCCAATGCACTGTGCGCCGGATTGGGTTCGGAATCGAGCAGGTTGTGCCGCCGGGCGTTGTAGAAGGCGTGCACCTCGTCCGGATTTGCTGCAAAGGCTTGCGGCGTCGCGAGTTTCATCGGGTCGAACTGGGCCCAGAGGCCGGTGCCTTGTTTATCGCGAAACGTCCCAAGGCCGCTCTCGGCCGAAATGCCGGCTCCGGTCAAAACGAAAATGTTCATTGGCGGCGTTCCTCATTTTGTACCCGGCGGCCCGGTTCGGCCGCATTGCCGGAATCATCGCGAACCAGCCAGTCGATGAACCGGCGCAGATAGCGGTCACTCTGCGGGGTATGTGATGATATTGCGCAATAGGGATGTGACAGGATCAGATTGACGGGTGAGGGTGCAATCAACACACCGGAAGCCAGTTCGGCGGCAGCCAGTGATCTGGGGGCCAATGCGACGCCCATTCCGCGGGTTGCCAGTGCGATAGCGGCGCTGGTTGTTGTGACGCTTGTGCCCTTTGTTATATCAGGGGTTCGGGCGCTGCCGGCCGTTTCGAACCAATCGCTCCAGCGTGGCTGAGATCCGTATTTCGGGCCCCAGTCGACATGAATAAGGCTGTCATCTGCCACGTGCAGCAAATCCCTTTCATCTTCGAAAGGAATTGCCACCCCGGGAGCCATCAGTGGGGTAACCGTATCCCTGAACAGCACATCGGAGCGAAATTCGGGATAGAGATGGTCGCCGAAAGTGATTCGGACTCCAATCTTGTCACGCGCAAATTCCACCGGGTCATCTTCGATCCGCAGTTCAACTGATGGACCGGGCTCGGCCCTTGCAAAATCCGCAAGACGGGGGACCAGCCAACGTTCCGCAAGCGACGGCAGCGTGCTGACGACAATCCGCGATCTGGTTTCCGGATCAAGTATTCTTTCTGTCAGGCTGGCAATTCCGCTCAATGATTGGGCGGTGCCCGGATAGATTGCCATCCCTGCATCGGTCAGGGTTATCCGGTTGTTTGAGCGTGTGAACAGCTTCTTCTTCAGATAGGTTTCCAGATTGCGAACCTGCATGCTGACTGCTGCCGCGGAGACCCCGAGTTCCTCCGAAGCAGCAACGAAACTGCCTAGTCGTGCGGCGGCTTCGAAGGCTTTCAGGGCGTTCAGCGGAGGCAGTCTCATCAGTCGTATGAACAGAATCAGAAATTCTTATGCAACAGAAAAATTTCTGTGGTTGTCGCTCGCGATCGATTGGAGACAATACACGGGTTCAATTCGAGGGCGACATGCACAATCTGCTTGATCTCGATACCTACCCGCTGCACCTGCAGGATAGCCCGGAATACAGGGAACTGGCGACCAGATGCCGGGCCGATCTCGCTCAAACCGGCATGTTCGATCTGGAAGGTCTGGTACGGCCCGAAACAATACGTACTGCAGTGGCCCGGATGACTCCGCTTATGGAGACCATCGCATTCAGGCATGAGAGATTGCACAATATCTACTTTCGCTCCGATCTCCCGGAACTACCGGCAGAC
>JAJFHT010000214.1 GCA_021775495.1 Hyphomicrobiales bacterium | reverse complement strand
GTGGCTTCTGGTCGAAATTCGTCATCGTCATGGCTGTCATTTTCATCCTCGGTTTCTTTCTCGACTTCATCGAGATTGCAGTTGTCGTCGTACCTATCGTGGCGCCGATCCTGCTTGAAGATCCGTCTGCCAACGTCACCGCTGTATGGCTGGGCGTAATGATCGGATTGAACATTCAGACATCGTTTTTGACACCACCCTTCGGTTTTGCGTTGTTCTATCTGCGCGGCGTTGCGCCTGCCGCGGTCAAGACCATCCAGATGTACAAAGGCGTGATTGCATTCATCTGCCTGCAACTTGTTGCTCTGGTGATTGTCGGTCTGGTGCCGCAGCTGGTGAACTACCTGCCGAACCGTGTCGCGCTGTTGTCGGAGACCGCCCCGCCCCCGCGCAACCCACGGCTGACCTTCTGCGTCGAGAAATATGTCAGCGAACAACTCGCCGTCAACGGAACCATGATCATCAGCAGCGCAGAATCTGCCAGCAAGATCGATCTCAGCGAATTGCCGAAAAAACTGGCGGGCAGCACGAAGAAGAGCTTCGGCGAAGTTGAAAATGCCATCGCCCTGCTGGCGGACGCAAATAAGGCCGCTGAAGCCGTGAAAGCCGCATCAGGTGATTTTCGGCCCTTGCATACCAAGGTTCGCGGAATTGAACGTGACATGCGCGCCGTGTCCAAGCGCATCAAGGGTCTGGAGATCCTGATCGACCGGCTGCGCGATCCTTCGGAAAAAAGCAGAAAAACCCTACTTGAAGAACGTGTCGCCGGGTTCGAATCCGAGAGACATGCGCTGGCAGACGGCATTCCGGCGGAATGGGATGATGCCTACAGCACATTCGATGCATTGAGGAAGTCGGAAACCACCACCCGGAGCAAATATAGAAAAGCAGCCGAAAGTGCATATTCACCCATTGCCACGCTTGTCGCCACACTTGATGCCTCGGAATCATTCAGGGAACTGGAATCTGAACTGATGGCAATGAAACAAAGGGTTGCGGACAGTGAACCTGCCGACATGACCGGGCCACTTGCCACGCTTTCCAGGCAGTTTGGAGGGATCGAGGGAGCCTCTGCCATCAAGTCCGACCTGTCGAAGGCACGGCGCGCCTTGCGTTCAAAAACACCGGACAAGGAAAAAGCGATTGCCCTGGTGGACAAATCCATCGACGAATTCAAAAAACAGCTGATCTGGCGTGAAAAAGCCGAGGCGACGATCAAGCCGGCAATAGACAACTACGAGAAGATTCTGCAATCAACTCTGGGCATTCGCCAGCAGAGCAAGCTGACGCGTGACCAGGCTCTCTATGTCGCCGGATGTTCGTCCGGCCACCGGGATATTTCATTGAGCTTCTGAACCCGGTCGCCGCATCGACGTTCCAGCCGGTGATGTCTATGCGTCGGCGTCACTATGGTGGTTGCGAATACGCCTGACGACCAGGGCAACCAACAGTACGACCAGCGGCACCGACAGCGCGGTCAAGATGGCCGGGTCGATCATCAGTCCCAGCCCCTTGCCACCCTTCAGCAGATAGGCAACCAGTCCAACCACGTAGTAGGACACAGCGGCAATCGACAGGCCTTCGACCGTTCGTTGCAGCCGTAATTGCAGCCGCGCGCGGCGGTTCATGCTCTCCAGCAATTCGCGGTTTTGGTTCTGTGCCTCCACATCCACCCTCGTTCTGAGCAGGGTTGCCGCCCGCGCCAGCTTGCGGGACAGATTGGCCTGTCGTTCCTCGACCGACTGACAGGTCCGCATTGCGGGTGTCATCCGTCTGTCCAGAAAGGAAGCCCAGGTTTCAAATTCAGGCAGCACAGCCTCGTCAATCGCCTGCAAACGCAGATGAACGATTTCGTTGTAGGCCCGGCTGGCGCCAAAACGATAAAGGCCTGCAACGGCGCCCGCCTCCAGCCTAGCGGCCAGCGCGGTAAGTTCGCTCAGCAACCGGTTGTTGTCTTCAAACCCGCCGGTTGTCTTCATTTCCGCGGTGACACGAACCAATGCCTGTTCGATTTCGGTGACGTCGCTTGCAGACCTCTGAGCCACCGGCAGTCCCATCAGCGCCAGAACCCGATAGGTATCGATCTCCAGCAACCGTTGAACCAGAGATCCCCCGCGCGCGGCATCCAGGCCTTTGTCCTTGATAATAATATGGGTGAAACCATCCCGGTCCTGCCGGAAATCAGTAGCGATTTCCGCCTGCCCGCCGTGGACCTGTGAGTTGCAGAGCGATGTCCTGTCCAACCGGCTTATCGCAGCATCGCATTCGGAGATCTTGGCGCTGAGATCAACGCGCGTCGCCGTCATCAGTTCGCCGGGTGCGTGGAAGACCTCACCAAACGGGTGATCCAGGCTTTCGAGCGAGGCAAAGGGTATACCACCATCCCAACTGTAGGTGACAAACTCGGCATGCGCTTCCCAGCGCAACGTCCCGCTGGCCAGTTTCAGTTCATGATGACGGTTGCTGCCCGGTCCTGCCTGGCCATTTTGTATTGAAAGGCGCTCGACAAAGCAGCGATCGGCCTCACGCGCCCGCTCATCGACAAGGAACGCCAGATGCAGGACAACGCGGCCGCTTTCCATGAGTCGGAACGGGCGGGCGTGAACCTCACCCAACAGCCGAGCACGTTCTGCATGTTCTTCAAATCCAAACACTGCTGCCCTCTCCGACAGGTTTTGCGCCAACTTAGTGTTGAAACCGATATTCGTATCGGGACTTTTGGACGCAATGGCACACGCAGCTTCCACCGCGGCAGTACGGCCGGACAGATGCACGGTTCATGTGTCGCAATCGGACCAAAAAAACAGACGCTCGGATATAGCACTGCACTTCTGGAAACTGCCATCTGGATATCTTGATTTATCCTTGCGGCCATTGATCAGGCATTCCCCCTGCAGTGCGGGGGCGAGTCAGACAGGGAGGAATTGACGACTATGAAACGATTATTGATGACAACTGTAGCTGCCGGTGCCGTATTCGCAGCAACCGCCGCTTTCGCCGATTCGATCAAGATCGGCTTCATGGCCACACTTGAAGGCACCTATACGGTGCTGGGTGAAGACGGCCAGCGTGGATTTGAAATTGCGATGAGAGAAGCCGGAAGAAAAGCCGGTGGAAAAGACATCGAAGTGATAGTCGGTGCTACCGATGCCAGCCCTGAAAGTGCATTGCGGGCAGTCCGCAAACTGGTTGAACAGGACAAGGTGGACATCATTGTCGGCCCATTGTCCGGTTCGGAGGGCATCGCGCTTCGCGATTATGCCAAGACGCAGCCACAGGTCACCATCGTCAACGGAATTTCCGGTGCACAGGAAACGACATTCGTCGACCCGGCGCCAAACTTTTTCCGCTTTAACATGGATGGTGCGCAGTGGGGCGCCGGACTTGGCGAACATGTCTTCAATACCAAAGGCTGGAAGACCGTTGCCGCTGTAGCTGAGGATTATTCGTTTGGTTACACCAACTTCCTCGGATTTGCGCTTGGCTATTGTAATGCCGGTGGCAAGATCACCGAACGCTTGTGGGTTCCGCTGGGCACCAAGGATTTCGCCTCGATCATTGCATCTTTGCCGGATGATGTCGATGCACTCTACCTGGGTCTGGGCGGTGGTGACGCCGTGAACTTCCTCAATCAGTACCAGCAGGCAGGTGGTGACGCCGCATTGATCGGCGGAACGATCATGGTTGATGGAACGGTCCTGTCTTCCAAAGGTAACGCAAAGAAGGCGTTGATCGGCACACCGTCGTCAGGCCCACAGGCCGACACTTGGGACAACGCCAAATGGCAGGGCTTCATCAAGTCCTATCAGGATGCGTTCCCGCCCGAAAAGCGGTTCCCGAGCCCCTCATTGCTGGCAACCGGGTACTACAATGCCGCCAATGCCGCACTTACCTGCCTGAACGAAACAGGTGGCGACCTGTCAGACGGCCACAAGAAGTTCCGTGGATGCCTTGCCAATCTCGAGCTTGATGCGCCGAACGGCAAAATCACGCTTGATGGCAATCGTCAGGCCATCGGTTCCAACTTCGTATTCGAAGTGTTCGAACAGGATGACGGCAATCTTGGTACCAAGATGGTCACCAAGATTGACAACGTCAACCAGACCCTTGGTCTGGATGAGGCAAAGTTCCGTGAACTCGGACTTCCGTCACGCGACATCGTCCAGTGCAATTGACGATCATCGCCTGACCTCCCTGCTGCCGGACATCATGTTTGTCCGGCAGCATCATGCCGCAAACGGAATTCGACGACCGGAAAACCGTTTGCCTGAAAGGGTGCGGCCATGTCGCTGATCACCTATCTAACGAAAATACATTTTGCTCACGGTGTGCTCGAAGAAGCGATAGCCGCAGAAACAGCAAGCCTGAAGATAAAACGCCCGCTGATTGTCACGGACCGCGGACTGACTGACTGCGGTCTGATCGAGCGGTTGATCGATTCACTTGATAGCCCGCCAAAACCGCAAATCTACGCCGATACTCCCTCCAATCCGACCGAACAGGCCTGCCAGGATGCCACGGACATCTATCTGGAAGCCGAATGTGACGGGCTCATCGCATTCGGAGGCGGATCGTCAATGGACCTTGCCAAGGCTGTGGCGCTTCTTGCCAGCCATGGCGGCAGCCTGAACCGGTATGCAGCAATCGAGGGAGGAGTTGGCCGTATCCGCGATGTGCTTCCACCGGTCATCGCGGTCCCGACAACCGCTGGGACCGGGTCCGAGGTCGGACGCGCTGCAGTGATTGTCATGAATGACGGCCGAAAGCTCGGTATCGTCAGCCCGTATCTCATTCCCAGTGTTGCGATCTGCGATCCGACACTGACACTTGATCTTCCTTCGGCAATGACGGCGGGAACCGGAATGGATGCCCTCACCCATTGCGTTGAGACCTACATTGCGACAGCCTACAATCCGCCTGCCGACGGCATCGCAATCGACGGATTGCAACGTGCCGCAGCGAATATCGAAAGGGCCGTCGAAACCGGGCACGACATCGACGCCCGCCGGGAAATGATGGCAGCCGCCATGAACGGTGCACTGGCGTTCCAGAAAGGACTGGGAGGCGTACATGCCATGAGCCATGCACTCGGCGGTTTGACCGGCTATGATCTCCATCACGGAACACTGAACGCTGTTCTTCTGCCATATGTCCTGGATTTCAACGCACCAGCCGTCGGAAAGAGGTATTCGGCAATCCGCACAGCCATGGGGCTCAAGCACGGAACCGATCTTTCAGAGGCAATTTCCAGCCTCAATGAACGGTTGAAACTCCCCTCCGGGCTCGCGGCGATGGGAGTTGATGAACAGGCGATCCAATTGGCCGCACCACTGGCGGAAAAGGATCACACCAACAGCACAAATCCGAGGCGCGCAAGCGCCGATGACTACCGACAGTTGATGACCGCGGCGCTTTGAACGACCGGCAGGCAAACGGATTATCATGGCCTTTCGCCGGAGTGCTTTGACACCGTTGCAGCAGCCATGTCACCATTTGCCGTTAGACATCGGAACAAATGCGCGTATCGTGGGTATACGGAGGGAGAGATGAGTACAGCATTGGCCGTGTATCACGGCAATTTTGGACGCGCGACGCTCTACAGGTTGAACAAACCGCTTGCCACTCACGCTCATCGCGAAGGACATCTGGTTTTTTTGGTCGACGGCTGCGCTGCAAATATGGATATCTCC
The DNA here is from genome assembly GCA_021775495.1 of Hyphomicrobiales bacterium. Taxonomy (GTDB): domain Bacteria; phylum Pseudomonadota; class Alphaproteobacteria; order Rhizobiales; family Rhizobiaceae; genus JAJFHT01. The sequence continues at coordinate 17,406 of JAJFHT010000214.1, read as the reverse complement.
GATTGCCGTCATGGTCTCGATACGAATTTCGGAACCGCGGTCAATCCCTGGGAACCGCACAATTTCGTGCCGGGAGATCTTCTGAACGGATCGATTTTCCTCACCCTGTACATCAAACCGATCTGGTTCCTGGAAGTCGGTCGCAGTGCAAGTAGCGCACTTCGGTTTGGGCGCAGTTCGATTGAACTGACCGGTCAGGTTCAAAGACTTGTCAACCTGGTGTCGACCCTGCTGGTGGAAGACGAACAGACCGAACTGTTCGAGGGTTATCTCTATGAATTGACACGGGAGTGTTTCGATCAGTCCTGGCAATGGGATTGCGATGATCCTACTTCGTCGGGGGATTGGCGGCGAGTCAGTGATTTCAGAATCCGAAATTCCATTCGTCTGATGAAGGAGCGCATTGGAGACGAACTGGCGCTCGATCACATTGCCCGCGACTCCGGCCTGTCGCGACCGCATTTCTTCAAGCTGTTTCGCCAGAATGTCGGGCTTACACCCAACATGTACCTGAACACGCTGCGCATGGAGACGTCGCTGGAACGGATTACCATGACCCAGGATTCGATTACCGATATCGGCCTGGATCTGGGGTTTTCCTCGCAGGCCAGTTTCACCCGGTTCTTTACCTCCAATGTCGGAATTCCGCCCACCAACTACCGGCGGGCGACGATGCTGTACAGCTGACAACTATTTGTGGATTGGTCGGGAAAAGAGAATACTCAGAGGTATGCCCCTCCGGCAGCGTCAACGTAGTCTAAACGACGCATTGCTTCTAACCGGGAGGAGGCCGAGGTCGATGTCATTGCCATCGGCACGTGCGCCGAGAGAAGCGCTCAGGTCAGCTGCCATTGGCGGCAGGACACACAAAGTATGACCGCCTTTATCGAAAGGCGACCCTTCTGGTCGTTTATTATTCTGGTCGCCGCGGCTCTGCTCGTATGGGCGATCTTCGCGCCCTGGCCATCCGGGCTGACAGGTCTTATCGGTAAAAAGAAGGTTTTTCTGAGCGCGCTGTTCAACGGCGTTACCCTGGGTGCGCTCTATTTCCTCGTTGCCAGCGGCTTCACCCTGATTTTCGGCCTGATGAAAAATGTCAATCTCGCCCACGGCTCGCTCTACATGCTTGGTGGGTACATCGGCTACGAAGTGGCCGATTTCACCGGGTGGTGGATTCTGTCTTTCATCGCGGCATTCGTCGTCGTCGGAGCGCTGGGAATTATCCTGCAATATGTCGTTTTTCGTCGCATGGAAGGCGAGGACCTGAAGCAAACGCTGGTCACAATCGGCATCTCGATCGTGCTGGCCGACCTCATGTTGTGGGTCTGGGGTGGTGACTTCTACCAGATACTGGCTCCAGACTGGCTCTCCGGACCGATAACTTTGCCATTGGTCACAGCGGTCAAAAGCAGCGGTCAGGTAGTGTTTCTGAAATATCCGATTGTCCGGATTGTCATATTGATTGCCTCCATTGCCATAGGCATCCTGATGTGGCTGGCGCTGAACAAGACCCGCATCGGTATGCTCATCCGCGCCGGTGTGGACGATCGTGAGATACTCTCGGCAACCGGTGTTCGGATTCAGCGGGTCTTCATGCTTGTTTTTGCATTTGGAGCGGGACTCGCCGGTGTTGCCGGTGTGGTCGGCGGAACCTTCCAGTCCATAGCGCCGGGTGAAGACACACGGTTCCTTCTGGCTTCGCTGGTCGTCGTCATTGTCGGCGGGATGGGATCGATACCCGGTGCAGCTCTCGGGGCTGTCGTGATCGGTATGGCCGAACAGTTCGGCTCGGTCTATTTTCCAACCTATTCGGTCGTTTTGACGTTCCTGATCATGGTGCTGGTTCTGGCATTTCGGCCACAAGGCCTGATCGCAAGCGGGCGCTGACCGATGGCCGTGGCAGAACAAACAGAAATCGGCAAAGCCGCACCATCTGGTGAAATGACCGACTGGGACCTCCGGCGGATTCCATCGGCCTACTGGGTCGTCGGCGCACTGCTTTTGATGATGCCGGCAATTTCCAGCAACTTTATTCTGTTTTCGATTTTCGGTTGGGCGCTGATCCTCGGCATGATCGCGTTGTCACTGATGTTTCTGGGCGGATATGGCGGAATGGTCAGCCTTGTCCAGATGACCGTCGCCGGTGTCGCCGGATACATGACGGCGATTCTGGGAGACAGTGCAATCGACGCCATATCGCTCGGCTGGGTGTGGTGGCTTGCGGTTCCGGTCGCGATCCTGATTGCGATGGTTTTCGGCACTCTGTCGGGTGCCCTCGCCGTGCGCACCGAAGGCATCTACACGATCATGATCACCTTGGCGATCGCCACGGCCTTTTTCTATTTTGCCCGTCAGAACTACGTGGTGTTCAACGGATTCAGCGGTTTCAATCAGATTCTCGCCCCCGAGGCATTCGGCGTGAACTGGCGAAACCCGGTTGCGTTCTACTATCTGGCGCTGTTTTTTGCCGGGCTTGCCTATTTTGCCGTGCTTTATGTGTCCCGGTCGCCGTTCGGTCTGGCATTGCAAGGTATCCGCGACAATCCGAGGCGCATGGCAGCGCTTGGTTTCAACGTTACAGCGCATCGGATCGCCGCCTACACCTTTGCCAGCCTGATTGCGGCAGTCGCCGGTGTGCTGCTGGTGTGGCAAACCAGCTCGATATCACCCGGCGCAATTTCCGTCGGCCCGGCCATCGATATACTGATCATCGCCGTTGTCGGCGGATTGCGGCATCCGGTCGGTCCATTCATTGGCGCCATCATATTTGTATTGTTGCGCACATTCGCACTCGACGCCCTTGTTGCCGTCGGACTTGCCGGTGAACGCTTCCAGCTTCTGATCGGGATCGGATTTCTGGTCATCGTTTTCTGGTCGTCAGATGGCGTTCTCGGCCTCTGGCAGCGGTGGCGCGATCGCGCCGGCCGCACCGATCCCCTGACAGGCCAGCAAAAGGATGCTGGCTGATGGTGACGGGCACGCCAAACAGATCGCCGGCGACCGGCACCGCCAATGCGCTGGAACTGAGGGGGGTATCACGTCTGTTTGGTGCCCTTGCTGCGCTGGATGACGTCACCATTACTGTCATGCCGGGTGAAAAACGCGCTGTTCTGGGCTCGAACGGTGCTGGTAAAACCACCTTGTTCAACTGCATCACCGGTGATTTTCTTCCCACATCCGGGACAATCAGGCTTTTCGGAGAAGACGTCACGAACTTCCCGGCCCATGAACGCATCCGCCGCGGTTTGAGAAGAACCTACCAGATATCATTGTTGTTCAACGGCCTTTCGGTCCTCGACAATGTCTACCTGGCCTGCCGCGGTGTGTCGCGCAGCCGGTTTTCACTGCTGCGGCCGCGGCGAAGCGATTCCCTCATCCATTCGGCGGAAGAACTGATCGACGCCGTGCACCTTACAGACCTGCGCGACAATCTTGTCGCAGAACTGTCGCACGGCCAGCAGCGACAGCTGGAAATCGCCCTGGCATTGGCCGGCGCGCCGCGATTCATCCTCTTCGATGAGCCGGCCGCCGGGTTGTCGCCGACCGAGCGAAGCGACCTGATTGAAATTCTGACCAACCTTCCCGAACATATGGGCTTCATCATCATCGAACATGACATGGATGTGGCTCTGCGGGTCGCCGAGAGCGTCACGATGATGCACAACGGCCGTATTTTCAAGGAAGGACGGCCGGAAGAAATCGAGGAAGACCCCGAAGTCCAGGAACTCTATCTGGGGGGTGGCCATGAGTGAACGTACGCGTTCGGGGCCCCCGGCACTCGAGATCAAAGACCTCAATGTTTTCTACGGTGCCTCCCACGCGGTGCAGGGCGTAAATCTTCGGCTCGATTCGGGAGTTTTGTCGGTTGTTGGCCGCAACGGTATGGGAAAGACCACCCTGTGTAACGCCATCATGGGCCTTGTGCCCGCTGATTCAGGTTCGATCAGGTTCAATGGCGAAGAACTGCGCGGGCGCGAGTCTGCCGAAATTGCACGGCTTGGGATCGGTTATGTGCCACAGGGCCGCCGACTCTGGCGTTCGCTGACCGTCGAAGAACATTTGCGCATGGTCAGTGCGGGTCACGGCGGAGCCTGGTCGATTGATCGCATCTATTCAACCTTTCCGCGCCTGGCGGAACGTCGCAACAATGGCGGCGGTCAGTTGTCCGGTGGCGAGCAGCAGATGCTGGCGATTTCCCGGGCGCTCTTGCTCAATCCGAAACTGTTGATCATGGACGAGCCGACCGAAGGGCTGGCCCCGGTCATCGTCAGTCAAGTCGAGGAGATGTTGCTGCATCTCGGCGACGATAGCGACATCAACGTATTGGTGATCGAACAAAACATCGGCGTGGCGACGGCGGTGGCCAAGCAGGTTGCCATCATGGTCAACGGCCGGATCAACCGGCTGATCGACTCGGCCCAGTTGGCGGCAGACCGTGATCTGCAGCAAAGATTGCTGGGTGTCGGCCGACATGCTCATGATGACACGCCGGATGCAGAACAGCCGGACGGCCAGGCCGAGCGTCAACAAAGCACCGGTACTTCCGTCGTCAAGATCTACAGTTCAAATCCCAAACCCCCGAACCGGTGGTCTCAGCCGGTGCCGGTCCGCATTCTTGAACAATCCGCCCGCACAGTTGCGGCAATGCCGTCACCCTCTGTCAGTGAGGCGGCGCATGCAGAGCTTCATCCACTGACCACATCCGGAGAAGCGGTGGTTCTTGTTGCGGGAACGCTGGACACCAAGGGCGAAGAACTGCGTTACATCCGCGACATCATTCGCCAAAACGATATTCCGGCGCGGTTGGTGGACCTGTCTACATCCGGAAAGCACTCCGGTGCGGAGATTCCGGCACATCAGATTGCTGCCTTCCATCCGCGTGGTGCCAGTGGCGTCTTTACCAGTGACAGGGGCACTTCAGTCGCGGGGATGACCGAGGCATTCGAGCGCTGGATTACGCGTCAAACCGGAGTTGCAGGCATGATTGGCGCCGGTGGCTCCGGCGGCACAGCCATGCTCGCACCGGCAATGCGCACCCTGCCTGTTGGTGTTCCCAAACTGATCATATCAACAGTCGCATCGGGTGATGTCGGCAAGTATGTCGGCCCCTCCGACATCACCATGATGCATTCCGTTGCTGATGTTCAGGGTTTGAACTCGATAACGAAGGCCGTCCTGCGAAATGGCGCAAATGCCTTGTCGGGCATGGTTCACGGCCGGCGGGACTCCGACAGCGGCCATCGGGCCGGGAAAACGGTCCTTCCGGCAATCGGCCTGACCATGTTCGGAGTGACCACCACCTGCGTGCAACAGGCCACGGCGGCACTGCAGGAAGACTATGATTGCCTTGTGTTTCACGCCACCGGAATCGGTGGGCAGTCGATGGAAAAGCTTGTCGACAGCGGCATGATCGCCGGTGTCATCGACATCACCACCACCGAAATTTGCGACATGCTGGTTGGCGGCATCTTCCCGGCAACCGAAGATCGCTTTGGAGCGATAATCCGTACCCGATTGCCCTATATTGGTTCCTGCGGCGCGCTCGACATGGTCAATTTCGCTGCCCCGGAAACCGTTCCTGAGAAATTCACCGGGCGCAAATTCTACCATCACAATCCGCAGATCACCCTTATGCGGACGACGCCGGATGAGAATACCCAGATGGGCCGCTGGATCGGTGAACGACTCAATCTGATGGAGGGTCCGGTGCGCTTTTTCCTGCCCGAAGGCGGCGTTTCAGCGATCGATCAACCCGGACAGGCTTTCCACGATCCTGCAGCCAGCCGCGCTCTGTTCAGCGCGCTTGAAGCAACTGTAAGGCAAACGTCGACGCGGCAGTTGATCAGGTTGCCCTACAACATAAACGATCCGGCATTTTCCGCCGAACTGGTCAAATCATTCCGTTCGCTGCACGGCGGCGATCGCCCAAGAAAAAGACAGGCAACGAGATAAGACATGCAATTCGAGCGCAGGGAACTTCTGGAAAAATTTCAGGGCATGAAAGTCCGGGGCGAACCGATCGTCGGTGGCGGTGCCGGGACAGGCCTGTCAGCCAAATGCGAGGAGGCTGGCGGCATCGACCTCATCGTCATTTACAACTCCGGTCGATACCGTATGGCGGGTCGCGGGTCGCTCGCCGGATTGATGGCATATGGCGATGCCAACCAGATTGTTGTCGACATGGCATCGGAAGTCTTGCCCGTTGTGCACAACACGCCGGTACTGGCAGGCGTGAACGGCACCGATCCATTCCGGCTGATGGATGTCTTTCTTGATGAATTGAAACGCATCGGTTTCTCCGGCGTACAGAACTTTCCGACCGTCGGACTGATCGACGGAACTTTCCGCGCCAATCTGGAAGAAACCGGCATGTCCTACGGCCTTGAGGTCGACATGATCGCCAAGGCGCATGACAAGGACATGTTCACCACACCTTACGTGTTCAACGAAGATGACGCGCAGGCCATGGCGAAGGCCGGCGCGGACATCATTGTCTGTCATCTCGGGCTGACAACCGGTGGATCAATCGGAGCGGAAACGGCGCTGAAACTATCGGATTGCCCGGCAATGGTTGATGCCTGGGCCGAAGCAGCTTTGAAAATCAATCCGGACGCCATTGTCCTCGTCCATGGCGGCCCGGTAGCGACGCCGGACGACGCCGAATTCGTCTTGAAGAACACCAGAAATTGCCACGGTTTTTACGGCGCGTCCTCCATGGAGCGGCTGCCGACCGAGACCGCGCTGACCGAACAGACCCGTCAATTCAAACGAATTGCCGGCAAATGACAGACCGGAGACCACGACCATGAACAGGGCGACATTTACGCGGAGGGAAAGATCATGACTGGGCAACTGATCGGCCAGCTCATCCTTTGGCTCATTCTGGCGGTTATCGTCATTGCCATCATCTACTGGGTGATGAACAGGCTGTACCGTCGTTCGACCAAAGAGGTGGCATTCGTACGAACCGGTTTTCTGGGCGAAAAAGTGGTGATTGACGGAGGCGCATTTGTCTGGCCGATCGTCCACGACATAACGCCCGTCAACATGAATACCGTGCCGCTTGAGGTCGTACGCGAAAAGGACAACGCTCTGATCACCAAGGATCGGATGCGGGTCGATGTCGAGGCCGAGTTCTACATCCGGGTCCGACCGACCCGGGAGGCGGTCTCGATTGCAGCATCGACACTCGGACGACGCATGCTTGAAGCGGAAAACCTTCATGGCCTGATGGCCGGCAAATTCGAATCCGCACTTCGGGCCGTCGCCGCCGAGATGGCAATGGCAGAAATGCACGAGCAGCGTCACGTCTATGTCTCCAGGGTCAAGGAACTTGCCCAGGAAGACCTGACCCGCAACGGTCTCGAACTGGAATCGGTCGCGATCATGGATCTCGACCAGACCGCGCTCGAATATTTCAATCCGTCCAACCGATTCGATGCCGAAGGACTGACAGCTCTGATCCGGGACATCGAGGATCGGCGCAAGCTGCGCAACGACATCGAACAGGATTCGATGATCCAGATCAGGTCCCGCAATCTCGAAGCGGAAAAACAATCGCTGTCGATCGAACAGGAAAGCGAAGAAGCTCGCCTCATTCAGGAACGGGAGATCGAGTTCAAACGCGCGCAGCAGCGGGCTGAACTGGCACGTGAGCGGGCCGAACGCGACACCCAGGCCGAGCACGCGCAAATCTCGGCTCGCGAAGAAATAGAACGCGCTCGCATCACCAACGAGCAGGCCATCACCACGACCCGCATCACCTCGGAACGTGAGATCAGTCAGAACGAAATCGAGCGTAAGAAAGCCATCGAGGCTGCAGAAATCCAGTCACGCCAGGAAACCGAGACCGCTCGGATTCTGCAGGAACGCGCGGTGACCGATGCTCGCATCAGCAATGAACAGGAAACCCAGACTCGCGAAATCCAACGCCGCAAGGCGCTGGAACAGGAAGAAATAAGTGCACGCGAAACAACAGAAAAGGCGCGCATAGACCAGGAAAAGTCTGTCGAGGAAGCCCGGATTACCATGGAGCAGGAGACCCGGGGGCGCGACATCGAACGCCAGCGTCTGGTTGAGCAGGCCGAGATCTCCGCACGTGAAGATGTTGAAAAGGCCCGCATCCTGCAGGATCAGGCAATATCGACTGCCCGCATAAGCAGTGATGAAGAGACACGCCGGCGCGAAATTGACCGAAATCGAGCCGTCGAAGAAGCCGAAATTGCCTCCCGCGAAGCAACGGAACGCTTGAGAATTGTCGAAGCGGCAGTTGTCAGCGAGGAACGCATCTCTTCTGATCGCAAGATCCGCGAACTGGAAATCGAGCGGCAGAAAATGATCGAAGCCGCCGAAATCGCGTCAAGCGAAGCCACCGAGGCCGCCCGGATTGCCCGGGAGAAAAAGATTTCGGCTGAGCGCATCGCCTTTGAGCAGGATGTTCGCGAACGCGAAATTTCGCGCAATCGGGCCGTTGACAATGCCGAAATCACAGCGCGTGAGAAGATTGAGACCGCGCGTATCGAACTGGATGCCAAAATCGATCGCGAACGGATCGCAAACCGCGAAGAGATCGTGCTGCGCGAAACGCAGTCGAACGAAACCACCGAAGTGGCGCGCATTTCGCAACAAAAGAAGGTCGAGGCCGCTCAGATAATCGCCGACACCGAAACCCGTGGCCGTGAGATCGAACGCAACGAGGCGATCGAGAGTTCAGAAATCTCGTCGCGCCGTCTGGTCGAACAGATGCGGATCGAAAAAGAGAAGGATACCTCTAGAGACAAGATCAAACGCGATGAGGAAGTCCGAAATCTCGAGATCGAGCGCAACACGGTGCTTGATGAAGCCCAGATTTCCGCTGACAGGGCGATCGAAGCAGCGCGAATTGCGCGGCAGAAAACCATCGACGCCGAACGCATCGCGGCTGAGCAGGAAACCCGGGAGCGCGAGCTTGCCCGGGATGAAGCAGTCGATTCCGTCGACCTGAAACGACGCGACGCCGTCGAGCGGCAGCGTATCAATGTCGAACTGGCCCTTGAAAAGGAGCGCATCGCCTCGCAACAGGATCGCGAAATCATCGATATTGTTCGCAAACGCGCCGTCGCGGAAGCCGACGAAAATCGCATTATCGAACTGGCGCCAAAAATTGCCGAACGCACCGAAGCCGAAGCGTCAGTACGGCGGGCTGAAATTGCTGCGCAACGTGATGTTGAAACCTCAGATATTGAGCGGGAACGCGTGCTTGATGCGGTGAAACTTGAGCGTCGGAGGTCAAACGAGCAGTTGGAGATCGCCCGTGTTCAGGCGCTGCGCGAAGCCGAGATTGGCTCGCAGGAAGAGATCGAACGGGCGCGGATCGCCTCCGAACGCGGCCTGGACGACGCTCGGATCGGCCACGAAACCGAACGCCGCCGGCGTGAGGTTCAGCGCGAGCGCGATGTCGAAACCGCGCAGATGGAAAAGGCCATTGCGCTTTATACCAAGTCCCTTGAGGAATCGGCAGCACAGATCGAAGCCGAAACCGCCCGGGCCCGCGCAACTGAGGCCGAAGAGCGCGTCAAAACCACTCGCGAAACCGAGCAGGCAAACCGCCGTCGCACCATCGATGTGACCATGGCTGAAAAGGCCGCCGAAGAAATGCGTATCACCGCGGAAGCAGACCGGATCCGCAGGGCAGTCGAAGCCGAAGCACAAAAACTCGTCAACGAAGCCGAGAACATCCTTACCGACGGTGCCCGAGCTTCGCTGTTCAAGCGGCGTTTGCTCGAGCGGATCGAGGGCATTGTTGCAGCTTCGGTCAAACCGCTGGAGAAGATCAACGACATCCGCATCATGCAACTGGATGGCGTCACCGGCGGCGGCAGCGGTGGAGCCAAGTCGCCAACTGACGAAGTCATCAACTCGGCTCTGCGCTACCGCGTCCAGGCGCCGCTGGTTGATGAACTGCTGGCCGACATGGGTATTGACGGCGGCAATCTTTCCAAGATGGGCGGTCTTATTCGAGAAGCCTCAGACATCCAGAGGATCGCCAAATCGGCCGGAGACGCACCAGCCGACAAGGACGATGACAAGTCCGAAGATGGCGGCGGCTCCTCCGGTGGAAGCAAGGGAGACTAATCGATGGCGCGTGTATATGTTTCAACCGTCATTGACGCTTCGACCGCCAAGGTCTGGGAGCGGGTGCGGGATTTCAATGCCCTGCCCCGCTGGCATCCCGGCATTCGTGAAAGCCGGATCGAAAACGGCGAGCCGTCGGACAAGATCGGCTGCATTCGGGATTTCCGGCTGCAGAACGGCGACCGTATTCGTGAGCAATTGCTCGGCCTTTCCGACTACGACTATTTCTGCACCTATTCGATCCTGGAAAGCCCGATGCCTTTGACCGACTATGTCGCGACAATGCGTCTGACGCCGGTCACTGAGGGTGATCGGACTTTTGTTGAATGGTCTGCCGAATTTGATTGCGAACCGGACGCCGCCGAAGATCTTGTCGGTGGCATCGGCCAGAATGTGTTTCAAGCGGGTTTTGAATCGCTGAAGCGCCACTTCTCGGGACGCTGAGGGACCTGCGGTGGTAAAAGTGTCCAAAAGCGCGATCCTGCAGAGCCCGGTGGAGGCCGTGTGGGAGGTGTTGCGGGATTTCAATGGTCACGATAGCTGGCACCCTGCCGTTGCCGACAGCCATATCGAGCGAGGACTATCCTCCGACAAAGTCGGCTGTGTGAGGCGTTTCCACCTTGCCGACGGATCAGAGCTGCGCGAACAACTGCTGACCCTTTCCGATATGGACATGGCCTTCTCCTACTGTCTGCTCGATACGCCGGTTCCATTGCTCAACTACGTTGCTCATGTGCGCCTGCTTCCGGTGACTGACGGCGATCAGACGTTCTGGCAATGGGACGCGCAATTCGACACGCCCGATGGCCAGCAGGCCGAATTGGCCAAGATGGTTGGCGAACAGATTTACGAAGCCGGATTTACTGCCGTGCGGGAACATATGGGCCTTGCAGCCGAGGGAGTAACCTAATGCCGGTTCGGGTTGAAACATTCAGTCAGGTTGAAGAAGCCGCGCGGGCACTGTCTTCGAACCAGAAAGCTCGTATTTACGGCGGCGGTACCATTCTTATGCGATCGGTCAACGAAGGCGATCAATCCTTCGACACGCTGTTTCGTCTGACCGATCCGACATTGAAGGATATTCGCAGCGAAGGTGATCGCGTCCTGATAGGTGCCGCGGTGACAATGGCCGAAATCATCCGGCACCGCGATCTTTCGTTTCTGGCAGATGCCGCTCGGGCCGTTGGCGGCCCTGCGATCCGGACAACGGCAACGATTGCGGGCAATCTGCTCGCGCCGCCACCTTATGGCGATCTTGCGACGGCACTTGTGGCGCTTGGCGCTGAAGTGCGTTTCGCAGGTCAGGGTAGCGCCAATGTACCCATCGACGAATTCATGCGTGATCGCGAAAGCCGCAAGGGCAGCGTTGTTACGGCGGTCAGCGTTCCACGACTGGCCGACCCGACGGCTTTGCGGTTCCTGAAAGTCACCCGAGTCAAACCCAAAGGCGTGGCATTGATGAGCATTGCGGCGCTGCTGCCGCGTGCTGGCGGCCGTATCGACGGATTCCGGATTGCTTATGGAAACATGGGGCCGACCCCTCTCCGCGTCGCGGCAGTTGAGCGGGCACTGGAAGGCAGCAGTCTTGACGAGGCCGGAATTACCCGCGCCGCTGCTGTTGCAACCGAAGGGCTTGATCCTCCAACCGATGCGCTGGCGTCTGCCTGGTACCGGCGCGAAGTCGCACCGGTCCACCTGAGGCGGCTATTGCTCGGGCAAACCGGATAGGAGATTTATATGGCGCAAAAACCGGTCCAGTTTACGTTGAACGGCGAGGACAAGGCGGCCTTTGCTTCCGACGGGCAGAATCTGCTCGACATGCTGCGTCGTGGTGTCGGCGACCTTTCGCCCAAATATGGCTGCGGTCAGGGCGCCTGCGGCGCCTGCACCGTGCTGATCGACGGCGAACCCTGCCTGTCCTGTTTGACACTTGCCGAGACGGTCGACGGAAAGGACGTGGCGACAACTTCCGGGCTGAGTTCCGGCAGCGGCATTCACCCTTTGCAGGATGCCTTCATGCGGAATTTTGCCGCCCAGTGCGGATACTGCACCCCCGGCATGTTGATGGCAGCAAAAGCGCTGCTTGACCGCAACCCGCAGCCGTCCCGCGATGACGTCGTCGAAGCCATTTCGGGCAATCTTTGCCGTTGCACCGGATATGAACCCATCATCAACGCTGTTCTCGAAGCTTCGCGCAGCGGCGCTTCACAGCCGAACGGATAGATCACCGCCATGTCTGTCGAATTCAGAAAAGACCTCTTTGCCGACGAGCGCGACGACGATCTCAACGAGATCGGCAAACCGACGCAGAGGCAGGACATGCTCGGACATGTCACCGGCCGTTCGCCCTTCTACGACGACCATTTGTTTGAGGGCCTGTTGCACATGCGCTGCGTCCGCAGTCCGCATCACCACGCCAGGATTCGTTCGATCGACACCAGCGAAGCGGAACGGTTGCCTGGTGTCAAAAAGGTGATCGTCGGCAGCGATGTTCCCAATAATCTCAATGCTTTGTTGAGTCTGCTTGATTTTGGACTCGATGACGAGCCGCTGCTCTCCGACAAAAAGGTGAGTTACAAGGGCGAGCCGGTTGCTGCAATAGTCGCGGACAGTGAACGGATTGCAAGGGATGCGGTGGCCAAAGTCCGGGTTGACTGGGAAGTGCTGCCGCACGTGCTGGATGTGGAAGAGGCAATCAAGCCCGGTGCGCCGTCGGTCAATGGCGCCTACCCGGCCAACAAATTCATCTATCACGGAAAGTATGATCACCAGAAGCTGCGTTACGGCGATGTCGATGCAGCGTTGCGACAGGCCGACCACGTGATCGAAGGGCGGTATCAGATGTCCCCGATCGAACAGGCGCCGATGGAGACCTGCGGAGCCATTGCCGCACCCGAAACCAACGACCGTTTTGTCTGTTACACCGCGACGCAGGGCCTGTTTTTCTCCCTGGGAACCGCGGCGAAGCTTCTCGATCTGTCTTCTGCCCGTTTGCATTTCATCGGCGGAACCGTCGGCGGCGGATTTGGCGGCAAGGTCGACAGCCTGCACGAGCCGCTGGCTATTCTTGGCTGCATGCTGACCGGGAAACCGTGCAAATACATGTTTGACCGCGAAGATGAAATGCAGGTCGGAGCACCGCGCGGGGCCGAGCGCTGGTACATCACCGACGGAGTGATGAATGACGGCCACATTGTAGCCAGAAAATTCATCGGATATTTTGACGCCGGTGCTTACACGCGCCTTTCCAGCTATGCGATCATCAAAGGTGCCGGACACCTGCCCGGTCCCTACACGATCCCGAATGTCTATGCCGACATCTATTGCGTTTACACAAATCGCACACCGGCAACCGCGATGCGCGGCTTTGGCATTACCGGCGTCGACTTCGCCATCGAAAACCACATGGACAAAGTCGCCAACACAGTTGGAATCGATCCGATCGAATTGCGTATTCTCAATGCCTACCGCGATGGAGATATGAAGGCTCATCGGCGCGAAGCAAAAAACACCGCTTTGATCGAATGTTGCCAGGTCGCTGCTGAAAAGTCGGGATGGCAGACCAGTGACTGGGTCAAACAACAATCCTCACTGAGCGGCGGAGGCGGCGAACGCGGACAACTGCCGACGCATACCGCGACCGATCAACACGGTTTTGTCCAGGATGGGCAGTCCGGCAGTTACGGTGGCGGATCGAAACGGCAGGAAAAATCCGCATACGCTGAAACCGCAGCCGCAAGGGCTGCTCCTCCTGCTGCCGCACCGCCGCTACGGTCAATGCCGGTTGCCCAACCACCAACACAACCGGCACGAACGCCTGAACCGGTTCAGTCCGCTCCGGCCCCTGCCCCTGCCACTGGCCCAACGGCAGAACCGCCGCAACCGCAGACAAGACGATCGCCAGCGAGATTTTCGTCAATCTCCGGGCTGAGGAGGCGCTGACATGTCGAAACATCGTGGCAAGGGTTTCGCCTGTATCAACTATCCCATCGGCATGAACCTTGGAGGAGATCCGAGCCAGGCACTGGTCCATTCCAATCCCGACGGAAAGTTCATGGTGGCACTCTCCTCCATTGACCTTGGACAGGGGATGAAATCGGTCACCAGGCAGATCGCTGCTGAGACCCTCGGGGTCCCGGTTGAAGATGTCTATGTCGACACGGCGGATTCCGACACCGGCCCGCATTGCATGGGTTCGTTCGCCTCCCGCGGGACGCACCGTGTCGGCAACGCGGTGATTCAGGCCTCACAGGAAGCTCGTGCAGTCATGCTTGAGGCTGCGGCGGAGGAAATGGAAGTCAATGCTGCCGACCTGATGACCGACGGAAAAGGCAATATCCACGTCAAGGGAGCACCATCGCGCTCAATAACCACGATGGAAGCCGCGCAGGCAGCGCAATTCAAACAGGGCAAGACGGTATCCGGCCGGGGGATATTTCTGATCCCCCTGTCGGACGTCGATCCGGATACCGGGGAAATGACGCCGGTTTCATGTTTTGCCCACGCAGCGATGATCGTCGAAGTCGAAGTTGACGACGAAACCGGCGAAATCGAGGTGATCGAAATGAACAGTTCCTATGAGGTCGGCCGCGCCCTCAATCCACGCCTGGTCGAACAACAACTGACCGGCGGGGCATGGATGGGCATGAGTCATGCTGCCTGGGAAACGACAGAGCCCTACTATCCCGAACGTGACCACGGCCCGGTCGACTTCAATCACTATCTGATGCCGGGTCCCGGCGATATCGCCCCGCACAATATTGCGATATTGGAGCGCCCGGCTCCCGACGGCCCCTATGGCGGCAAAGGCCCCGGCGAAATGTGCGCCAACCCGGTTCTGCCGGCGGTGGTAAACGCGGTTTTCAATGCCGTCGGCGTGCGCATCGATGACCTGCCGGTCACCCCGGAGAAGGTCCTGCGCGGGCTTCAGGCAAATGGCGGCGCGCAGCCGCAGGCGCGGCGTTAGGAAGGAACGTTTCGTGGCGGTCAGGCAATCCATATCCGGAATTGACGGTCCCGATACCTTGCGGAGGGCACTGACGGCCGCCCAATATCTGGCAGGTGAAGACCTGGCCACCTCTGCCTATCTGGCGTTGGCACTGGGTAAACCGCTGCTGCTTGAGGGGGCTCCGGGTGTCGGCAAAACCGAAGCGGCAAAAGCCATCGCTTCGGTGCTTGGACGGCAACTTGTCCGGCTGCAATGTTATGAAGGCGTCGATTCCGCAGCCGCGCTGTATGAGTGGAATTATCCGCGTCAGATGCTGTCAATCCGGCAGGCCGGCGAGGAATATGTCAACATCTACTCCGATGAATATCTCATCAGCAGACCGATGCTCGAAGCCTTGCGCCACCCCAAGGATACAGTACTTCTGATTGATGAAATCGATCGCTCGGACCACGAGTTCGAAGCGTTCCTGCTGGAATTCCTCTCCGATTTCTCGATCTCCATTCCCGAACGCGGCACCCTGCGGGCAGAAGAAAACCCTATCGTCGTATTGACGTCCAACCGCACCCGCGAACTGCACGAAGCCTTGCGGCGACGCTGTGTCTACAACTGGATCGCCTATCCGGATGCCGAACGGGAAGCGCAAATTGTGATGATGCGCGCTAGTTCGGTCGTGCGTGAAACCGCCGACAGGGTTGTTCGCGCCGTCGGCGCGCTGCGTGCTGAACCGCTGGCCAAACCTCCTGGTGTCGCCGAAACGGTGGAATGGGCTGAAGCTGCAACCCTTCTCAACCGGCAGGGTGCCGATTGGCCAACCGCCTTTAAACGCGCCATCGGCGTTGTGCTCAAGGATCAGGATGACCTGGTTTTCATGGGGGATCGTGTCGATGCCATTCTGGCCGAGGCCGCCGCATGAGCCCGTCAGCAGCACTGCCGCGCGCCGCGCAACCGTTTATCGAGTTCGCTGGCCTGTTGCGCGCCAGCGGGTTTGCCGTCGCGCCGGAACAGACAGAAAGTTTCATAACGGCCATCGGCCTCCTCGGCCCGAAATCGATGCAGGACATTTACCGTTCTGCATCGGCGACACTGGCGCCTGCGCCGGAGCGGCGCGAAGAATTCGATGCCCTGTTTCGAATGGTCTTTCTTGGCCAGACTCTCGCGGCACAGGCAAGCGCCGGTGATGATGAGGAAGAGCTCCAGGCATTCGACGATCGCGATGGTGCAATGGAGCCTCCCGAAGCCGAGGACATCCACGAAAGTGGCGCTGAAGCTGTTCGTTCCGAAATGCTCTCGGTCCGCCAATTCGCGGCACTGGATGAGGCCGCCGCGCTACGGCGGTTGCGCCGACGTGCGCCAAGAGACCTGCCGCGCCGACGTTCCAGGCGTCTGGTTGCTGCAAAATCCGGCAACCGGATCGACATGCGCCGGGCTTTGCGGGAAGCCGTCAAACGCGACGGAGAGGTTGTCCAATTGCCCGCACTCGCCCGCAAGGCCCGCCAGCGAAGGGTGCTTCTGCTGATCGACATATCCGGATCGATGAAAGCCCAGACAGATACCTATCTGCGTTTCGCCCATGCCCTGGCCCGCTCTACCGAGCGCCTCGAGGTTTTCACTGTCGGCACCCGCCTGACGCGCGTCACCCGGGCGCTTCGCCACGCCAACCAGGAACAGGCGCTGGATGTGGCATCGACCCTCGTCGCCGACTGGGATGGCGGCACCCGGCTCGGAGATGCGCTTGCGGCGTTCCTGGCGGTACCCCGGTTTGCTTCATTTGCCAGGGGCGCCCTTGTCGTTGTCCTGTCCGACGGCCTCGAACGCGGAGATCCCTCGGCAATGACCGATGCGGTAGAGCGACTGTCCCGCCACGCCTGGTCAATCCTCTGGCTGACACCGCTGGCCGGAGATGCGGCATACATCCCGCAAACAGAAGCATTGCAGGCGGTCATGCCATTCATCGACCGGCTGGGAGATGGGTCAACCGCACCAGGCCTGTGCGCCGAAGTGCTCGGATTTGCTGCGAGGGCCGCCTGATGAAGATCATCGATGCACATCATCACATCTGGCGGCAGACCGATTTGCCCTGGTTGCTGGGGCCGACACAGCCACGCATTTTTGGGCCCTATGACAACATCAAACGTGACTATCTGGTCGATGAGTTTCTGCACGATCTGAAAAAGACTGATGTCGAGAAATCTGTTTACGTCCAGGCCAACTGGGCATCAAACTGGTTTGAAGACGAAGTTGCCTGGGTCCAGTCGGTGGCTGACGAAACCGGTTGGCCGCACGGCATCGTCGGTTATTGCGACCTGACCCAGAAGGATGCGCGCGGCGATCTCGACCGGCTGAAA
>JAJFHT010000213.1 GCA_021775495.1 Hyphomicrobiales bacterium | reverse complement strand
GATTTCGGTCGGGATGGAGCTCTCGCCATCTCCGGGTTCGACTATGATCGAAGCGATTGTCCGGCCTTCGGTTTCGATCGGTGTCCATCTGCAGGACAGGCCGGACAGGTCGGGGTGATGGCCTGGTTCCGCGGGCGGAACTTTATAGACACCAGATTTCATCAGTTTCTCGGCGAACGACACTCCCCCGCCGGTGAAAGCATAATTGTTGACCGTATCCGAAATGCGGATTGCGGCGACACGAACCTGCATACCCTGTTCCTGGATGTCCGTTACCGGAACCAGCGCGCCCCTCAGTTCCAGACCAAGATCTTCATCAACCCATCTGCAAGTTCTGGCCAGCGCCTCCCGGACTTTGGGTACTTCGTTCGGACCGCAAATCAGCGCGGCACCGTCACCGCCGAAAACATATGGGATTTCCTGACTGCCCAGCGCGTTCATGACAGCGCTTATGACGGCGACACCGGCCAGATTGACCTTCTTGTAGAGGCCGGCGGCAATTGCCTGCCGCGATTTCACAACGTCGGTGACAACGACTGACCAGTCCTCCGGCACAGCGACATATCCGGACTCGTCCAGAGCCGACCGGAACTGCGAATGCACCGTCAACTTTCGGGTAAATGTGCTTGTCTCGTCGGGGCTGTCGTCCATTCCGCTGTTCCAGTCAGGCAGTTTGCGACAACAACCATTGTCCAGACGGTTTCAGGCAAATCAATACGGACGCAAAATATTCCCGCTCAGAGTCTGGAACTCCGGCATGCACTGCCCGAATCAAGTGATTTCGGTGAGAATCAGCGACTGAGTGCCGCGCGCGCTTGCGCGTTCGTTTTCGGCTTGGTCGATTTGCCCGATTTTCCCAACCGTGTGCCCTGACGCCGCAACTTCATCCCGACGACAGGAACAAGTTTTTTGTTCACCCTGACGGATACGGTGACATTCATGGTGTTCTCATTGGGCAGACGGGCCAGCATGGCGCCCTTGAGTTTTTTGCGATTCAGAGAGAACACAACACGCGAGCCGCTGATATTTCCTGAAGTTATGTCCAGGCCCTTGCCGGTCGCTCCGTCAAGAAATGTGCCACGATAGCCGCGCCCGCGTCGTTTGACGCTTGCGGACATCTTCTGGGCAAATACGCCGACCCGGCACGATCCGTCGAGAGACATGCCGACCTGACCATTGGGCGTTGATCCGGTAAAGGTGCAATTGAACTTGGTGCCCTTGTACTTGCCTGCCACGATTTCGCCAGGTCCGTTCCATTGACCTTCGACTTTTTCGAAGAAAACCGCATCGCGATCCTTGGCGACAGCCGGAAGCGCGACGGAAATGACGCCGATCATCGCAATCATTGGAATGGCGGCAGTGGTAAAAACTCGGTTCAGCATAATGCACCCAAGGAACTGGCCCAGGCAGGCCCTGACTCGCCCGGAGAATGTCGAATAATGGTTAAGGCTTCGTTCGTGTAAGTCTGGCTTAGCGCAGAGCAGGTGGCAAGGTCAATTTTCCGGACGGTCGGCCGGCGGGTTCTTGTTTGCCCAAAAGGAGCTCAGGTCTGAAAGAAAGTCACCCATTCCGGGGCGCTTGAGCCGATGAAAGGGGAGTGGCCGCAATGTTTCGATCGCCGCAATGCCGATACGCGCCGTCATCAATCCGTTGACGACACCTTCTCCAAGGCGGGCTGAAAGCCTTGCAGCCAGGCCATGCCCGATGATCTGTTGAACCAGGCCTTCGCCGACGGCAATTGATCCGGTCACCGCGAGATGCGAAAGGACATCCCGGGTAAGTCTGAAGAAACCAATCGTGCCGGGCCGGCCGCCATAAAGCTCGGCCAGGCGCCGAATCAGGCGGCCGGATTCAAAAATCACATATCCGATATCTACGATCGCCCTTGGACTGACGGCGGTCACCAGCGATACCCGTTTTGCCGCGTCCAGGACAATTTTCCGAGCTCGTTCGTCAAGCGGGCCGAGAATTTCCGTTTCCGCCAGACCCACGAGATCGGCGCCGTCTATGATTTCATCGCTCAGAGCGTCAAGTTGTGCTCTGCCTTTTGCCGTCGCCGGGACGCTGGCAAAAAGTCCGTCTAACTTCGAAACGACTTTTCTCGCCTTTTTGGTGTTGTTGTCGGCAATCGCCTCGCTGGCCAATGTCTGCAGCCGGACAGCTGACTTAAGTCTTCGCAATGCAGCCAGTTCCCGAACGATCAGGATCAACAATGCAAGACCGGCAATTGCGGTGATCGACAGCGCGGCCCAACCGGCCCATGCGGCGCGGGCAAAAAATTCTCGGACAAGCTGATCGAGCCAAAGTCCGATCGACAATGAGATCAAAACGCCCAGAGCGGAGAAAAAAATCCCGGTCAGGCTCCAGCCGCCTGTGCGTTTCGGCCGTTTTTCCATCGATGAAAGTGTCAGTTCGCCGGATTCGTCAAACGGGTCCTCCTGCAGCATGACGACGGGGGCGGTTTTTTTCGCTGCCGGTTTGGTGGCCGTTCTTGTTTTCCCAACTTTCTTTGCCGTGGGTTCGTCTAGTTCAAATGCCGCGGGTTTTCGCGGGGCCGAGTTGTTCATTCGAGACGATCTCCTATCAGGAATTGCATTGCCTGATCGAGGCGGATGTGCGGCAGCGAGAGCGTCAATCCTTCCATGGTCGTTTCCAGTTTTGGCGGCTTGAACCGGACAAACCTGAGATCGGTGCGCCCCGGTCCATCAGACCCGCTGTCCGATTGAAAGACCGCTTCCGGGTTTTCCGGCAGGTCGCCGGGGAAAATTGCGGTTTCTCTCTTTCCGTCGAACAGTTTGCCAGCGATTTTTTCATTTTTCAGCGGCGTGCCGATGATCACCGGAAGGACTTCACCATTGTTTTTCGCCGTTCCCTCACGAGTGGCACGCGCGGCCGCCATTGCCAGTACTTTTATATCCGCACCGGAGAGGTCTGCCTGTCCGAGGGACCGATCTACCAGTCGTCGGACGATTGCCTGCAAGCGGTCGTGGCTTTCATGATGCAGGTGATCTGCCTTGGTCGCAGCGACGAGAATCCGGTCAATACGACGCGACAACAGGTTGGTCAGGAAATTGCTTTTGCCGGGACGAAAACAGGACAAGATTTCAGCCAGGGCCCGTTCGAGATCATTTACTGCGCCGTATCCGGCATTCATTGCCTGCAATGCGTCGACAAGAATGATCTGACGGTCAAGCCGGGCGACGTGTTCTCGGAAAAACGGTTTTACAACATGGGTCTTGTAGGCTTCGAAACGGCGCTCCATGACCGCAAGAAGGGAGCCCTGCGGTGCCGGCCGATCGGAGTTCGCCGGAAGCGGGGCAAATGTCAGGGCGGGCGACCCGTCGAGGTCGCCGGGCATCAGGAAGCGGCCAGGCGGCAAGGTCGAAAGAGCGCGGTCGTCGGATTTGCAGGCCATCAGGTAGGAAGTAAAGCTCTGGGCGAGACGTCGGGCGGTTAGTTCGTCCGACTCGGCAAATGGATCGACGGTTTCGGTTTCAGCGTGCCATTCTTCGGACAGATCGGCGCGCACTGGGGACTTCGACAATGCAAACGCTTCGTCGCAAAACTCCTTGTAGGATTTGCCCAGCAAAGGAAGATCGAGCAGCCATTCACCCGGATAATCGACGATGTCGACAGACAGCTTTCCGCCGCTGAACCAACGGTTCCAGCCGGACGCCGATTCGAACGCGATGGTCAGCCGAAGCTCAGATATGGCGCGTGTGGATTGCGGCCACAGCCGGTCTTTGATCAGTGCGGCGATATGATCCTCATAGGCAAAGCGCGGAACGGCATCATCCGGCTGGTGTTCGAGAAACGCACGTGAAATCCGGCCGGATTTCTGTGCCTCGAACAAAGGCAGGCGACCGCCATGCAGGAGGTTGTGGACAAAGGCGGAAATGAAAACGGTTTTGCCGGCTCGGGATAGCCCGGTCACGCCAAGACGGATCGCCGGGTGGGCGAAGGCGGTGGCGCGGTCCGTCAGCGTGTCGAATGCGATCAGCGCCTCATCGGTAAAGCTGGTCAATGATCCCAAGCGCTGCTCACTTCCGACTCGTTTTTTCGTCTTACGGTCCCGAGTGCCGATCCGGGCCTTGGCAGGGATATAGGATCGTCAGCCGGCGATTGAAACGGCTAGATCCTCCAGGCGCTCGTGTCGGCAGGAAATTCGGTGCTGGTTCGTCACATATATCCATCGCCATGGGGATGGCTGGACGGGCGGAGAAAGTCTTCAAGATATCCGCCGGAGAGGGATACTTCGTTCAGGCTGCCCTCAAATTTGATGATGGCCAGACCTGAGGTCGGAAAACCCTTGGAGAGCCTTCGCATGGCACTGTCGGAACCGCCGGCAGCCAGTGCCGACGTAACATCTTCGATCATCGGATTGTGGCCGATGATCAGCACGGAATCCGCGTCGCGGGCGGATTGTACCGCCTCGATGTACCGGGCATTGTCGCTGTCGTAGAGCTGATCTGTGAATGTCAGGTTTTGCTCCGGCACATCGAGTTGCGGCGCGATCTGCTGCCAGGTTTGCCTGGTTCGCAGGGCGGTTGAACAGACCACCGATTCGGGTCTGTATCCAGCGGCGCGCATAACGGTGCCGATCTTCCTCGCATCATCTATCCCTCGTGGCGCCAATGGCCGGTCGAAATCCCGCATGCCGGGTTCGGGCCAACTGGCCTTTGCATGCCTGAGAAGGAAAATACGGCTCATGGGTGTCATATCCTTGTTGTGCGGCGCGAACATGAATGCGCCCATCGAATTACGTTCGGTGCGCGACAATGGCAAATCCCGGAGTTCTCCCGGCCATGGGTATTGGCCCCAATCTTTCCAATTCTTTTAACAAGAACAATTGGTTGTCTGAAATCAACCGTTTGTGTCAACAGGTTAACACTTCCGTGAGAGGCAGGCGCTTTGTGCTTGTGCGGATGGGTTTGCCGGAATATACAACCGCCGCATAGGCAAGAATGGTGAGTCGAATGAGCGAAGTAGATACCGAGTACCGACCCTCCACCGAAGAACCCTTCATGAATGATCGGCAGAAAGCCTATTTTCGCGACAAGCTGACGGCGTGGAAAGTGGAGATATTGCGTGAGGCGCGCGAAACCCTCGAATTGCTGCAGGAAGAAAACGCCAACCATGCCGACCTGGCTGATCGTGCGT
The DNA here is from genome assembly GCA_021775495.1 of Hyphomicrobiales bacterium. Taxonomy (GTDB): domain Bacteria; phylum Pseudomonadota; class Alphaproteobacteria; order Rhizobiales; family Rhizobiaceae; genus JAJFHT01. Next base: position 19,793 of record JAJFHT010000213.1, on the reverse strand, counting down.
CATCGGAAACCGATCGATCTATTGAATTGCGTGCACGCGATCGCCAGCGCAAGCTGATCTCAAAAATCGATTCAGCCATACAGCGCATTGATGAGGGAACCTACGGATATTGCGAAGAAACCGGTGAGCCAATCAGCCTCAAGAGGCTGGATGCGCGTCCGATCGCCACGCTCTCGATAGAAGCTCAGGAGCGACACGAACGCCGCGAGAAGGTTTATCGGGACGACTGAGTCCGCAACAAAATTTACATGATCTGAATATTGCCTCCGCCCGGTGATCACGACCAGCGGCGGTCTCCGATACGGCTGCCAAGGTTGCGGCCGCAGGCCAGCAATGCCTCCAAAATTGGTCCGTCTCCCTGCTCTCTGACAGCAAAGTCCGGATAGGAAACACTGAGTGCGACCGCTCTGCCTGTCGTTATGTCCTGCAGTGAAATCGCAATGGCGTGTACGCCTTCAAATAGTTCCTGCATCGAGCGGGCGTAGCCCTTGGCGCGAACCTCAATCAGTTCGTCTATGAGCGTGGCCGGGTCCGTAATGGTCTTGGACGTTACTTTTTGGATTGTTTTGCCATAGAGCTGCCGTATCTCATCATCTCCTTTCAGGGCGAGAAGTGCCTTACCCATGGCGGCTGCGTGGGCGGGTAGATGTTGGCCGGGCTCCACAGAAAACTGTATCGGATGCGTTCCCCGCACGGTTTTGAGCACAATCACGTCGGTTTCTGAAAGCAGGCCAAGCCAGGTTGTGTGACCGGTTTTCGCCGCCAGATTGACGAGTTCGTGCTCGCTTTCCTCATGCAGATCGATGTTGCGGCTGAAACTTGCCGACAGCCGAAGCGAAAGAATCCCTGAGCGATAGTGCCGGGTAGCCGGATTTTGATAAAGCAATCCACCCCTCGCCATGGTCGCCAAGATTCGTGATGCGGTGCTGGGCGTGACGCCAAGATGCCGGGCCGTTTCAGCAACACTGATTTCCCTTCCCGCATCAGCGAGAAGCTTGAGTGTTTCCATTGCGCGACCGAGTGACTTCATGAGGCAGGTTCTCCGTGGCTTGACAACGCAACAGGTCGTTTCATAGAGTATTATGCAATATGTTGCGCATTATGCAACACATAAAAAGGAAGTCAATATGCAGGGCACTGCGGGCGAAATTGTCAGCGCAACTTTGCGCAACTACGGAGTGACTTGCCTTTTTGGCATGGAAGATCCGGTCCCGGTTTTTCACTCGGTCGACAGGAATACGATCCGCATTGTCACCGTCAGGGATGAGAAACACGCCGCGATCATGGCTCATGGATACGCGCAGGCGACGGGCCGACCCGGTGTGTGCGCCGCGACATTCGGCCCTGGCGCCACCAATCTTATTACCGGCCTGCTCGAGGCACAGCGCTCGTCAGTCCCGGTGATCGCTCTTGTCCAGGATCATGGACTTGCAAACAAAAATCGAAATGCCAGCAGCGAGCTGGATCATGTCGCGTCGCTTCGTCCCTTTGTTAAGGATGTTATGCGGATTGATTTTGCAGAGCAGGCTGGCGATCTGGTGCGAAAATCATTTCGCACTGCCACGACCGGACGGCCCGGGCCGGTTGTGCTTCTTTGCCCCGCGGATGTGATGTTGATCAAAGTTGAAGCGGATATTCATGCGGAGCCGGAGTACATCCAGTGTCCCGCCAACCGGGTCCGGCCAAGTCGCGATGCGCTGGCGGCGGCAGTCTCCATGATAGAGCTTGCAGAGCGGCCTCTCATTGTTGCCGGCGGCGGCTGTTTGATATCCGATGCCGCTTCTGCGGTGGTTGCGTTTGCAGAGACTTTGAGCATGCCATTGGCGACGACCATGACCGGGCGCGGTGTGGTTGCCGATAACCACCCCCTTTCCGTGGGGCCGCTTGGTTCAACCACAGGCGGCAAGTATGGCCGCGGTCAGGTCGCCAACGAGGCGCTTGCTGCTGCTGACCTCGTACTTCTGCTCGGAACCCGTACAGGCCAGATTTGCTACAGCGATTGGAGTTTACCGACACCTGGAACGCGGATCATTCATCTTGACATCGATCCCGGCGAGATTGGCCGTAATTTCGCCGCTGATATTGCCCTCGTCGGAGATGTCCGCGAGACGATCTCCGAACTGCTCGACCTGGCGATGGACGCCGGGCTGGGACGGAATTCGCCGGTCACCGAGCGTGAAGCGCTTCTTGCGCGCAAATCGGCTTGGCGCTCGGAATTTGAAACTATTGCGAATTCAAATCAGCAACCGATGCGGCCGGAAAGATTGCTGGCAGAGATTTCCGCCCGGGTTGACGATAAGAGCCTCCTCGTAACCGATGCGAGTTACATAACCGGGTGGGCGATGAGCCATATTGACGTTCCCGGGAGCGGCCGGTTTGTGCTTTCCCCCAGAGGTACGGGGGGCATCGGCTGGAGCTTGCCAGCCGCAATCGGGGCGAAGCTTGCGGATCCTTCGCGTGCGGTCATCTGCATGAGTGGTGACGGTGCATTTGGATATGTGATGAACGAGCTTGAGACCGCGGCGCGATATAGCGTGCCGCTGCTTGTTGTGGTGTTCAACAACTCGACACTCGGTTTTCAACGCCATTGGGAACAAAAGACGATGGGCGAATACCGTGAGTGCGATTTCCTGGATGTTGACTATTCCGAAGTCGCCCGCGCGCTGAAATGCGCAGGTGAACGCGTGACAGATCCAGCGGAAGTAGGTGCAGCGCTCGATCGTGGCCTCACTGCAAGCGGGCCCTATGTCATTGATGTCGTTATCGATCCTGATGCGACTGCGCCAATTCTTGGTTTTGAAAATGTCTTGGCGGCTGGTGCCGTCCACTAAGCCCTCGCGATTGAGGGTTCAATAGCTGTGCGTGAGCACAAACTGGGAAGGAGAACGTCATGTTCAGACATATGTTGATGGGCATTTTGACCATCGTATTGGGATCTGCGGTTTTCGACAGTGCCGAGGCCGGCCCCACAATGGACCGCATCATCGCCGAGCAGAAACTTGTGGTCGGTGTTGCTCCATGGAACCGCTTCGTTTTGAAGAGTCCAAAGACCGGTGAATTTGAAGGCATGATTGCCGATGACATTCGCAATATAGAAGCGACCACCGGCATAAAGGTGGAGTTCATGAACTCAACCTGGAGCGGGCTGATCGCAGGTCTGCAAGCCGGCAAATGGGACGTGATCATGACAGGGCTCGGCGCAACGCCGCAGCGCGCAGCCGCAATCGCATTCGGTGATCCGTACGGGTACCTGTCTTCGACTGCGATGATCAGAGCCGACAACTCTGCAAAGACAGCGACCGATCTTGATGTCGAGGGCAACGTGATCTCAGTCGTGGGCGGAACTGCTGCCCATAAATTCGCGGAGCGAGTGTTCACCAAGGCCAAAGTCACTCCGTTGACGGATACCGGAGCGGCGGTTCTTGAAGTCATGCAGGGCAGGGCGACCGCATATGTTGGCGACTCGATTTCCAACAATTTGCGCGCAACAGAACGGCCAGATGAGCTTCGTGCGCTTGAGTTTCCGGAGGGCGTTGCGGAATGGACCAGCATGAGTCACGCGGTGCGTTATGATTCTCTCGACCTGTTGAACTTTCTCAATACCTATACCCGGGCCATGAAGCTTCAGGGGTGGTATCACAAACTTGCCAAGAAGTGGGAGTTGCCCATGTCGCTGGTGACAGGCCCCTAGTCACTGTTGACCGCTGGGTACCGGCACCGACCGCGGTCCGTGCCGGTACCCAGGACATCAAACCGCGATACTCTCCCTGGAAGGCATCGGTGAATGAGCAGCTACACGTTTCAATTCGGCATTCTTGCCGACTATGGGCCTTATCTTGCCGGCGGGCTCTGGCACGCGTGGATTACAAGTCTGCCGAGCATCATATTTGCCACCGTTATCGGTGTTGGGCTGGCATCCATGCAGATTTCACATCAGCGCTTGCTGCGAACCGCATCGATTTTGTTTGTCGATCTGTTTCGAACGCTTCCTGTCGTTGTGCTGCTCATTTGGATTCACTATGTCCTGCCCATTCTTTCCGGTGTTTCCTTCTCACCGACCACAAGTTCAATCATCGCATTGTCGCTCAACGGAGCGGCACTTGCGTGTGAAGCATTTCGCGGTGGAATAGAGGCAATCCCGAACACACAGTCCCAGGCGGCGCAGTCGCTGGGCTTCTCAAAAATCCAGGTTTTCCGGTACATCACCCTCCCGCAGGCTGCATTCGCGACATTACCGGCGCTGACCAATGTGCACATCACGATCATAAAGAACGTCACAGTGACTGTGCTTATCGCCGTGCCCGAAGTGATGTTCAGAGCGCAGGAACTGACCGTACAGTTCTTTCGCCCTCTGGAACTTTATACCGGGGCGGCCGTTCTTTATGTGGCGCTGATTTGGGGCTACACGGTATTGATGCGCAGTCTTGAAAAACTCCAGAAATGGCAACCCATCTGATGGCCGCGGGCGGTGCTATCCACATGACGTCGGGGCCTTTTGTCAGCATCCGCGACGTTCACAAGTCCTATGGATCGCTGAAGGTCATCAATGGGATATCCTTTGACATCGCGCAGGGCGAAGTTCTGGTTCTGTGTGGGCCAAGCGGTTGCGGCAAAAGCACTCTCTTGAGGTGCATGAACGGACTCGAGCGCATAGACGGTGGTGACATCATTGTCGGTGGCGTGAATGTCGCACGTGCGTCAAGTGAAGAGTTGCAGCATGTGCGGATGTCGACCGGATTGGTGTTCCAGAATTTCAATCTCTTTCCGCACATGACCGTGCTTCGCAATATTGCCCTCGCGCCGATCAAAATCAAAGGCATGCCGGCGAGTGATGCTGAGGCGTTGGCTCATCTATTGCTCGAAAGTGTCGGTATCCCGGAAAAAGCAGATGAATTTCCGTTTCGGCTGTCAGGCGGGCAAAGGCAGCGCGTCGCGATCGCCCGCGCTCTTGCCATGGAACCGAAGCTGATGCTGTTCGACGAGCCAACATCGGCGCTCGATCCTGAAATGCGCGAGGAGGTATTGCAGGTTATCCGCCACGTTCATGACGTGCACGGGATGACGATGGTTGTCGTCACCCATGAAATCGGGTTTGCCAAGAGCGTGGCCAGCCGTGCGATGCTGGTAGAAAGCGGCAAAATCGTTGAAGAAGCGCCTGCCAGGACTTTTTTCGAACACCCCAAGGAGGAGCGGACCCGGCGCTTTGTACAGGCGATTGTCAACGAATAGTGCGTTCGACCGATCAGAGGCCTGCTTGGGCTCTGAGATTGCCATTGCTATGGCTGTCTGCAGTAGATCAGCCCGCGTGTCGGCCGCCGAATGAATTCCGCTGATCCCGCGTTCGATCAATGCCTATGGCGTTCTGTCGATCGGAGATTCGCTGTCAGCTGGAATGTTGCGAGGCCCGATGGCCGACAGCGATACAATGAAAGCGACGGATGCCCCGATTGAAAAGGCAATAGCACAAAGGCGGAACGGTTTGCGGTCGTGCGCATGAACACGTCAATACGGTAGATGTGAAGCCGATGATGATTGTTGATCCGAACAGTGAAACGCCGCCGACTTCGGCTCCACCTTTGTTAACCGCTTCTGTCGGTTGACAGATTGTTCAGCAGCTTCGACATCTCGCGCTCAAGTGAGATATCGGTAGCCGCCTCCGCACCCGCGGCATCAGTCTTCTTGTTGAGCGTAGTCTGAAGTTCCTGCAAAAGTTCCGGGTCAAGTTCGTGCGCCGCCATGTCATCAGTCGTTGCCGTTTCCACTGCCGGAGCGACCTCATCGGCTGCCGTATTGGAGATTTCCATCGGCGGGTCTGCCCGCTTGGCCGGAGGGCCGGTTTCGATCTCCGCCACAAGGGCCGGCGCTTCGGTTGCAACAGGCGCTTCGGGTCTGACGGTCGTATCGATCCGGCTGGCCGCAATTGCGGAAGCGGCGGCCACGACCGGCGGGGCGGTCAATTCGGTGGGCACCGGCTCTTTCGGTTGTGGTGTCGGCGCCGGTGGAGGTGCTTGGTTGGATATTTTCGGTCTTTCCGCGGGTTTGGGCGCCGGTTCCGCCGGTTTAGGCGCCTGTTCCTCGATACGCGCCGCTTTTGCCACGGCGGGTTCCGCTTTGGCTGGTTCAACCGTGATGGCAGCCGGCGGCGCCACGACGGGTTGCGCCGGCTGATCGCTGTCAGGTTCAGAGAGATCTATGTTGTTCTCGACAACCACATCGCTGGGGCCGCCGGTCATTACCAAATGTCCAACATTGTCTCTTCGCACAAGCAGGAGACGACGGCGCGAATCAATCTGAGCTGATTCCAGAACACCCAAGCGAGCCCTTCGTGCCCGTGTGCCAACCGTAAAAGTCCCCCCGGATATTTTGCGCCATAGCCAAAGGCAGACAAACACTGCGAGGACAATGATCAGGAAACCCACGACCAGGTTCGCAATTGGCGCAAGGTCCTCGCCAAACACAGGGGTAAGAAAACCGGTCATGTGATTTCTCCGGATCAAAGCAGATTATTGTCGCGACCCTAGACCGGTCGGCCCGTCAGCGGCAACCCGTGGTCTGTCCACGTGGTGAATAGCCCCAATGACCGGCCTGAATTGTCATATCTGTGGCAGATACAAGGTTTTTGCCCGGCTTTTTTGCGACAGGTCTTTTCCAGGCAGAAAGAATGTGATTCAAGGCTGCAACGCAGGATTTGCGGTTAATCGCTCGGCAGGCAGGGGACGGATGGCTCGGGAAACAGGCGGAGAGACATATCCGGCGCCGGTTGTTGATCAGAACAACAATCCGGGAGCGGTGACCAGGTTACTGGTCCTGGGAATTGTGCTCGTCGGCGCGGCGGCGGCCTTTGTGTTTTTTCAGGATCGCTTGGGAGAACCGTTCCTGTTGGGCATGCTCGGCATCCTGGCGATGATCGGCGTGTTCTACCTGTTCGCAACCGTGATCGGATTTGTCCAGCTTTCGCCGCGCTCAGCGGGCGATGAATTGTCCAAGGCGCTGGTCGACAGCATGGGGCAGGGGATCGTCGTGACCGATACAAAAGATCGTGTCATTTATGCCAACCGCGCTTATGCGGATATGACCGGCGCGTCGTCATCTGCGGACATCAAGACGGTGGAAGCGTTGCTGACCGACAGCGCGGAGGCCTCAGGCCCGATCCACAAGATCGCCTCGTCGCTGCGCGACGGCATCTCTTCCGACGGCGAATTCCGTTTGCCACAACCGCTGCGAACGGATTCGGAAAACGGCGCTTCCTGGTATCGCGTTCGTGCCCGTGCCTTTAATCCTCCGAGCCGAAGCGAGCCGCTCTATGCCTGGCAGATAGCCGACATTTCGTCCGAACGAGCTGAACAGGAACGGTTCTTCCAGGATCTGCAAAAAGCCATTGATCATCTTGATCATGCGCCGGCCGGCTTCTTCTCGGCTGATCCAGGCGGCCGTGTCACCTATATCAACGCCACACTGGCCGAGTGGCTCGGTATCGACCTGGCCAGTTTTTCCCCCGGCGATTCGTCAATTGCCGAGATGGTCGCTGGCGACGGTATTGCGCTTGTCAATTCGGTGCGGGCTGAGCCCGGAACCAGCCGCAATGCGATGATTGACCTTGACCTTGCGAAAGTCAGCGGTGAAGCGCTGCCGGTGCGGTTTATTCATCGGGTAAGCGCCACGCGCGAAGGGACAAGAGGAGCCACGCGCACCATCGTTCTCAACCGCGAAGAGGGTGAGGATTCGTCTGCCAGCCTGCGCGCAGCGGAGGTGCGCTTCACCCGGTTCTTCAATTCCACGCCAATGGCCATCGCCGGCGTTGATGCAAGTGGCCGCATCCTGCGGACAAACGCCCCGTTTCTTTCGTTGTTTGCACCGGTTGTCGATCGCGATGCAACGGACCGGCGGGTCCGTCTGGACACGGTTATTCACGAACGCGACCGATCGGCATTTGGTGCAGCCCTTCAGTCGGCAAAGTCATCCCAGGCCAATATCTCGCCGATTGATACGGTGCTTCCGAATGATGAGGAGCGGCATATTCGGTTTTACGTGAACGCCGTAGCCGATGGCACCGAAGGTGAGGATGCCGAGGAATCCGCGATCGTTTACGCCGTCGAGACGACCGAGCAAAAGGCCCTCGAATCGCAGATGGCGCAGAGCCAGAAGATGCAGGCGGTTGGCCAGCTTGCCGGTGGAATCGCCCATGACTTCAACAACGTCCTGACCGCGATCATCATGGCGTCGGATCTACTGCTGACCAACCACCGCCCATCCGATCCGTCCTTTCCCGACATAATGAACATCAAGCAGAATGCAAATCGGGCAGCCTCGCTGGTGCGGCAATTGCTCGCCTTCTCGCGGCGGCAGACCCTGCGGCCCGAGGTGCTCGACCTGACGGATGTTCTGGCGGACCTGCGCATGTTGCTGGCCAGGCTTGTGGGAACCGAGATCACTTTGAAGATCGATCACGGGCGCGACCTGTGGCCCGTCAAGGCCGACCTCGGACAGTTCGAACAGGTCGTGGTGAATCTTGCGGTCAATGCGCGCGATGCGATGCCGGACGGAGGTGACCTGGCGATCCGCACCTACAACCTTGATGAGGCCGACTGTGCTTCGGTCAATCATCGCGAGCTCGTCGCCGGAGACTATACCGTGGTCGAAATGAGCGATACTGGCACCGGCATCGATCCCGAGGTTCTGAAAAAAATCTTTGAGCCGTTCTTCACCACCAAGGAAGTTGGCAAGGGCACCGGTCTGGGCCTCTCCATGGTGTATGGCATCGTCAAGCAGACCGGTGGATTCATTTTCGCCGATTCAGAACCGGGCAATGGAACCAGTTTCAGGATCATGCTGCCGCGTCACGTCGCAGATGAAAAAGAAGGCGAATCAACCGACGGATCTTCGAAGAGTGCTGTCGACGAAGCCAAGGCGCCCGCACCGAAAGTCGAAGAGAACAAGGACCTCTCCGGTTCGGCGACAGTGCTGTTGGTGGAAGACGAGGACGCAGTCCGTATGGGCGGTATGCGTGCGCTGTCTTCACGCGGTTACACGGTACATGAAGCCCCCTCGGGGGTTGAGGCGCTTGAGATTTTCAATGAACTTGACGGCAAGATCGACATCGTTGTTTCTGATGTGGTGATGCCGGAGATGGATGGACCGACCCTGCTCGGCGAGCTGCGCAAGAAACAGCCGGACATCAAGTTTATCTTTGTATCAGGTTATGCCGAGGAAGCGTTTTCCAAGAACCTGCCGAAGGATGCCAAGTTCGGATTCCTGCCCAAGCCGTTCTCACTCAAGCAACTGGCAACTGCCGTCAAAGACATGCTGGAAAGCAACGACTAGATCACTTCCTGGTTAGCTTGAATCGTTTGACCGGCTTTTCGGGTTTGCTGGCAAGGCAGGGTTTATGCCGTGGTCTTCACGACCACAAATAAAACCTTCTGTATTTCGGGTTTGAAAATCCGGCCTTCGGTGGGCCAGATCGGCTCACCGGACGTCGTTGCAAAGCTTGCCCGATGCGCTGCATCGCGCTGCGCTTCGCGTCTAGCCGGTAAACCGATTTGGCTCCATCAAACGTATCAATCTAACCTGGAAAGGGTTTAGAGGCGTCGGCGAGTTGCTTCTCTACGGTTCATCCGGAGCCGGACCCGCCGGAGGTTTGGTTTCGATGGCATCCTGGACTGCACCGGCGACAGCCTTGTCGACGTCCTCCTGGCTCGGATTGTCACCGACGACCTCGACCTTGACATTGCGCTGAGCGAAGTTGATGCCGTTCTGCTCAAACGCATCACGGACTTTCTGATAGGCATCGCGGCGGATCAGCCACTGTGCGCCGGGGCGCGCCATGAACTTGACGCCGATGACCATGTTGAATTCTTCCATGCGCCGCACGCCTTGCGATTTCAGCGGCTCAAGCATGTGGTGACCGTAGGCCTCGTTTTCCTTTAGTTCCGCGCCGACCTGTTTGATGATCTTCTTGATCAGCTTGAGGTCGGTTTCAAACGGAACCCGGAATTCCAGTTTCATGATGACCCAGTCGCGGCTGTAGTTGGTGAGCGACTTCAATTCGCCGAATGGTATGGTGTGGACCGCGCCGCGGTGGTGGCGGACGCGAAGGGAACGCAGCGACATCGATTCCACGGTGCCGCGCAGGTTCTCCATTTCAATATATTCTCCGATGCGGAAGGCATCATCGAGCAGGAAGAAAATTCCCGAGACGATATCCTTGACCAGCGCCTGTGCCCCAAAACCGATCGCTATGCCGACGATCCCGGCACCCGCGAGAAGGGGGCCGACATTGATGCCAAGGGAGGACAGCACGGTCAGTCCAACCATCACGATCACAGTTGCCAGAAGTATCTTCCGGAATATGGGTAGAAGCGTTGCCATGCGTGCTTCGGGGCCGGGAGCCTGTCCGGGGTCCGGCGGCACATAATCGGCCAGCCGACGGTCTATGGCAGTTCTGGCCCATGTCCAGGCGAGATCGGCCATCAGCACGACCACGATGATATCAAGCGCGATGCCTGCAATGCGGCCGGCCAATGTCGGCGCATCGGAAAGGGCCAATATGTTTACACCCCAGGCTGCACCCAATGCGATGATCGCCAGCACAATCAGAACGATGCGCGCCAGCCTGCGGACGATCGGCCGGTAGCCGTCGTAGCGATGGACTTCCGGACTGTCAGCTTCCTCGGAGTTCTCAGCCGGCGGAGCGCCTTCGGGAATCTCTTCCGGCACGACGGCGATTTCGCCGCTTTCCTCGATGTTCACGGCCGGTTGGGCTTCCTCGGCGCGGTCATAAAGGTGGTCGACAAATTCCTGAACCAGCGAGGATGCCGGCACCAGAAGGCCGAGGATGGTAAGGGTCCACATCAATTCGCGCGTGTCGATCAGCCACAATGCGAAAACGCCGAGCAGCAGGGCGGAATAAAGAACCGGTTTGAGCGTCCGGGGTGAAAAGCGGCTTCCGGTGCGGTCGGCGTTGTCCTCACTGTTTGCGCTGCCAAGGTTCCAGATCATACCGGCGACCACCAGCGCGGCAAGGATGGCAAAGGCCACCTCAACGGCCAGCACGGCAGATTTACCGGCTGCGGCATCGCTGGACAATTGTGCCAGCACATCCGTTACGGCAATGCCGAGAACGGTCACGATGGTTGCCAGAAGAACCCACTTGTGGGTCCGCCGGGCCTGATCCCCGTTCAGTGGAACGAGGCGGAGGTCATCCACCCTCGGGGCAAGCAGAAACCTGCTGGAGGCCGATATTGCCCGGATGGCAAAAACGGCAAGCAGCAGATCAAGGACAATGTTTTCGATCAGCGGCGGCCAATCGAAGGTTGCAAAAGTGCCGAGGCTGCCGACCGCGAACAGGGCAAGAGCGGTACTGATCAGGATCGCCCGAAAAACCGCCGAACCAAAGCGTTGACGCAACGAAGTGATCGGTCTGACTTCAATCCGGATCAATGCCGCCTGGAAATATTGCCAGTACAGCCATTCCAGACCGGCTCCGACAAACAGGAATATCAAAACATAGGTGATTCCGCGGAGCGTTTCGTCGGGCGTCATGCCCGCATTCCAATGCTCCGCAACGGTTTGCGGGACGGCCGGCAAACCGTTCCAGGCTGCGCTCAGTGCTTGAATCCTCGCCTGGATTTGGTTCAAACCCGCACGCAATTGGTCTCTAAGGGAATCATCATCGGCGTCTGTATCGATTCCGTCGGTCTTGCCGAAGTTTTCGGCATTTTCCCTGAGCCAGGCTATGATGTTCTGATCGCCGAGAAGCCGCATCAACTCGCGCAAGTCGTTCGGAGACGGTTCGCCAGCAGCCGCAGGAGCGGCTTCCGCTTTTGCCTGTTGCGTGGCCAGAAGGGCTCCTTGCGCGCTGGCGGATGCAGGTGCCAGGACAAGAATGGCCAGTGCGGCCAGCAGAGTTCCAATCAGCTTCATGATCAGGCTGTTTCCGGTTGCAGCGTGTCCGGGCCGGTCTGGATGTCCTGCTGATATTGCTTGATATCTTCCGGCTGAATATAGGGCGGTAGTAATCGCTCAACCTTGATCGAACCCTTGCCGGGTATCAGTTGGCAGGCGAGGCGGACGTCTTCGCCGGCATGCACCCGGGTCAAAGTCTTCTGTTCCAGATCGGAAGCCGTTGGCAATTCCGAATCCGCCTCGACTATTTTTACGCGGCACGTCCCGCAGCGGCCGCGGCCGCGACAAAGATTGGCGTGCGGCACTCCGTGCACCGTCGCGATCTCAAGCAGCGACAGGCCGGTGTCATGCTCGAAGGCGGGACCCTTGGCATAAGAAATCTGTAGAATGCTGCGCGATTTGCGCAGTCGGAAATACCGGGCAACAAGCGTCAGTGCGAGCATGGCGAGATAAATCAGGATTATGGTGTCCCTGATCTCAAACAATGCGTCCAGCGCCTCTTGTGTTACCGGCGCGCTAACCGGCGCATCACTTTGCACAACCTGCTCGACCGCCGCCGGTTCCGGCGGGTTGATGGCGTCGTTTCCGGCCTGGACAAAGCCAAGCAGGGCAACGACCGGTATGGCGACGGCCAAGGGATAGCAATAAGGAGCGATCCGGTCCCACCAGACTTGGATTCTCAGCCATGTGAACAATCCGACACAGCCATGAATCCATGTGACGACAAGGACAAGAACCTGCCGCAGTCCTTCCATGGGTTCGTATATCCAGAAATACGGAGACAAACTGGCGTAGCTGGGCAGAATTCCGAACTGTTTTGCCGCCACGATGGTGCCGACCACGTGGGGGATCAACAATGGAGGAATCAGCAATGCGGTGATGAACTGAACGGCGTCCGTCTTGCTCATGCGCAAGGTACCGCGACGATAAAGCGACTGAAGGCCCAGGACGATGTGGACAAGCATCGACGCCGTCAGCAGCAATTCGCCGAGGATATTTGACCACGGGGCCATCAACGGACCGCGCATCCGATCCATCATTTCGATCGAGACCAACCCGAATCCGAGATTTGCAAGATGGGTTGCAACAAACAGGAACAGCACAAGGCCGGTCACGATACGCAAGCTTCTGATCATAAATGGTATCCCCTTCGGCCATCCCATCCATTATTCGGGGTGTTGGCGCGAAAGGCAATCATTTAGCAAATCAAGGCCGGACTGCCCAAACAGGCTTCAATGAATTTGCCGCAGGCTGTCCAAACGTTTCTGCAGAAAGCGTTTTTCGGCCTCGTTGCATGTTGTCCCAAGTGCGATTTCGTAGGCCTGTACAGCCGGTTTGCGTCTGCCGGCCCGATACAGCATGTCGGCACGCGCGGCATGATAGGGCTGATAATCCTGCAATGCCTGTGAACTGGATATGTCTTCGATCGCCTGCAAACCCGCTTCGGGGCTTTCCGCAAACGACAAAGCCACCGCAGCGTTGAGCTGCACAACGGGCGAAGGCTGCAATTCATAGAGCCTTTCGTAGAGCAGACAGATTTGACGCCAGTCTGTCTGTTCGAAATTCTCAGCTTCCGAATGAATAGCGCTGATTGCCGCCTGGATCTGGTAGCGGCCGGCACCACCATCTGTCAGAGCCGAGATCAGGATCGCACGGCCGCGCTGAATAGCATTGCGATCCCAAAGGTCGCGATCCTGGGTTTCGAGGGTCATCAATTCGCCTTCCGATCCGGACCGGGCGTGCCGCCGCGACCCGTGCAGCAGCATGAGCGCCAGCAGACCGCGTATTTCTGAGTCGCCCGGCAGCAGCGATGACAGAATTTCGGCTAGCCGAACGGCTTCCGCGCACAGGTCATCCCGGACGAGTTCGTCTCCGGTCGATGCGGCGTAACCTTCGTTGAAAATCAGATAGATCACCGACAGGACTGTCTGCAGCCGTTCCGGCCACCTCTCCGCTGCTGGCACGGCGTAGGGGATGTTGGCGGATTTGATCTTGCGCTGCGCACGCACCAGACGCTGCGCCATTGTGGTTTCGGAAACCAGGAACGCATGCGCGATTTCGGGCGTTGCCATGCCACCGACGGTGCGCAGTGTCAGAGCCACCTGCGCTTCCGACGACAGCGCCGGATGGCAGCAGGTGAATATCAATTTCAACCGGTCATCGGGAAAATCGTCATCCAAATCTTCTTCCTCGGTCCGTTGCTGCAATTGCACCATGTGTTCGTAGTCCGGTCGTTTGGATTCAAAATTGGCTTTTCTCCGAAATCGGTCGATAGCCTTGCGCTGCGCGGTTTTCAGGAGCCATGCACGCGGCGAATTCGGAATTCCGCGCACCGGCCAGGTCTTCAACGCCGCCAGCAACGCATCCTGTAAAACGTCTTCGGCCATAGTCAGATCGCGGCAAAATGACATCAATGCTGACAGGACGCGGGCCCACTCATCGCGAACGACCCTGTCTATCGCAGCGCGAACTTGTTGTTCCGACTGTGAATTCATTCAATCAATACGCACTCCAGACATTGGTGGGTCAGCCACCGAAATCAGCTACCGGCCGGACCTCGATCGACCCGTAATTGGCTGTCGGTATTTTGGCGGCATAGGCCAGCGCCTCATCCAGATCCTTGCAGTCCAGAATGTAGAAACCGCCGAGAACTTCCTTTGTTTCGGCGAAGGGTCCGTCAATAACGTCCATCTTGCCGTCCCTGACACGTACGGTGGTCGCGGTTTCCATGTCCTGAAGCGGCGCGGTATCACGCAGGATGCCTGCCTGCCGGACCTCGTCGGTGAATTCGAAATAACCTTTCATCATCGTATCGAATTCCGGTGTCCCGTGAGGAGGACCGGAGCCTTCAGCGCTGTAGATCAGGAACATATACTGCATGAATCAGCCTTCCATTGTGACTTTGCGGATGTTGCCGTCATATGCAAAGACGAACAGAATAAGCGAAATTAGACAGGGTCGACGAAGAAATTGCCGATGTTTTTGCGGAAGAAATTTCGGATCGGTGAGGCGCCAATCCGCAAGCCTTTCCAATTCGGAACACTTTGTTGACAAATTGAGCGATAATGACGGCTGAAAGGGATCGAGTCGTGCCGGCAGGCGCCAGGCACCAATGCAGAGGATGAGACTTATGAGAAAAACCGCAATTGCCGCAGCGTTGGCGCTGCTCGCAGCATCTTGCACAACCGATCCATATACCGGCGGCCAGAAGGTTTCCAACACGGCCACAGGCGCCGGACTAGGCGCCGCAGCCGGCGCGCTTGGTGGTCTGGTGTTCGCTTCGGCCAGCAATTCCGGCAGTGTGGCAACCCGCAATGCGGTGCTGATCGGAGCCGGTCTTGGCGCGCTGACCGGTGGTGGAATCGGTGCTTACATGGATCGGCAGGAAGCTGAATTGCGGCGGGAATTGCAGGGAACCGGCGTTTCTGTCACCCGCAACGGCGATCATATTATCCTGAACATGCCGTCCAACATCACGTTTGGCACGGATCAGGACAGTGTGCGTTCGGGTTTTTATCCCGTGCTGAATTCGGTTGGCATCGTCTTGAGGAAATTCGAGCGTACTCTTGTTGACGTGACGGGACATACCGATTCGACCGGTTCTGACGGGCACAATTTCGAGCTTTCGCAACGCCGGGCGATGTCTGTCGCCAATTATCTTGCGGGGCAGGGTGTCGATGGCCGTCGATTTGCGGTCGCGGGTTATGGTGAAAACCGTCCAATCGCGACGAACGCCTCGGCCGCAGGACGGGCGGCCAATCGCCGGGTCGAGATTCAGCTTCGTCCTCTGACCGGAGCCTGACGGGTACGGCTGTCAGCTGATTGCAGCCGCAATCTGTGCCGCCAGCCGGGCATTGTTTCGGACCAGTGCGATATTGGTCTTCAGGCTTGCCCCGGCGGTCAGATGCAGCATCTGATCAAGCAGGAAGGGCGTCACGTCCTTGCCGGAAATGCCCTGTTGCCCGGCCAGTTCAAGCGCCTGTTCGATATGGGTTTCGATCTGGTCGGCAGGAATTTCGCTTTCCTGCGGCACCGGATTTGCAATCAGCATTCCGCCACCAAGCTTGAGATTGCGGCGCATGGCAAAAAGCGCCGCGATTTCGCCGGGTGCGTCCAGCCGCATCGGTGCAGCGAGCCGCGAGTTGCGGGACCAGAACGCGGGTAATGTGTTGGTGCCGAATCCAATGACGGGAACGCCTTTTGATTCAAGTACTTCAAGAGTCTTCTCAATGTCGAGAATCGCCTTGGGACCGGCCGATACGACGATAACGGGGGTGCGGGCCAGTTCTTCAAGGTCCGCCGATATGTCAAACGACTTTTCGGCGCCGCGGTGCACACCGCCGATACCTCCCGTCGCAAAAACCGAAATACCGGCCAAGGCCGCGGCAATCATTGTTGCAGCGACCGTCGTGCCGCCGGTGCGGCTCTTGATCATGGCGTAGGCCAGGTCGGATCGCGACAGTTTCAGCGGGTCGGCGCAATTGGCCAGGAGCGTTCGTTGCTCTGCCGAAAGCCCGATTTTCAAACGTCCGTCGAGAACTGCGATCGTTGCCGGCACGGCACCATTGTCAGCGACCAGTGTCTCGACCGCCGCTGCCATCTCGATATTGTCTGGGAAAGGCATTCCATGGGTGATGATGGTGCTTTCCAGCGCGACGACCGGTCTGCCATCGGCGATGGCGGCTGAAACCTCCGGCGCAATGTCCAGCGGAAGTCTGTTGAGGTCGGCCGTCGGCACCATGTCATGTCTCCAGTGGGAATCGATATCAGATCAGCTGGACCGCAGGAGGAATCGCGCCAAGCGCCCGTTCGAATGCGGCCGGGTTCAAATCCGGTACGGCGGAAATCGTCTTGATCGCCAACCTTGCGGCCGCCATACCTTCCCGCAGTGCTTTGTGCAACGGTTCACCGCGCAGCAATGCAGCTGTCGTCGTACCTGCCAGCGCATCCCCCGCGCCGGTCACATCCGCAACCTCCTGCAGGGGTGGCGGTGTCATGGTGTAGGCTCCTGCCGGTTCGAAACACAAAAGCGGTGATGATCCGCGTGAAATCGCGCCGCTGGACAGGCCGGCATCCCGCAACATTCCGATCATTCTATCGTCGCTATCGGCTTCTCCGTTGCACAGGACCGCTGCTTCTCGCTGATTCATGAAGAGACAATCGAGGTCCGCAAGGTTGTGGGCAAGCCGCATCACTTTTGCCGGCGAGACCGCGATCGCAAAGACCGGTTTGCCCACGCAAAGCGGCAACAGGCGCTGCAAACCCGGCAGGGGAATGTTGGCGTCGATGAGAATTGCGATCGCCGCGGAAATGGCATCGCGCGTCTTGCGCCGCCCGACCTGACCGGGGAACGCTAGATCGTAAAGGCTCATGTCCGCCAGACCGGTGATCAGATCTCCGTGATCGTCCAGAAGCGCGGTGTAGCTCGGTGTCGATCGATCGAGGTATGTCGCAGACAGATCGCTGATACCGGTTCGTGCCGCTTCGGCTGCGACTGCTTCACCGGCGGCATCACCTCCACGAATAGAGAGAAGGGACGCGGATATGTCGCGCTGAACGGCGGAGCGCAATGCGTTGAAAACACCACCGCCAACTTCCTCGCGCATGATCCCGGGATTGGAAACGGCAGGGACATGAGCATTCAAAGTCTGGCCACGGCGATCGATATGGGCCCCGCCGATTCCAAGGATGTGTGCCTTTGTCACCGGCAAAGCTCCGCGGCAAATGCTCGGAGATCCGATCCACCGGCCGAACCCGGAAGGGCTTGTGAAAAAGCCATCTGGCGAAGGAGTCGATTCGACCGCAGCTTCGACAATTGTTCACGATTCTCGAATTCGAAGCGGTGCCCATGCAAGGGCAAAGCGCGCTGCTTCGCTCGGACAAAAAAAGAACATATGCTAATTTTATGATAATTATCAAACACTTGAGGTGCTATTGCCAAATGAGAACAAAACCGGTACAAAAGAAAGCAGGGATTGGCCGTTCCGGCCTTCATTGACGACCAAGGGGTGTTGTATCATGTCACAGAATTCATTGCGGCTTGTTGAGGAAAATTCGGTGGACAAATCAAAGGCGCTCGATGCAGCGCTTTCTCAGATTGAACGATCCTTTGGCAAGGGTTCGATCATGCGGTTGGGCAAGAACGACAAGGTTGTGGAGATCGAAACGATCCCGACCGGTTCGCTCGGGCTGGACATCGCGCTTGGTGTCGGCGGCCTGCCGAGAGGTCGTGTTATCGAAATCTACGGCCCGGAAAGTTCAGGTAAGACGACCATGGCTCTGCACACGGTTGCCGAAGCGCAGAAGAAGGGCGGTATTTGTGGTTTTGTCGATGCCGAACACGCGCTTGATCCGATCTATGCCCGCAAACTTGGCGTTGATCTCGACAATCTTTTGATCTCGCAGCCCGATACCGGTGAGCAGGCGCTGGAGATTGCCGACACGCTGGTTCGCTCCGGTGCGATCGACGTGCTGGTCATCGATTCGGTTGCTGCGCTGACGCCGCGCGCCGAAATCGAGGGCGAGATGGGCGATTCATTGCCCGGCCTGCAGGCGCGCCTGATGAGCCAGGCATTGCGCAAACTGACGGCTTCGATCTCACGCTCCAATACGATGGTGGTCTTCATCAACCAGATTCGCATGAAGATCGGCGTCATGTTCGGATCACCTGAGACGACGACGGGTGGCAATGCGCTCAAATTCTATGCCTCGGTCCGGCTTGATATCCGCCGCATCGGCGCGGTGAAGGAACGTGACGAGGTGATCGGCAACCAGACTCGTATCAAAGTTGTGAAAAACAAACTGGCGCCGCCCTTCAAGCAGGTCGAGTTCGACATCATGTATGGTGAGGGTGTGTCCAAGACCGGTGAACTGGTCGATCTTGGCGTCAAGGCAGGCGTCGTCGAAAAATCCGGTTCCTGGTTCTCCTACAATTCACAGCGGCTCGGGCAGGGGCGTGAGAATGCCAAGCAATTCCTGAAGGACAATCCGGAAATTGCCAATGAGATCGAAACGACTTTGCGTCAGAATGCCGGTCTCATTGCCGAACAGATGCTCGATGAACCGATCTCTGCCGATGATGATGATGATGCTCCGCTTCAGGAAGAGGCCTCAAAGGGCTGATCAGTAGACCGTTCCAGCGCGTTATCAGCCTTGTCTGAACGGCGATAAGAAAATCTCTGACCGCCGGCATTGCCGGCGGTTTTGCTTTGTCTCCTGCCGGCATGGTGCCTTCTGAAATCTCTGACAGTTTTCTGTTTCTGGACAGCGTCCTGAGGGGACGATAAAAGCGTTTTCAGTCGGGCGGGTTTCCGACAGCGGAAAGGCATGGCCCGGCGACAGTTTTGCTGAGCTCAAAAATGTTCCCGTTGTCTGTGCCGGCCCTCTAAAGGTCCATGAAATGATGCGGGGCGCATCGGCACCGATCGGTGAGTGCAGCAACGCGATACCTCAAAAGGCATGAAGATGAGCGGTGTCAACGAGATACGATCGACGTTTCTCGACTATTTCAACAAGAACAATCACACCGTCGTGGCGTCCGGTCCGCTGGTTCCGCACAATGACCCGACCCTTATGTTCACCAATGCGGGAATGGTGCAGTTCAAGAACGTTTTTACCGGGCTTGAGCAACGGCCTTATTCGCGCGCGGTGACATCGCAGAAATGCGTGCGCGCCGGCGGCAAGCACAATGATCTCGACAATGTCGGCTACACGGCCCGGCACCATACGTTTTTCGAGATGCTCGGCAATTTTTCCTTCGGCGACTATTTCAAGGAACGAGCGATTGAGCTTGCCTGGAACCTGATAACCCGCGAATACGGACTGGCAGCTGACAGGCTGCTGGTGACTGTCTATTCCGAAGACGATGATGCTTTCAAATTGTGGAAGAA
>JAJFHT010000212.1 GCA_021775495.1 Hyphomicrobiales bacterium | reverse complement strand
TTGTTGTTCGGGCTCGCCGAGGCATAGGCCTCGATCGCATGGACCATGGCATCGACCCCGGTGGCGGCGGTGATGGCGGCCGGAAGCCCGAGCGTCAGCAACGGGTCGAGAACGGCAATATCGGGCAGGATGACCGGTGAGGACACGCCACGTTTTTCATCGCCTCCGACCGTCATGATGGCAACCGGCGTGACTTCGGAACCGGTGCCCGCCGTGGTCGGGATCAAGACCAGCGGAAGTCTTGGCCCGCTGGCATTGCCGACACCCCAGGCGGCGTCAAGATCCTCGTCGGAACCGGCAAGCAGTGCGACCAGTTTGGCGACATCCAGCGACGAGCCACCGCCAAAACCGACAACCCCGGTGGCATCCATCGACTTGGCTGCGGCAACCGCCGCCAGCAATGTCGCTACCGAAGGATCGGCTTCGACCTGGTCAAAAAATTCAACCCGATGACCGGCACCGCGCAAGCCATCGACAGCGGGTTGGCACAATTGCAGTTTGCGGATTCCCGGGTCGGTGACAATCAGGACACGGGAACCCAGCAACGCGCCGGCATGGCCGTGCAGATCAGCGGCGGCACCATCCTGAAACAGGATCCGTGCGGTGGCATTGAAGGTGAAGGGAGTGAGGGCCGGATGGGACATGCGGTGGAAAATGCCAAGTCGCGCTCTTTTTGTCGAGCCGAGAAAGTGACACTATGCGGGCTGACAGCGGGGCGCCGGACGTGTTAACATTTTTGACCGATCGGTAAAAAACAACAAAGACCGGCGCATTTCTGGAGGGATAATGGCAGATTCAGCCATAACGTTGACGGGGATCAACAAGAGTTTCGGTGCGGTTCGCGCCAATCGCGACATTCATCTCGATGTGGCCAAGGGCACGATCCACGGCATCATCGGCGAGAACGGCGCCGGCAAATCGACATTGATGTCGATTCTTTACGGGTTTTACCAGGCCGATTCCGGCGAGATTAACATCGATGGAAAACCGACCACAATCCACACACCCAATGACGCCATCGCCGCCGGCATCGGCATGGTGCATCAGCATTTTATGCTGGTGGAGAACTTCTCGGTGCTGGAAAACATCATCCTGGGCGCCGAAGGTGCGGCCTTGCTGGCCGGCGGCGTTGCCAAGGCGCGGGCCGAACTGGAACGGCTGGAACGCGAGTATGGCCTGGAAGTCGACCCTGACGCGATCATCGAGGAATTGCCGGTCGGGCTGCAACAGCGCGTGGAAATCCTCAAGGCGCTGTTCCGTGGCGCCGAGATCCTGATCCTCGACGAGCCGACCGGCGTGCTGACGCCGGCGGAAGCCGACCACCTGTTCCGCATCCTGCAGCAGCTCAAGGAACAGGGAAAAACCATCATCCTGATCACCCACAAACTGCGCGAGATCATGGCGGTGACCGACGATGTCTCGGTGATGCGCCAGGGACAGATGGTGGCGACCCGCAAGACCTCCGAAACCACGGTTGAGGAACTGGCCGAACTGATGGTCGGCCGCAGGGTCCTGCTGCGAGTCGAAAAGGATCCGCCCAATCCCGGTGAATTCAAGCTGTCGGTCAAGGGGCTGACGGTGCGCGATTCCCGTGGCGTGGTGATGGTCGACGATGTCTCGCTCGATGTGCGGGCGGGGGAAATCGTCGGCATTGCCGGTGTCGCTGGCAACGGTCAATCCGAACTCATCGAGGCGATCGCCGGGATCAGCGCGGCAGAGTCCGGCCAGATCATGCTAGAAGGCAAGCCGATCAATTTGACTGACGGCGCCGACGCGGCCGAATTGCGCGGACGCGGTCTTGCCCATGTACCGGAAGACCGGCACCATATGGGTCTGGTTCTTCCGTTCGAGGAAAACGAGAACGCCATTCTTGGCTATCAGGACGACCCGAAATATCTCAATGGTCCGTTTTTGAACATCGACGCCATCCGGGCCGACGCCGATGCCCGGATCAAGGAATTCGATATCCGCCCTGCCGACAGCCGGCTCAAAACCGCGAATTTTTCTGGCGGCAACCAGCAGAAAATCGTTCTCGGCCGCGAGATGGGCCGTGATCCTTCGGTGCTGATTGTCGGGCAGCCAACACGCGGCGTCGACGTCGGCGCGATCGAATTCATCCACAAACGCATTATCGAAATGCGCGATGCCGGCAAGGCGGTGCTGTTGGTCTCGGTCGAACTGGATGAGATCAGGTCGCTGTCCGACCGGATTCTGGTGATGTTTGCAGGTAAAATCGTCGGCGAACGGGATCCGGAAGCGAGCGAAGGTGAACTCGGCCTGCTGATGGCCGGAATCGACGATCAGGAGGCTGCGGCGTGACAACGCCGGTCTTGCTCATCGTCGATGTCCAGGACGCGATCGACGATCCAGTATGGGGCCGGCGCGGCCAACCAGATATGGAAACCCGGATTGCGGCCATGCTTGTCGCCTGGCGTGGCAAAAGACTGCCTATCGTGCATGTCAGGCATGATTCAACTGATCCGTCCTCTCCCTACCGCCCCGGCCAGGCTGGCAATCATTTCAAGCGGCAGGTCGCACCCGAAACCGGCGAACCGGTCGTCGACAAGCGGGCCAACAGCGCCTTCATCGGAACCGATCTGATGGACGTGCTTGAAGAACTGCAGGCCAGCCAGCTTGTGGTCACCGGTGTGCTGCTTGAAAATTCGGTCGATGCAACGGTGCGGATGGCACACGGCCTCGGCTTCGACGTCGTCATTGCCGCGGACGCGGTGGCCAGCATCGACAGGACAGACCATAACGGCAAACTCTGGCCAGCCGAGGATGTCCACGCCCTGTCGCTGGCGGTCCTCGGACAGGACTACGCAACCATCACAGACAGCAAATCGATAATCGAGGCCCTTCCATGAGTGTCCCTTACAGCAAATTGCCCGGTTGGGCCGAATACGGGCTGATCCCGCTGATCAATCTGGTTGTGGCATTCGTGGTCGCCGGACTGGTCGTGCTGCTGGTCGGCGAGAGCCCGCTGGAAGCGGCGATCCTGCTGGTCAAGGGCGCGTTCGGCAGCGGCGAGGGCATTGGTTTCACGCTCTATTACGCAACCAATTTCATATTTAGCGGCCTCGCCGTTGCGGTGGCATTCCATTGTGGTCTGTTCAATATCGGCGGCGAGGGACAGGCCTATATTGGCGGGCTCGGCGTGGCGATCGTGGCGCTGTCCTTCGACAGCTACCTGCCCTGGTGGGTGATCTTTCCGCTGGCCATCATCGGCTCGGCGCTTACCGGCGCCTTATGGGCGCTGATCCCGGCATGGCTGCAGGCAAAACGCGGCAGCCACATCGTCATCACGACGATCATGTTCAATTTCATCGCAGCCAGCCTGATGGTCTATCTGCTGGTCGACGTCTTCAAACCGGCCGGGCAGATGGCCCCCGAAACCCGCGTCTTCGCAGAAGGCGCGCAATTGCCGCGGCTCGACTGGCTGCTTGAAATGTTCGGTTTCACCATCCGTTATGCGCCGTTCAACATCTCGTTCCTGCTGGCGCTGGTTGCCGGAGTGCTGGTCTGGCTGCTGATCTGGCGGACCAAGCTCGGATACGAAATTCGAACCATGGGGCACAGCCCCAGTGCCGCCCGTTATGCCGGCATCAACCAGACCCGGACCATCATCATCACCATGATGATCTCCGGCGGGCTGGCAGGGATGATGGCACTCAATCCGATCATGGGCGCACAGTTCCGCATGCAGCTGGACTTTGTCACCGGCGCCGGATTTGTCGGCATCGCCGTGGCGCTGATGGGTCGGTCGCACCCGGTCGGTATCATTCCGGCCGCCATCCTGTTCGGCATGCTGTACCAGGGCGGCGCCGAAATCGCCTTTGAGATGCCCAACATCTCGCGCGACATGATCGTCATCATACAGGGCCTGGTGATCCTGTT
Organism: Hyphomicrobiales bacterium; assembly: GCA_021775495.1. GTDB lineage: Bacteria > Pseudomonadota > Alphaproteobacteria > Rhizobiales > Rhizobiaceae > JAJFHT01. Next base: position 18,760 of record JAJFHT010000212.1, on the reverse strand, counting down.
TGCCGGCGCACTGGAACATCTGTTCCGGCCGACCGTGATCAATATCTTCAGCCGGCTTTCCAGGTCGCCCGGACCGGATGCCGCGACATCAGCCGAAGGGGGACGCTGAGATGGATTTCTTCAACGCCATAATCCTCCTGCTGGATTCGACCATCCGGCTGTCTGTGCCGCTGCTGTTTGCCTGTCTCGCAGGGCTTTATTCGGAAAGGGCCGGGGTTTTCGACATCGGCCTGGAAGGCAAGATGCTGGCCGGCGCATTTGCCGGTGCGGCGGCGGCGGCGGTGTATGACAGCGCCTGGATCGGCATGCTGGCTGCGGTCTCGATCTCGATATTCTTTGCACTGGTGCACGGCTTCGCGTCGATCACCCATCGCGGCAACCAGATCGTGTCGGGTGTCGCCATCAACTTCGTTGCCGCCGGATCGACGGTGATCCTTGGCCAGGCCTGGTTCCGCCAGGGCGGCCGAACACCGTCGCTGGGTACGGAAGAACGGTTCAACGCGCTCAACCTGCCCGGAGCGGAAGCGCTGCGCGATGTTCCGATCATCGGACAACTCTATTCGGAACTGCTGTCCGGCCATTCGCTGATGGTCTATCTGGCCTTCCTGATGGTGCCTATCACCTGGTGGGCGCTGTACCGGACAAGGTTCGGGCTGCGGTTGCGTGCCGTTGGAGAAAACCCCGGCGCGGTCGATACAGCCGGAATCTCGGTCACCTGGCTGCGTTACCGCGCGGTGATCTGCTGCGGAGCACTGTGCGGGCTGGCCGGCACCTATCTGTCGGTGGCCCAGAATGCCGGCTTCGTGAAGGACATGACCGCGGGCAAAGGCTTCATCGCGCTGGCCGCGCTGATTTTCGCCAAGTGGAGACCGGTCAACGCGATGCTGGCCTGCCTGCTGTTCGGTTTTCTCGATGCCGCGGCGATCAGGCTGCAGGGCCAGCCATTGCCGTTTATCGGCAAGGTGCCGGTGCAGTTCATGCAGGCTCTGCCCTATGTGCTGACGGTGATCCTACTGGCCGGTTTCATCGGCAAAGCGATTCCACCGAAAGCCGGCGGCGTGCCCTATGTGAAGGAAAGATAGGACCCGACATGCAGGCTCTGTTCGAGGCAGCTCGAGACGCGATGAAACGGGCGCACGCGCCCTATTCGAAGTTTCCGGTCGGGGCCGCCATCCGAACCGAGGACGGGCTGGTTCACAGCGGCTGCAACATCGAAATCGCCTCCTATCCCGAGGGCTGGTGTGCCGAAACATCGGCGCTGTCGCATTATGTTATGGCCGGCGGCGGTCGTATCACCGACATTGCCGTCATCGCGGAGAAGATGGCCGGGGTGACGCCGTGTGGCGGCTGCCGTCAGCGATTGGCGGAATTTGCCGGACCCGACACCAGGCTGCATCTTTGCGACAATGATGGCGTGGTAGAAACCATCCGCTTCGAGGATATCTTTCCACGCGGATTCGACGGGGAGACATTGCGATGAGAAAGACGGTTGATGTTCTGGTCGAGCGGCTGGGCGGTCTGGCGCCACAGGTTGCCATGGTTCTGGGTTCCGGCCTCGGCACGCTGGTCGACCAGGTTGAGGACCCGATCCGCGTCGCCTATGCGGACCTGCCCGAATTCATCGAAAGCGGCGTCACCGGCCACGCCGGCGAACTGGTTGCCGGTCAATTGGCGGGCAAGCCGGTGATCATGCTTTCCGGCCGGGCGCACTACTATGAAAAGGGCAACGCCGCGGCGATGCGGCCAGCGCTCGAAACGCTTGCAGGAATCGGCGTGACAACGCTCATCCTGACCAATTCGGCCGGGTCGTTGCGCGAGGACATGCCGCCAGGTTCGGTCATGCTGATCGAGGATCACATCAATTTTTCCGGCAGCAATCCGTTGATCGGCGAGCCGTCAGACAAACGTTTTGTCGGTCTGACCGAGGCCTATGACGGGGATCTGCGGGCGCAGTTTCTCAAAGCCGCCGAAGCAGCGGACATTGAACTGCATTCCGGTGTCTATATGTGGTTCTCCGGCCCGACCTTCGAGACGCCGGCGGAAATCCGCATGGCGCGGACCTTCGGCGCCGACGCGGTCGGCATGTCAACGGTTCCCGAAGCAATCCTGGGCCGGTTCCTGGGCCTGCGCGTCGGCGCGTGCTCGGTGATCACCAACCTGGCTGCGGGCATGACCGGCGGCGAGCTGTCGCATGACGAAACCAAGGACATGGCTCCCATCGGCGGCGCAAGACTGGCCAAAATTCTGCGCGGCTTGGCCGGCGCGCTGGAATAACCAGATCGCAACGAGGTCAAAAAGATGCTGCCACAGGAAATCATCCGCAAGAAACGCGACGGCCTGCCGCTATCGGCCGAGGAAATCAGCTTTTTCGTCGAAGGGCTGACCACGGGAGCGGTTTCGGAAGGGCAGGTCTCAGCCCTTGCAATGGCGGTTTTCTTCAACGGGATGAAACGCGATGAAGCAGTCGCATTGACACTCGCCATGCGGGACTCGGGCGATGTGCTGGACTGGTCGGACCTCGATGGCCCGGTGGTCGACAAACATTCAACCGGCGGGGTCGGTGACAATGTCTCGCTGATGCTGGCGCCGATCGTATCGGCCTGCGGCGCCTATGTGCCGATGATTTCAGGCCGCGGCCTCGGACATACAGGCGGTACGCTCGACAAGATGGATGCCATTCCCGGCTACACCAGCCAGCCGGACAATGCGCTGTTTCGAAAGACCGTGAACGAGGCTGGTTGTGCAATCATCGGGCAGACGTCCAATCTCGCACCGGCCGACAAGCGCTTCTATTCGATCCGTGACGTGACGGCGACAGTGGAATCAATCCCGCTGATCACTGCGTCCATCCTGTCGAAAAAACTGGCTGCCGGACTGCAGGCGCTGGTGCTCGACGTCAAGGCCGGCAATGGCGCGTTCATGGCAAGGACCCGGGATGCGGCGGCGCTGGCAACCAGTCTGGTGGAGGTTGCCAACGGAGCTGGATTGAACACATCCGCGCTGTTGACCGACATGAACCAACCGCTGGCCAGTGCTGCCGGGAACGCCGTCGAGGTGCAGCATGCGGTCGACTTCCTCTCGGGCAACAATCGCGAAGCAAGAATGGAGCGGGTGGTTCTGGCGCTGGCAGCCAACATGATCTGCGCCGCCGGACTGGCGGCAAATGAGCGAATTGGCGAAGGCCTCGCACGCGAGGCGCTGGAAAGCGGCAAGGCGACCGAGATTTTCGGCCAGATGGTTCATTGCCTCGGCGGTCCGGCAGATTTTACCGACAGACCGGAAAACTACCTACCGCAGACAAAACTGAAGATTGCGGCGGAAGCCGGACAGGACGGATATGTCACCGGGATTGCAACTCGCGATATCGGTCTTGCGGTGGTGGCGCTCGGCGGCGGCCGAACGCGGCCGCAAGACGATATCGACCATGCGGTTGGCATCACCGGACTGCTGCCTGTCGGGACACAGGTCAGCCGCGGCGATGCCCTTGCTGTGATCCATGCCCATGATGACGCGGCAGCCAGAGCGACCGTTAAAGCAGTCCAGACTGCCTACTCAGTCGGCGAGACCCGGCCCCGGCGGCAGAAGGTCGTTCTGCGGCGGTTCGGTGCAACGAACGTGTGATTATCGAGTTGTCAGCCAGCTTTTCTGGCGACGGCCTCATCTACGGCCCCGACAGCGAATAGTTGCTGATCGAGATGAGCGAGCCCGGTCACCAGGCATCCCTGCCTGATCAGTGGATGCTCGCTCGGATAACAATGCATTTCGATGGCAACTGCGTCTTCACCAACGATGGTCCGACCGATGGCCGAGCGAATTGCCGGCTCCATCAGATCAAATGCCGTCGCTCCCGAACCGACAAATGCCACCGGTACCGGATCAATCAGGGCAAACAGGCTGGCGAGCCCATAACCGATTGCGCAGCCCGCGGCATCGAATGCCGCCCTTTCTGCCGGAGCGCCGGCACGGGCTTTGTCAGCCAGCCTGGCGATGTCAGCGCCGGTGATGCCCGATGGCGGCGGTGTGTCCGGTGACTGCCCGTTGGCGGCCCGCAGAATGGCATAATCCCCGGCATAGGCTTCGATGCATCCGCGGCGGCCACACCGGCACAGCGCACCTTCGGGTTCATGCACCATATGGCCAAACTCCGAGGCAGACGAACGGATGCCGCCAAACAGCTGATCGTTAAGAAACAGCCCCATGCCGATCCCATGCGACAGCATGATGGCAATGAAGTCGCGGGAATAATGTTCCGGGAACTGCCAGCGCAGCGCTTCGGCGATCATGCTGCAATCATTCGCAACGGCAACAGGAACCCCGAACGCCTGACGAATCCGGGCGCCGAACGGAATCGAGCGGCACGTGGTAATCGGCGACCAGAGCATCGACTGACCGTCCGCGTCAGTCACGCCTTGAACGCCAAGCGAAATGTGTTTCAAACGTTGGCCGGCAACCGGATGTTCAGACACCAATTGCTGCAGCAATTCGATAACGGCTTCCATCAGCCGTTCCGACCCGCAACTCAAAGTGTCCAGTTTCATCCCGGTTTCGGCAACTGAGGCACCGGAATAGTCAACCAGCGAAGCCGATACCGAGTTGACGGCAAGCTCGGTTATTCCAATGGTTGCAGCCGTCGGATTGAGGGCCAGCGCTACTTGCGGCCTGCCACGACGCCCGGTTCCGGAACCGGGATCAGCATCGCCCTCGCGCAGAACGCCTTCAACAAGCAGTGAAGACGTGATGGTCGAGACGGTTGCCGCGCTGAGGCCGGTGCGCGAACATAATTCGGTCCTAGACAATGTTCCGCCACGCCTCAGAGCGCCAAGCAGCAACCGCCGGTTTTGCGGTCTCAAATCATCGGAACGTGCAATTTTCACCATCTCTCCTGCCACTTGGCTGCTACTCGTTCGCCGACGGTGTTTGTCGCAATGCAATATTGTTATTGTATTGCAACAATTTAGGCACCCTCAGCGGAACGTGACACAGGACAAGCGTATTGTCACTGTTTTTTCGAGCCTCGAACAAAACTGACTGCCGTCCTCCTCCGCATCTGCAGGAGAACGGCCATTTTCTCGGTCGAAGTGAAGCACTTTTGTCGAAGCTCAGGCCGCCAGCGCACCTGGCCCCGCGGTTGCGCCGGGCGGACATTTTCCAAGAATGATCATGCCGAGCACTTCATCCTTGGTCACATCCGACGTGTGAGCAGACCCGACGACGGCGCCGTTTTTCATGACGATGACACGGTCAGCGAGATCGAACACATCATGAATGTCATGACTGATCAGGAAAATGCCGATCCCGTCCTGTTTCAGCTGTTTGGTCAGCACGCCGACCTGCTCGGTCTCGGCCGGGCCAAGCGCCGCGGTCGGTTCATCCATGATAAGAATACGCGCGTTAAAGTGGATGGCGCGGGCAATGGCAACTGATTGACGCTGTCCGCCTGATAGTTGTTTGACCGGATCCTTGAAGCGCTTGAAATTGGGATTCAGGCGTCCCATTACCTTGCGCGCCTGGGCCTCCATTGCCGCGTCGTCGAGCGTGCCCCATTTGGTCAGCAGTTCGCGCCCGAGATACAAGTTCGCCGCCGCATCAACATTATCGGCAAGCGCCAGCGTCTGATAGATCGTTTCGATACCGTAATCCTTGGCCTGGCGCGGATTGGTGATGGTGGCTTCCTTGCCGTCGACAAAAATCTTGCCACTGTCGCGCGGATAGGCACCGGACAGGATCTTGATCAAGGTCGATTTGCCGGCGCCGTTGTGACCCAGCAATCCGACGACCTCACCGGGGTAGAGATCCGCCGATGCATGATCGACGGCCTTGATGCCGCCAAATGCGATTGAAATATCGCGCATCTCGATCAGCGGAGTGGCGCCCTTGTGTGTGTCTTTTGACTTGGTGTTCATTGCACCTTCTCCCTACGCCGATTTTCTGCGGTAAAGCGTGTCGAGCCAGACGGCTGTCACCAAGACGCCGCCCACAACCATCTGCTGGATGGCGGCATCGAAGCCGACCAGCACCATGCCCGACTGCAGCGACTGCATCACCAACGCGCCGAGAATGGCGCCGTAAATGGTGCCTATGCCACCGGCAAAGGAGGTGCCGCCGATCACCGCCGCGGCGATGACGTAGAGCTCATCCAATTGCCCCAAAGCGTTTGTCGCCGAGTTGAGACGGGCACTGGCGATCACGGCAGAAATGCCGGTCAGCGCCCCCATCAGGGCGAAGATCAGCATGGTCATTTTTTTTGTGTTGATACCGGCAAGCTCGGCGGCTTCCGGATTGCCGCCAATGGCAAACACATAACGGCCAAACTTGGTGCGGGTCGCGATGAAGGTCATGGCGACCCCAACGGCAAGCGCGATCAGAACCGGGATGGCAAAGCCATGCGAGACGAAAAGCCCCCCTTCCGGAACCTCAAAATTGTTGGCAGCCGCATATTTCTTCACAATTCCCTTCGGCCAGGGATAGGCGTTCATTACCATCACCGTACCAATCACCAGCATTGTGCCGACGCCGCCAATGACATATTCCGCCCACATCGGGCGTAGCGGAAATCCGAAGCGGATGCGCTGACGTCGTCCGGAAATCAGCAGCGCAACGATACCGATACAGACCAGAATGCCGACGATCCAGGACCCTGTCGCCCCGATGGTGCCATAGGGTCCGCCACCGATCAGCGCAAAAGTGCTGTCCACCGGTGCGATGGTTTCACCGCGCGCAACCCACCATGCGGAACCGCGCCAGACAAGCAGGCCGCCCAAGGTAACGATGAAGGCAGGGATGCCGAGATAGGCGATCAGGAAACCGTGAAACGCACCGATCGTGGCGCCGAAAGCAATGCCAACGGCCACGGTGATCACCCAGATCAATGGGTGCTCCAGCCCAAGATAATTCGGCAGGATCCAGACCTGCACGACCCCCATCATCATGGCGGTGACACCCAGCAGAGAGCCAACCGACAAATCGATATGCCGGGTGACGATGACCAGAACCATTCCCGTCGCCATCACCGCGATGGACGATGTTTGGACCGAGAGGTTCCACAGATTGCGCGGCGTGAGAAAAGCACCGTAACCATTGACGAAATGACCGTAGAGGTGGAAGCCGACCCAGATCAGCAGCAGCGCCGCGATCATGCCTAGCATTCTCGTGTCCACCTCGGTGGCGCGCAGGAACCTTACGACGGCACTTTCCTTGAGTTCGGTTTCTTCGTGTTGATCGATGTTGGATTCCGACACTGTTTCCTCCCCACCACTTCACCGACCATATGCTCTCACAAATGCGCGAAAAAGGGTATGTTCGCAAAATGACCTTGTGGCCGACCCGGCACGCCTATTGCAGTCCGGGACATCAATTTGAACGCCATCCTTTCCGAAACCGAACGCCGGTTTCAGGGTCATGAGGCGGCAAATTGTCTTCTTTAAAAAAGGCCGCGCGGCAGAAGTTGAAGCGGCGCGGCCTTGGTCTGCGGTCAGCCGGGCGGCGTCAGGTGGACGCCGCCTTAAGACTTTATTTGCAGGCTGCGACGGATCCGGCAGCAACGCCCTTACAGGCCGTTGCGGCATCGATCCATCCAGCGTCGATCACGGCGTTAATGTTGTCCTTGGTGACCGGTGTCGGCTCCAGCAGGATGGCGTTGACTTCAACACCGCGCTTGCCGCCAGAGAATTTGCCGACATTCGGGACATCCGACATCGACTTGCCGGCGGCCAGCATCAAAGCTGCTTCAGCGGCAACCTTGCCAAGTGCGCGGGAATCTTTCCAGACCGAAACCAGCTGCGTGCCGAGAGCAACGCGGTTGATTGCGGCAAGATCTCCGTCCTGACCGGTAACCGGCACCGATCCGGCCATGCCCTGCGCTGCGAGTGCAGCAACAACACCACCGGCCATGCCGTCATTTTCCGAAACCACCGCGTCGATATTGTTGTTGTTGGCGGTCAGCATCTGTTCCATGTTGCGCTGGGCATTTTCAGGCTTCCAGCCATCGGTGAAGGCCTCGCCGACATTCTTGATCTTGCCGGCATCGATGTTCGGCTGCAGCACTTCCATGATGCCCTGGAACAGGAACGTCGCGTTCGGATCGCCCTGGTCGCCCTTGATGAAGGCGAAATTGCCGGCGTCCTTGACCTTCAGCATTTCCTTGGCCATCAGGCGCCCGACACCAACATTGTCGAAAGTGATGTAGAGCGAATCCGGATGTTCGATCTGAACATCGTAAGCGATCATCGGAATGCCTTCGGCAGCAGCCTTGTCGATGGCCGGCAGAATAGCTTCGGAATCAAACGGTACGATCATCAGAACATCGGCACCCTGAGAAATCAGCGACTCGACATCCGTCAGCTGTTTGGCGGCGGAGCCTTGCGCGTCAGCCGAAATATACCTGTCGCCATTGGCTTCAACGATTGCCTTGATGACGCCTTCATCGCGCTTCCAGCGCTCTTCCTGAAAGATTTTCCAGGAAACGCCGATGGTTTTGCCTTCAGCAATTGCACCGCTCACAAGCGAAGCAGACAGCATTGCCGCGCCCATCAGGGCGAGTGTCAGTTTTTTCATCAATATTCCTCCCGGTGCGAACACCATCTCAAATTACGGTCTTAAGAGACCGTTGAACCATTTATTTCGAGGCTCGATAAAAATAATGCCGTGAACCAGCACGCCTGTCAACCGCAAATTTTTCAGATGTAGAATCACAGAGGTTTTACTGGTCACCTGGGCAATTGCCGCCTCGAATGCGACCAGATGCGGCCGCTGCCTGGAATCAGGCATGGTATGAGCGTCACAAATCAGGTGCTGTTTTGCTGTCAGGCTCTATAAAGTGCGGTGACGGCAGATGCGAAACGGACATGCCAATGCTTCGTCCAACACTGAGTCTCATTGCGATTACTTTTGTTGTTCTGTGTTGCCGGTTGGTGCCGGCGCAATCTGGCCAGATTTCCGCTGGCGGGTTTTCATTCAGCGATGAACTGGGCGGCTTCCGCCTGATCTCCGTTTCCGGCAGTGGGACGACCACCGAGCCATTTGTGATCGTTGAAGAGATATTCGACAACCTGCCGGCAGTCCTGGTCATCAGGCGGCAGACAGGATTTGAAAAATTGCCCAGTTGGAAACCCGGCGCCGGCAGCAAGCTGATCTACGTCAAGAAAATCATTCGCAATCTGACAAACCGGGGTTGGACGGGTTTTGATCTCGAGTTGCGGCAGTTACTGGATGAACCCAGCCGATACGAAGATGGCCTGTCTTTCAATCAGGTGACGCGCAAAGAGACCGACGTCACATCTGACAAGTTCGCAGATCACCGTCGTCGGTTTGAACCGCGCGACAGCATTCGGTTTGAGAAGGGACATGTCGACACCGGTGCACAACTTACGCTGAGACTGCCGATTTCAGATACCACTCCGGTCGGCAAGTTCTATCTCATGCAGGAGCCGATTTACCTGTCGGTGGCATCGAACAAAGCAATCGATCTCATGGTGCCGGTCTCTGCTCCGGGAGCAGCAGAGCTACGAGGCGGCGAAGCGCCATCGCATCGTTGAGATCGGAAAAGCCGGACGCGATCAGAATTTTCCACGATGGTTGATTGTCGACATGCAACCCTTCCCGTCATAGTCTCAGACAATCCGCGTCGAGAATTTGCATGTCATTTCCATCGGGGACCAAACAACGGAGAACCAGCCCGTCATGGCGCTCATAATGCATGTCGAAATCTGCATGGTGGACTTGAAACCGAAGGTCCGGCGAACAGATGCGATTCAATCCTTTGACAGCCAGGAAACACCGATCGTACGGATTACCGATAGTGATGGGGCCACAGGAACCGGCTATTCCTACACAATCGGTCAGGGCGGGCCGGCGATCATGTCTCTGTTGCGCGAAACGCTGGTTCCGCGCCTGATTGGCAGGGAAGCGGAAGACATCGAAGCAATCTGGAAGGATCTGCTGTTTTCCACCCACGCGACAGCGGTCGGCGCCGTTACGTCCCTGGCGCTCGCCGCCATCGATACAGCGCTGTGGGATCTTCGATGCCGGAAAGCCGGTCTGCCGCTGTTCCGCCTGCTCGGTGGGGCCAAGACCAATGTACCGTGTTACACCACTGAAGGTGGCTGGCTGCATATTGAAACGGAAGAGCTGGTCAAGGATGCGCTCGAGGCCAAGGCGAAGGGGTTCGCCGGATCCAAGATCAAGATCGGCAAACCACACCTTTCAGAAGACCGCGAGCGAATCGCAGCTGTTCGAGCCGCTGTCGGCCCGTCCTACGAGATCATGGTCGATGCCAATCAGGCCTTCAGTCGTGCCGAGGCGACCCGCCGTGCTCGGATGCTCGAAGCCTTCGATATCGCCTGGCTGGAAGAACCGATGCCGGCCGACAATGTGCTCGAACACGCGCGGCTTGCTGCGGCAACCACGGTACCCGTAGCCGTTGGCGAAAGCCTTTATTCGATCAGTCAGTTCAAGGATTACCTGGTCAGTGGCGGAACAAGCATTGTCCAGGTTGACGTTGCCCGTGTCGGCGGCATCACCCCGTGGATGAAAGTGGCGCATATGGCCGAAGCTTTCAATGTTCCGGTGTGCCCGCACTTCCTGATGGAACTGCACGCCAGCCTTGTTTGCGCGATACCGAATGCGCCCTGGCTTGAATATATTCCGCAACTGGACACGATCACAGCCTCGCAGTTGCGCATCGAGAACGGACGAGCATGGCCAGCCGCAACGCCCGGCCTCGGCATCGACTGGAACCGGGAAGCGATCGACGCTGGCCGGAAAGACGGATTGACCTGGAGTACGGATTGAAAGGGAGGAGTGTGTCATGCAGCGCATGGGAATGGTGATCGGGCTGAAGGCGGAAAAGCTTGCCGAATACAAACGGCTGCACGCGGATGTCTGGCCGGGTGTCCTGAAGGCCCTGTCCGACAACAACATCAAGAATTATTCGATCTTTCTCAAGGAACCGGAAAACCTGCTTTTTGGCTATTGGGAATATCACGGCAGTGACTTTGCAGCCGACGCGGCCCGCATTGCCGCCGATCCGGAGACACAACGCTGGTGGACGCACACCGACCCGTGCCAGGAACCGTTTACCTCCCGCAACGAAGGAGAATTCTGGGCGATGATGGAAGAAGTGTTCCACCTCGATTGAGATTCAGGACTGGAACATGTCCTTGTCCTCACGAGCCATCCGCTCGATCGAGCGCCAGATTTCCTGCAAATGATCCTGCATGGCTGAAACCGCGCGCTCGACATCGCCGTCGCGCACGGCTTCAAGAATTTCAGTGTGCTGGCGCAATACCAGTTTGGCATGGCCCGGCTCCGGCAGGCTGATGTAACGGACACGGTCAAGTTGACCCTTGACGGCATGGATAACCCGCCAGGCTCGCGGCAGGGAAGCGCTCTTGCACAGCAGGTGGTGAAATCGTTCGTCAAGTTCCCAGAAAGCGTCGTAGTCCTTGCGCTTCAGGATCAGTTTCTGTTGATGCAGATTGTCGGCCAGTTCGGTTAGGACGGCCGGGTCCATGGATTCGGCCGCACGTTTGACAACCGCTGTTTCAAGGATGTCGCGCAGGAACTGCGCCTCCTCGATCTCCGCAATGCGGATCGGCGCCACAAGGGTGCCCCGTTGAGGAAAGATATCGACAAGCCCTTCCTCTGAAAGACGGATAAATGCTTCCCGCACCGGCGTCCGGCTGACCCCGAGCTTCAGCGACAGGTCCTTTTCGCTCAACGCTTCTCCGGGCTTCAACTGCAATCTCAAAATAAGCCGCCGCAAATGGGCATGCACCTGCATCGTGACCGACGGTTGCCGTCCGATTGACGGTACGGGATCGATCAATTTGTTGCTGGCGGGAGTCAGTTGGCCGGTCCTTTTCATTGTACTGCCCAGATTGACCCACTACCATGGTAGTCAATATTGTAAATGTCCAGTATCTGGCATCGGCAGGACACAGGAATGATAGCGATTGCAGTCGAAGAACCCGGCAAGCTGGCGATACGGCAGGACACCATCGTCCAGCCGAAACAGGACGAGATTCTGGTTCGGGTCTGCCGGGCCGGTATCTGCGGTTCCGACGTGCATATTCTGGAGGGCAGCAATCCGTTTGCGCAATATCCACGCATCATAGGCCATGAGATAGCTGGACGAGTGGAGGCTTTGGGCCCGGATGCCGGCGGTTTTTCCATCGGCGATGCCGTGGTGATCGATCCTGTGGTCTCCTGTGGAAACTGTTATCCGTGCCGGATAGGGCGGCACAATGTGTGCGCCCAGATCGCCGTTCTGGGTGTCCACCGCGACGGCGGCTTCAGGTCCTATTTCACCGTACCTGCAGCCAATGTTGTCCAGGTCTCGAATGATCTTGACCTCGGCATCGCCGCCCTTGCAGAACCGTTTTCCATCGCTGCGAACGTGTTGTCACGGACCGGTTGCGGCCCGAATGACAGCGTCCTGGTTTACGGAGCCGGCCCCATAGGTCTGACGGTGTTGCAGGTTGCAAAGCTGAAAGGCGCGCGATGCATCGTGGCCGATATCGACAAAAGCCGTCTGGATGGCGCGCTCGGTTTTGGTGCCGATGGCGTTGTCCATGCCACTCCCGGTGCGGTCGAAAAAGCCGTGGCAGGAGAGACCGACGGGCTGGGACCGACTGTGGTGGTCGACGCAACCGGGGTACCTGCCCTGCTGTCAGAGGCCGTTGCTCTGGCAAGCCCGGCAGGCAGGATCGGATTGCTCGGATTTTCGGAAGTTCCGGCAAGCGTCGTACAGAAACACATTGTCGGCAAGGAGATTTCGATTTTCGGTTCCCGCCTGAACCGCAAGCTTCTGCCGGAAGTGATCGGCTGGCTGGAAAGCGGAGAGCTGCAACCGGCCGACATGATCCGCAACACTTTTGCCGCAACAGAAGCCGAGCAGGCTTTCGCAATGATCCGCAACGACCCGTCTTCGACAATAAAGGTTCAACTGGAATTCTAGAATGCGTCTTGATTCCCATCAGCACTTTTGGAACTACACTACCAATCCGGATGATTTTCCCTGGATGACAGACGGTCTTCAGGCTCTGAAACGAGAATACCTGCCGATCGATCTTGCGCCGCTTCGAGCCGGTGCGGGTATCGACGGAACGATTGCCGTGCAGGCCCGCGAGCTGGATGCCGAAACCGATTTCCTGCTTCAGCTTGCCGCCGGCGACCCGAGCATTCGCGGCGTGGTCGGATGGGTCGATCTGTGCGCGCCGGATGTCGAAGCGCGGCTGGAACAGTGGAGCGGCAAACCGGCACTCAAGGGATTGCGGATGCTGATCCACGACCGCAAGAATCCGGATTTCGCGCACAGCACGGACCATGCCCGAGGCGTCGGAAAGCTGGAAACCTACGGCCTGACCTACGACCTGCTGCTGCGTACCGTGCACTTGCCGTCAGCGATCCGGCTTGTCGACCGGTTGCCCGATCAGCCTTTCGTCATCGATCATATCGCCAAACCCGCGATGGATGGCAGTGACTGGCCCGAATGGGAAACCGGAATTCGCGAGATCGCGCAACGTCCGCATGTGCTTTGCAAGTTGTCAGGCCTGGTGACGGAAGCCGATTGGGGCAACTGGCAGACATCTACTTTTACTCCCTTCCTCAACACGGTTCTGGAAGCATTCGGGCCAGACCGGCTGATGATCGGCTCGGACTGGCCTGTCTGTACACTGGCCGGAAGTTATGGCGAAACACTGGATGTCGTATTGCAATGGAGCCAGGCTCTCAGCCGGGATGAGCAGGCAAAGATCCTTGGCGCAAACTGTGCCCGCTTCTACTCGGTGACATAAAGGAAGTGGTCCTGTCAGACCCCTGCAGCAACAGTTTCCTCACCCTGGATCAGGGCCATGATGCGCTCGCTCATGGTGTCGTAGTCGCGTGTATTGTCGATTTCGCCCATGACGCGGTAATCATTCATGACCACTATATGATCCGCCAGGGTGATCATCTCAGGCATGTCACTGGTGATCAGCAACAAGGCCGTTCCGTTGTCTGACAGTTCCCGGATCAGTTCGTGCAGATAGGCTTTTGTCTTTATATCAATACCGACAGACGGCTCGTCGACAATCAGGATTTCCACTTCCGCTGCGAGCCATTTGGCGACGCTGACCTTCTGCTGGTTGCCGCCTGACAGATTACCGACATGTTGCTCGAGCGACGGCGTGCGTACTTCGAGTTTGCGAATAAAGGGCTCGGTGTGCCGGCGTACCGTCCGGTTGGTCAGCAGGTGAGCAAAGCCGGCCAGCCGGCGCCAGATCGGCATTCCGACATTTTCCAGAACCGAATGCATCAGCACCAGTCCTTCGCTCTTGCGATCCTCGCTGACATAGCCGATGCGGTAACGGCCAACGGCATCGGCAACGCTGCGGATGTCAACCTGTTTTCCCTTGACCAGAACCGATCCGCCAGTCATGGCGAACTTGCCCATGATCGCTTTCGCCAGTTCGCTGCGCCCCGCGCCGACAAGCCCGTAGAGACCGACAATTTCGCCCTTGTGCACGGTCAGATCGATCTGCTTGTGCCCAAGTGAGGTCGAGACGTCCTTGAGCTGAAGAGCCGCATCACCTGTGGATCGGTCACGCGCCGACCAGTCGGGGATCTGTTCGCTACGCCCGATCATCAGGCGCACGATCGCCTGCCGGTCGAGGCCCTCAAGAGTGCGGCTTTCGCAGGCATTGCGGCCATCCCGAAGGACAGTCACCTGATCACAGATTTCCTGCACCTCCTCGAGCTTGTGACTGACGAACATGAGGCTCACGCCGTCGTCACGCAGCCGCCTGAGAATGGCAAACAATGTATCGGTCTCATGCGGGGTCAACGACGCCGTGGGCTCGTCGAGCAGCAGAATGCGTGAGTTCAGTGACAGCGCCTTGGCGATTTCCACCAGCTGGATCTTGGCAACGCTCAATCGGTCGACCGGCATTGACGGGTCTGCATCAACGCCGAGCAAGTCGAGCCACTCACGGGCGTCGGAGAAGAGCTTTTTGTAATCGATGCGTTTCAGGGGATGGGCGCTCAGACCTTCCAGGAAGATATTCTCGCCAATCGAAAATCGCGGAATGAGATTTCGTTCCTGGTGCACCACGCCGATCCCGTGGCCGATGGCGTCGCGGGGGCCACTCGGTTCAAACGCCGAGCCGTTCAAAGTCAGATGGCCGGAATCGGGTCGGTGCACTCCGGTGATCACCTTGATCAGTGTCGACTTTCCGGCTCCGTTTTCGCCAAGCAATGCATGGATGGAACCCTTGGACAACGTCAGCCGCACGTCCTCCAGCGCTGTCACACCGGGAAAAGTCTTGGTGACGCCCTCCGCATGAAAAACAGTCTGGTTCATGTCGCCACCTGTTCGGCGTGGCGCTGCGCCCGTACCTCGCGGAAACGATTGATACCGACCGCCCAAAGGATGAGCACTCCGAGAACAACCTGCACAAGGAACGGATCGATGTTGAACAGCACCAGCACCTGGGTGAAAATCGCGACGATGGCAACGCCCAGAAAGGTGCCCGCGACACTGACATGACCACCGGAGAGGATTGCGCCGCCGATTACCGGGGCGGCGAAGGACAGGATCAGCCAGTCGTCGCCGATGGTCGGCTGTCCCAATTGCAGGCGGCCCACCAGCATGATGCCGGCAAGCGCTGCCAGCAGTCCCGAAACCGCATGCGCCGTGATGACGATGCCGCGCACCGAAATACCGGACAGCTCCGCCGCATGCTCATTGCCACCGACCGCCAGTATGGAGCGCCCGAGCGGCAGGCGGTTCAGCAGATACCAGAGCAAAAGCGCGACAACGACACATGGGATGATCAGCCAGGGCAGCGGGTGCAAAAATGTCTCGTTGCCGAGCGCCTTGACGGTTGCCGGAATCTCGTAAAACGGTTGTGCTTCCGTAATACCCAGATTGACGCCCTTGTACGCCGAGAGCGTGGCCAGCGTGATGACAAACGCGGAAATGCCAGTGAACGCCACCAGTACGCCATTGGCGAGACCGGCGACAAGCCCGAGGGCCAGTGCCAGAAAAGCGGCGATCGGCCAGGGTATTCCCCAAACTTCCATCATTCCGCCAAATGCGATGGCGGCCAGGCCTCCGATGGCGCCAACCGACAGATTCATCTGACCGATGGCAATGATGATCATCTGGGAAAAGGCGATCATGGCATTGACGGAGATGGCCAACAGCAGGATCTGGATATTGAACGGTGACAGGAATGACGGGTTGAGCGCGCCGACAATTGCGACGGCGACCACGACGACCAGCAACGGTCCAAACCAGTCGTTTTCCCAGATACGCCGGCTCATATCAGTTTTCTCCGCGTCAGGTAGGAACGCCGGAACAGATCGAGCAGTACCGCCAACAGCAGCAAGAGGCCGAGATAGGTCTGTACCCAGAACGCCCCGACCTGCATCAGCAACAATCCGGTGGTCAGCATGGTGACCAGGAACGAGCCAAGAAACGTGCCGAGCACCGAAACCCGGCCGCCGGTCAGGAGTGTGCCGCCAAGGACCGGCCCAAGGAATGCCGGCAACAGCCAGTCCTGTCCGAGTTGACCTGCCATTGACGGAATGGCCGCGCCGGTGCGCGAGACCAACATCACACCTGCTACCCCGGCGAGAATACCCGAAAGCATATGGCAATAGGTGATCATCCGGTTGACCCGAATTCCCGACAGTTCGGCGGCACGCTCATTAGCGCCGGTTGCCAGCATTTCACGCCCCAGTGCGGTGTATCTGAACAGGACCGACAGCAGCACCGCGACCAGGACAGAGACGATCAGCAGCGGTGAGACAATTGCGAACAGTTTCATGCGACCGAAGCCGGTAAAAACCGGCGAGATATCCCGGTAGGACTCGGCCCGGGTCAGGAAAATCATCACGCCAAAGAAGATGCTCATCGTTGCAAGCGTGATGATGAAACTGTGAAGTCCCGATCGTACGATGATCACACCGTTGAGCGCGCCCAGCGCCGCGCCCATGGCAAGGCCACCAGCGATCGCCAGCGGCCAGGGCAGACCGAAAGCCTCCATCAGCAAGCCGCCGAACATCGCCGCCGAAACGCCAATCGCGCCAACGGATAGATTGAGCCCGCCGGTCAGGATCACCACCATCATCGAAAATCCGATCATGATGTTGACCGCTGCCGTGCGTCCGAGAGCATAGAGACTGAATTTCGAAAGGAAGGCGGGTGAAACCGTCGAAAAAATCAGGGCAAAGAGAACGATCAGGACCAGCAATCCGAATTCATTGCTGAGCAGCAATCGGAGCAGCGTCAGGCGCGACGACTGCCGCTGTTCAACATGACCGATAGCACCGGACCGCTCCTGCCGGATGTCAGTCATGAAATTCCCCGCCTTCCGGTACCTTTTCCGATTGGCGGAGCAGCAAGCGGCTCCGCCATTCAGGTTTGTCAGCAATCAAGGTAGGTCGATTCGAAACCTTCGAACAGTGTGTTGGTGATCGACTGCATGGAACCGACATAATTTTCCACATCGTTGACGCCGGCGAAGACGGTACCGGAATCGATGAACTTGTCGGTCAGAGCGTTGCTCTTGAACGGCGCGTCGGCCTTGACCTTGCATCCGGAACGCAGCCGGTCGGCAACATAGGAACCGATGTAGCCCTGGCCGTAGGGGTTCTGCAGCATGGTGCCATGGACAAAGCCGTCTTTGATGGCTTTCAGCACAACCTCGTCATGATCGATGCCAACCATCTTGATGCGTTTGTCGCCAATTTTGCGCAGCGCCGATGATGCAACGACCGCGGGTACCCAGGCAGTGGTAATGATGCCGTCGACGTCCTTGGCGTGGGCGGCAAGATAGGCGTTGATTTTTTCTTCTGCCGGTTCCGGCGCATCGATGTCGGCGATGACCTGGATGACTTCAGCGCCACCTTCTGCAGCCGCCTTGTTGACAGCATCGATACGCAGTTGCGTGTTGGGATCGACGAGGAAACCGGTGAAGTGAGCGATTTTTGCGCCGCTGCCGAGTTCTTTCAACAATTCCTTGGTACCAAGATAGGCGGAGTTGCCGGTATCCGTGCCCATGCAGAACACTGCTTTGGACGGATCCTTGAGGCAACCGGCAAGAGCGATGACCGGAGCGCCGGTGTCAGCCAACTCGTCAGCAATTGCTACCGTTCCGACCGGGTCACCCGGGAAGATCAGAAATGCGTTGTAACCGAGGGTCACCAGGCTTTCGAGCATCTGGTTCTGCAGACCAAGCTCCCATTTCTGCGGCACCTTGTAGTCAGCAGAACCAAGGCCGAATTTCTTGGCGGCATCCGCGCCGGCCTGTTCCCAGGCGGCAAAATAGGGATGGGGCCCACCGGGGACGAGTGCAACACGGGACGAAGAGTCCGCCAGGGCAAGCGTGGGAACCGCTGTGAGCGCAAGTAGAGCGGAAATAAGCCGTTTGAATTGCATTTTAGTCTCTCCCTTTGATGAACAGAACCGATTCCTCTTCTACCTACCAGCTGGCAATGCGATGAGGATGGATGTAGATATGTTACTCTACCATGGTAGTGTGTCAATGTTCACGCATTGACTGGATTAGTGCCGTTCACCCGGGCGGAGAGCCGGCATTGGATGGGTTGTCCACCTCGTCAGATTCGGACTGCATATGGTTTTCGATCAGTTTTGCGAAAGTCGACAGACCGGCGAAGATTTTAGGCTCATGCTCCGGCAGAAAATCCGCTTCGTCGAAAACGCAGCTTAGCGAGGCTTCGATACCCAGCGCCTTGTTGGTAACCGGAACGGCGGACC